>NZ_JARXWL010000001.1 GCF_029893325.1 Enterococcus sp. PF1-24
TTGGTTCAAATGAAGTTGTAATATCCAAAGATAATTGATTTATGTTATAATTATTATGCATTTGTTTAGTCCTTTCAGGATTAAATAGTAGAAGTTTGGGGTGCGACCTGTACTTCTTTTTTATTTTACTAGAAAAAACGCATGAAATGAACGATTTTTCGTTATTTCATGCGTTTTTTGTTAGAGACTTTTGTCACAGCCCCTTTTATAATTTTAAAGTGCTACATCATAAATCCAGCCAGCTGGTGCTTCAACATCGCCATATTGGATTCCTGTTAATTCATGATAAAGTTTAGTTGTCACCGGCCCGACTTCGGTTTCACTATAAAAGACGTGGAAATTATCGCCATATTGAATCCCACCAATTGGTGAAATAACTGCGGCTGTTCCACAAGCACCAGTTTCAGCAAATTCATCTAAGTTTGCTAGATAAACATCTCTTTCTTCGGTTTTTAAACCTAAATTTTCTTTTGCTAAGTACAACAGTGAATATTTGGTAATACTCGGCAAAATTGAAGGAGAAACTGGCGTAACAAAAACATTATCTTTCGTAATACCAAAGAAATTCGCTGAACCAACCTCTTCAATTTTAGTATGAGTTAATGGGTCTAAATAAATACAGTCAGAGAAGTTTCGTTCATGAGCTTCTTGCCCTGGTAACAAACTCGCTGCATAATTCCCACCAACTTTAATCGCACCAGTTCCTTGCGGTGCTGCTCGGTCATAATCAGATACTACAAAATTAGTTGGCGTTAAGCCACCTTTAAAGTAAGGCCCTACCGGCATACAGAAAACCGTAAAGATATACTCTGGTGCTGCATGAACACCGATGCTATCGCCTACCCCAATTAGCAATGGTCGTAAATATAAAGTGCCGCCACTATCTCTTGGTGGTACAAATTCTTGATTGGCTTTAACAACTTGCATCACAGCATCAATAAATTTTTCTTCCGGTACTTCTGGCATTAACAAGCGACGCGCGCTAGTGTTCATCCGTTTACTATTTTCATCAGGACGGAAAAGATTAATACCACCATCTTTACGACGATAGGCTTTCATCCCTTCAAAACATTGTTGGCCGTAATGTAAAGCCGCTGAGCCTTCACTAATGTGCAAACGATTATCTTCTGTTAACTGCCCTTCATCCCACTTGCCATCTTTCCATGTAGAAATATAGCGAAAAGGCGTTTTTATATAAGCAAACCCTAAATTATTCCAATCGATATTCATACTTTCACCCCAAATTTTTTATTGTTAGAATTTTTACACAATTCTAACACTTTATTAGAAAATTGTCATCATTTTTTTATAAAAAATCTTAAATCCTAATATTTAAGAAACTTTCAGCTTGCAAGTTTCTTTTTTTTTATGAAACTGATAAAATTAGCCTGTATCACTTAATGTATTAAAATTGGAGGTCTTCTCTTGCAAGTTTTATTAACCGCTACAACTGATTCTAGCTCCCTTGATTTAGCTCAAGAAGCAACAAAAAAATTAAATGCTTTTCAGCGTTTTTGGCAAAAGATTGATTGGGATAGCCTTTCACTAGTCATCATAGAAAAAAGTCTTTACTTAATTTTATTACTAATTATCTTTTTACTTTTTTCTCGAATCGGAAAAAGAATTATTAATCATGCCTATAAAACTTATTTGCAAAGAAGTAATTTAAGTGAAAGTCGTGCCAAAACCATTCATACGATTATTCGTAATCTTTTTCAATACACTTTATACTTCTTTTTCATCTATGCCTTTTTATCAATTATTGGCGTCCCTGTTGGCTCCTTATTAGCTGGTGCCGGAATTTTAGGGGTAGCGATTGGTTTAGGCGCTCAAGGCTTTATGAATGACATTATTACGGGTTTCTTTATCTTATTGGAAAAACAGATGGATGTTGGTGATTATATTCAATTAAGCAATCTCAACATTGAAGGCACGGTGATTTCTGTCGGGATTCGTACCGTTCAAGTGAAATCTTCCAACGGGACATTGCATTTTATTCCTAATCGCAATATTACTACCATTAGCAATCTTTCCCGTGGCAATATGCAAGTGATTGTCGATGTGCGAATTAATCCTGAAGAAGATGTAAAAAAATGCACTACCCTAATTGAAGAACTTAATTTAAATTTGGCTGCTACCTATCAAGAAGTCATCCAAACGGGTCCGACTCTATTCGGCTTAGTTGATTTAGGAAATTCTAATTTCGCTTTACGAACCATTATGTATGTTACTAACGGTCAACAGCATTTAATAAAAGAAACTTTTTTGGCTGCTTACGTTAAAGAACTCACAGCAGCAGGTTTTACTATTCCTAATACACCGATTGCGAAAATTTAAAAAGATAATAAAAAATGACTACTCCATATTTTAAAATGGAATAGTCATTTTTTTATGCTTGATCTAAAAACGTCATAAATTTGCTGATTTGTTTCACTGCAAAAGGTAAAGCTTTTTCTTTAGGATTAAACTGTGGATGATGTAAAGCATAGGGTGAATCCACACCCAACCAAAACATCGTGCCAGGAATTTTATCTAGCAGATAACCAAAATCTTCGCCAGTCATAGCAGGCTGTGCTTCACGAAAATCAACATCAGTTTGCTTTTCCATAAAACTCATAAATTTTTCTGTCTTTTCTAAATCATTTACAACTGGTAAATAGCCTTTTTGATCTAAAGTATATTCTACTTTGCAATTATAAGAAATTTCTATCCCTTTAATAACTTCTGCAATTCTTTGTTGGGTTAGATCATTCATTTCTTGTGTTAACGTGCGAATCGTGCCTGATAAATGCGCTTCACCAGCAATAACATTGGTTGTAGTGCCGGCATTAAAAGTTCCTAACGTAATTACCGCTCCTTGAATCGGATCCACGCTACGACTGACAATCGTCTGCATTTGTTGTACAAACTGACTCGCAGCCACAATCATATCATTAGCTAACTGAGGAAAAGCAGCATGACCACCTTTACCAATAAAAGTAGCTTGAATCTCACAAGTACTTGCAAATAAAGTGCCTGTTCTGGTACTGATTGTCCCTACAGGTAGCTCAGGAGCTACGTGCAAAGCATAAAACTCATCTGGCTTAAAATCATCAGCTAACACACCAGCTTCGTACATCAGCATGCCACCCGCTTCATTTTCTTCTGCTGGCTGAAATAAAATAATAAAATTATTTTTCGGCTGCTGTAAACTGAAGTTTTTCAATAAACCTAAGGCAATCGTCATATGAAAATCATGCCCACAAGCGTGCATTTGCCCCTCATGTAGTGATTGATAGTCAGAAATTACTTCTTCAGTAATTGGTAAGCCATCAATATCAGTACGCCAACCAATCGTTTTTTCAGGATTAGTTCCTTGAATTTTGACAACAATCCCTGTCTGCCACTGACGAATTTCCATATAGTCAGTTTGCATCTCAGAAATCCATTTCATCAATAATTCATTGGTTTTAAATTCCTCTAAACCAATTTCTGGAATTTGATGCAGTTGTTGCCGCATCGCAATTAATTCTTCTTCAGTAAAACCTAATGTCATAACTTTCTCCACCTTTTATTGCTATTTGATTCTGCATTTTTCTCGGCTGCAGAACAAGCTTCTTCACTTTTTTATCTATAAAAGAGCTGAAACGATAATAATTACCGTTTCAGCTCTTTAAGTAACTATTATAGTTTGCGTAAATCTTCCATAAAATTAGTTTTGTCTTTGGTTTTTTCATCAACATCTTTAATTTTACGGGCGGGAATCCCAGCAACAACAGTATTGGGGGCAACATCATCAATAACAATCGCTCCAGCTGCCACTACCGCACCTTTACCGATATGAACACCTTCAATGACTACCGCGTTAGCACCAATTAAAACATCATCTTCAACGATTACCGGTTCTGCACTCGGTGGTTCAATTACGCCAGCTAAAACAGCACCAGCGCCAATATGGCAATTTTTACCAACCGTCGCTCGACCACCAAGAATGGCACCCATATCAATCATGGTATTTTCACCAATCACAGCGCCAATATTAATAATCGCACCCATCATAATAATCGCTTGATCACCAATCTCCACTTGATCGCGAATAATTGCACCAGGCTCAATGCGAGCATTAATTTCTTTTTTATCTAACATGGGAACGGAAGAATTGCGAGCATCATTTTCAATCACGTAATCTTCAATCAAATCCTTGTTAGCTGTTAAAAAAGCTTTAATATCTTCCCACTCGCCAAATAAAACACCGGTTTTACAATTAGTGAAATTTTGAATGGTTTCAGGAAAATCAAGGCCTTTAAGTTGCCCTTTTAGTGTTACCTTAACTGGCGTTCTTTTTTTTGAATCACCAATGTATTTAATAATTTCATAAGCATCCATATAAAAACATCCTTCATTTTTTTGTTTTTTAATAGCATAACAAAACTTCTTAAAAAAATAAACTATTAATACTTAGACAAAAAATTAGTTTCCATTAGGATAGTTTTTATCAAGTTCATGGAAAGTTCGATTGACAGCTTTTAAAACTTCTTTACGAGTGACAATCCCTTTAAAAGTTTTTTCTTCATCCACTACAGGTAGAAAAGCGGCATCTACTAATAAGTGCAATAAATCTTCTAATTCCCACGTTTCAGATAGTGTCGGAACACCAACTTCCATCACATCCGCCACGGTAAAGCCGTCAACACTTTCAATATTAATGGCTTTTAACTCTAGCATTTTTTCAACCACATCAGATAAACTTAACAAGCCAACAAAACGATCGCCTTTATCTAAAACCGGAATTTTACTATATTTGACTTGTGATAAAACCAGCAAGGCATGGTTTAAAGGATTGTTAACCATAACATTAGCAACATTATCAGCAGGAATTAAAAACGTATCTTCATTTTCTAACATAAGATTCTGGACAGCAGAACTTATCATGAAAAAAATCCTCCATTCATTTTTCAAGCAGCAGGAACTTGCTTAGTAATCAGAGCTTTTGCTCTTACTACTATATTGTACTAAATTTTTGGCTATTAACGGAATAAAAAAACTGATTTTATAATAATTTTTTATTTTTTGAAAAGAAAATGTAGCTCAGGAATTTTTTGATGATTGCGACGATAGTATTGAACTTCATAGCTTTCGTCAGTAGCATCAATGATTGCATAGGCAGGAATCATAATCTTCCCTCTTGGCTGTGAAACACTACCAGGATTTAGGAAAAGGGTCTGATTGTGCATTTCACAACCGATTTGATGCGTATGACCAAATAGTGCAATCGTCGCTTGGGCTTCTTCTGCTTTCAATTCTAAACGATTTAAGCCGAAACCAACATTAACTAGATGACCATGCGTGATAAAGACGCAATCCTCACCAGTTTCAATTGTTAAACTTTCAGGATATTGTGGATCATAATCACAATTGCCACGAACTACTTTAAATGTTTGCCACAACTCATCTTGTGGACTCAATTCAGAATCACCGCAATGAAAAAAGTAATCTATCTTTCCTTGATAAGTTGTTTGAATATCAACTAAAATTGGCCGATTTCCATGATTGTCACTAACAACTAAATATTTCATCAACTATTTCCTACCTTTCATTATAAAAACAGTAACATCCTTTTAGTCAGCATATTTAAATGCTTATGCTTCTAACCATTCTTGCCAAACTTTTTTTAGTTTTTCAACAGCTAAACCGCGATGACTGATGCGATTTTTTTCAGCTGGTAATAATTCCGCTGATGTTTTATCTAACTCAGGAATCATAAATAAAGGATCATAACCAAAACCATTTTCACCTCTAGGAATACGTCCGATTAAACCTGGCCATTCCGCAGAAACAACGAGACTTTCTTTATTAGGCGCCGCAAATACCAAGGTACAATGAAATTGGGCAGTTCTTTTTTCATCAGGAACTTCGGTTAATTCATGAAGTAATTTGGCATTGTTACTAGCAGCTGTAGCTTTTTCTCCAGAAAAACGGGCAGAATAAATTCCTGGCATACCAGCTAAAGCATCAACTTTCAAACCAGAATCATCCGCTAAAACTGGTCTTTGCAAGATTTGAGCAATGGTTTCTGCTTTTAAGCGGGCGTTTTCTTCAAAAGTTTGACCCGTTTCTTCAACATCAGGTAATTCTGGAAAATCTAATAAGGTTTTCGTTTGATAACCTTTATCCGCAAATAAATCCGCAAATTCTTGTGCTTTACCCGCATTTCTAGTCGCGATAACAATCGTTTTTTCAGGTAGTTCGGCTTGCGCCCTTTTAACTGAAGTCGGTAATAAAATTTCTTTTTGATAAGTAATTAAATCTTCAATGGCATGTTTCCCTGTTAACAACATATCGTTTAACTCACTGCCAGAAAAAGTCGCTTCTTCACCCGTTCCTTGGATTTCAACGAAATTACCTGATTCCGTCATAACTAAATTCATATCAACTTTTGCAGAAGAATCTTCAACATAATCCAAATCTGCCACACAAGTGTTATCAGGTAAAATCCCCACACTAATGGCTGCTAAATGCTCTTTAATCGGATCTTCTGTTAATAAGCCTTGTGCCATTAATTGATTAACCGCTAATTTCAAAGCTACAAAAGCGCCAGTAATGCTGGCAGTTCGTGTGCCGCCATCAGCTTGCACGACATCACAATCAATAATAATGCTACGTTCCCCTAATTTTTCTAAATCAACTACTGCCCGTAAAGAACGACCAATCAAACGTTGAATTTCCATCGTCCGACCTGTTAATTTACCTTTACTGCTTTCGCGGCGATTACGGGTATTCGTTGCTCGTGGTAACATGCTGTATTCTGCGGTCACCCAACCAGTTCCTGCGCCTCTTAAAAATGGCGGTACATTTTCTTCAATCGTAGCGGAACAAATCACTTGTGTATCACCAAAAGCAATCACCACGGAACCTTCTGGATGTTTATAAACATTCGTTTGAATCGCAATTTTTCTAATTTCTTGTGGATTTCTGCCATCATGACGCATGCATTATTTCCCCCTATTTCATATCGTTATCATTATTTTTTATATTTTATCTAATTCACTTGTTAATCAACTTTAAAAGTGTTCAGCTCTATTTGTTGAACATTAGCCTTTTCAAGCTGTAGCGAGCTGCTGGCAATTTCTTCAAAAAGTTGTGGCGAACCTGTTGTATAAAATTCCTTAGTGGGTGCTGTATTCGTGGGATTGTTAGCGATATTGAAATAATCCAATAGCATACTGACTTCACCAATCGTTTCAGCACCAGAATCAATTAGCTGAACTTCTTGCCCCATCACATTTTGAATCACTGGTCGCAATAAAGGATAATGAGTACAGCCTAAAATTAAGGTATCTAATTGCTTTTTCAAAAGTGGTTGCAAGGTTTCTGCAACGACTTTTTTAGCCACTGAAGAAGCATACTGATTGCTTTCAACAATCGGTACGAATTTCGGGCAAGCCAAACTTAAAATTTGACTATCTGGTACTTTCGTAATTAAAGCCAACTCATACGCACCGCTATTCACTGTGCCAGTGGTACCAATCACGCCAATTCGTTGATTATTAGTGGCTTTTAAAGCTGCTCGGGTACCTGGTAAAATAACCCCAACAACCGGAATTGGCAGCGCGTGTTTTATTTTCTCTAAAGCGACAGCCGTTGCTGTATTACAGGCAATAACCAACATTTTTATACCTTTTTCCAGCAAAAAATGCGTCATTTCCCAAGTAAAATCAATAACTTGCGCAGCTGGTCGTGGGCCATAAGGACAACGAGCTGTATCACCTAAATAAATGATATCTTCATTAGGCAACTGTTTTAAAGCTTCCTTAACTACCGTTAACCCACCAACACCGGAATCAATAAAGCCAATCGGTCTTGTACTTGCCAAAACTATCATCCTTTAATCTTTTTATTTTCATCTCTTTATTGTCGCTTTTTTCAGCTCATTTTTCAAGTTTTTCAGTTGGAAAATAGCGATTATCCTTCAAAATACAAACGAGTGGTTTCTTCGTCTTCTTTTAACTGTTGAATTAATGCTTCAGCACCATCAAATTTAACTTGCTCACGAATCATTTGATGCCAGCGAACACTCACTTGTTCTCCATAAATTTCTTCTTTGAAATTCAAAATATAAATTTCAACAGTTAACTCGCGATTATCACCAAAAGTATCGTTATGGCCAATCGACCCCATCGCCGGATACCACTTTCCGGCAACCTTGATTTCACAAACGTAAACAGCTTCTTTCGGTAAGCGGACTGTGCGTTTACTTTGAACATTAGCAGTAGGAAAACCTAACAAGCGGCCACGAGCTTCTCCGTGAATGACTACACCTTCTGTTTCATAAACATAGCCTAATAGTTCATTCGCCATTTCCATAGCGCCTTGCGCCAACATTTCGCGAATCCGCGTGGAACTAACTTTTTCGCCAGCCACTTCTTTTTTATCAACTGTTACAATTTCAAAGCGACCTTTTGCATATTCAGGTAAGTGAGCAATATCAGCTATCTCTTTTGGCCCATAAGTATAGTCAAAGCCAGTTACCACTACTTGTGCCTGTAAAGCCACAATATACTCATCCACAAAGTCTTGTGGTGGCAATTTAGCAAAAGCTGAAGTAAATTCCACTTCATATAAAAAATCTACGCCTAAATCAACCATTTTCGTTTCTTTTTGTGAAAGGCTCGCTAAATATTTCTGCTCTTCTGCTTGTAGTTTTTTAAATACAATTGATGGATGGTGATTAAAAGTCATTAAAGCTAACTTCAAGCCCCGCTCATCAGCAATTTTTCTACCTTCATTAATTACTGCTTGATGTCCTAAATGAATGCCATCAAAAAAACCTAGTACTAACACCACCGGCGTTTGAATAATTTGTTCTTTTCTATAAGGGTGGTGAATTTTGACCGTTTTCATCATATAAACTTCTTTCTAACAGGTTTATTATTTTTCTATTTATAAACTATTTCTTAAAACTTTACTTGGTTTCAAAATATTAACTTTCGTTGGATGTTCTTTATAAACACTCACCAATAAATCTTGATAAAATAAAGCTACTTCCTCTTGATAATCTGCTTCAATTCCTAAAATAGATTTAGCTAGCGGCACGCCATTTTTAACTTTCTCCCATAATTCAAGGCTTAAATCAACTCGCGGAAATTCTGCCATAGCAGTTTCAATCGGCAATAAAATATCGTCAATCCTTTGATTTTCCATTGCGGCTGCAACTTCGGCTAAAGTTTTAGCTTGTTCTTTCGTAAAGCCACCACTGGCAGTTCTTGTTAAATCTGACATGTGAGCTGCTACTCCTAATTTTTTACCAGTATCAACAGCCAATGTTCTAACATAGGTACCTTTACCACAAACGACTTCAAAGCGCCAAGATTGTTGTTGCTTTTCAGGTAACCAAACAGCCGCGCCAATTCTGCGGAAACTTTCAATTTTAGCTTTTCGCTGTGGGCGTTCAACCGTTTCACCATTACGAGCATATTCATAAAGACGCTTGCCATTAACTTTAACCGCTGAATACATTGGCGGAATTTGCGTAATTTCACCAATAAAACTGGCCATCACTTCATCAATTTCAGCTTCAGTAAAGGGTTGTTGTAAAGAGGTTATTTCCACAATTTCGCCGCTAACATCTTCGGTCGTCGTTGAAAAACCAAGCATGATTTCCCCTTGATAAATTTTACCGCTATCAGTTAAATATTCAATCACTTTGGTCCCCTTACCAATACAGATAGGCAGCACGCCATCAACATCAGGATCTAAAGTACCACCATGACCAACTTTCTTCGTTTTTAAAATTTTTCTTAATTTAAAAACACAATCGTGGCTTGTCATACCACGCTCTTTCCATAAAGGTAAAATTCCGTCCATTATTTCTCCTCATTCATACTAAAAAATCTAGCTACATATAGAATAAATGTAACATATCTCCTCGTTGATTTCACCTATTGACATCACTTTTAAGAAAGTAATCATATTTTTCAAAAAAAATTCAATTAAAATCAATTGACTATTGTTAGTAAAAGGATTACAATACTTTTAAACATTTGTTTTTAACTAAAAACTTTTGTCCTTTAACAGAAATGAGGTGAATTCGTGAAATTGAATATCTCTCTTAATGAAAACGAAGAAAAAGTCTTGGCTTTAATTAAAAATAATCCTTTTATCCCCCAGCAAGAACTAGCCAATCAAGTGGAATTGTCTCGCTCGGCAGTGGCTAACATCATTTCAAGTTTAGTGGAAAAAGATTATTTATTAGGAAAAGCCTATGTTGTTAATGAGAATCAGCAAATTGTCTGTATTGGTGGCGCAAATGTCGATCGTAAAATTCACAGTCAAGCTGCAATTCAGCCTTATACTTCTAATCCCGCTAATTCCAGCCAAAGCGTTGGTGGCGTTGCTCGAAATATCGCTGAAAACCTTGGTAGACTCGGTTGGCCAGTTGCTATGCTAACTGTTGCTGGCAAAGATGCTGATTTTAATTTGATTCGACAAGAATCTGAGCATTATATGGATTTATCCTTTGTCGAACAAAAAGAGACTGTCGCTACCGGCTCTTACACTGCCGTTTTAGATGATACTGGCAATTTATTTGTTGCTTTAGCAGATATGGATGCTTATCAATTATTAACACCAGAGCTATTCAAGTCAAAAGAAAAGCTTTTACGTAATGCTAAATGCATCATCGCCGATTTAAATTGTTCTTCAGAAAGCTTAGAATATTTATTAACTTTCGGCAAAGAATTACAAAAACCAGTAATTTTTATCCCAGTTTCTTCTCCTAAAATAAAAAATCTACCTAAAGATCTATCTGGTCTTACTTGGTTAATCACTAATTGTGATGAGTCTGAAACTTATTTTAATTGCAAAATTAAGTCACAGGCAGATTGGCAACAAGTCGTTGAAAAATGGCTGGCTTTAGGCATTGAAAATGTGATTGTTACTAAAGGAACTGACGGTGCTTTAGCTGGCAACCAACAAGGTGAACGCATCCATCAACCTGCCTTAACAGTGGAGCATTTAGTGGATGTAACCGGCGCTGGCGATGCTTTTTGCGCCGCAATTGTTGATGCTTGGCTAGATAATCATTCCTTAAAAGAAGCTTTACAGCAAGCAACTGTTAACTCAGTTAGAACGATTGAATCAAGTTTTACCGTACGTCCTGAATTATCAAAAAATCAATTATTAAATGACATGGAGGAATTAATAAAATGAAAGAATATATCGTATTATCAGAAGAAGTAAAAATGGCTAAAGAAAAAGGTCTACCAATCGTTGCATTAGAATCAACAATCATCTCACACGGTATGCCTTATCCTCAAAATGTACAAACAGCTCGTGAAACAGAAGAAATCATTCGCAAATATAACGCTGTTCCTGCAACAATTGCTTTAATCGACGGCAAAATTAAAATTGGGTTATCTGATGAAGAATTAGAAATGTTCGGTAGCAGCCAAGGCGTTGCAAAAGTTTCTCGTCGTGATATGGGTTACCTTTTAGCAACAAAACAATTAGGTGCTACTACCGTAGCAGCAACGATGATTTGTGCTGATTTAGCTGGTATTCGTTTCTTCGTAACTGGCGGTATCGGTGGCGTTCACCGTGGTGCCGAAACAACAATGGATATTTCTGCCGACTTAGAAGAATTAGCTAAAACTAATGTTGCCGTAATTTGTGCCGGTGCGAAATCAATTTTAGATTTAAACTTAACAATGGAATATTTAGAAACAAAAGGTGTACCGGTCTTTGGTTATAAAACAGATGTCCTACCTTCATTCTTCTCAAGAACAAGTAATATTAAATTACAATACAACATCGATAACCCAGAAACTGTAGCTAAAGCTATGAAAGCCAAATGGGATCTTGATCTTGATGGCGGTGCAATTATTGCCAACCCAATCCCAGAAGCTTATTCAATGGATGAAGCCTTCATTAACGGCGCTATCGAAGAAGCCCTTAAAGAAGCTGATGAAAAAAATATTGCTGGTAAAGACGTAACACCTTTCTTACTTGGTAAAATCAAAGATATTACAGACGGTAAGAGCTTAGAGTCTAACATCGCATTAGTAAAACACAATGCTGAAGTTGGCGCACAAATCGCTGTTGCATATAACAATTTATAAAATAAATATTTATTAGAAAAAAACCGCAAATTTGCGGTTTTTTTTACAGTTATTATTCGACCTACTCTTAAATGCTTTACAACTAATAACTAAAAGAGAATAAAAAATTAATAATTAAAAAATCCGTAACCCTAACTTAGCAAATCAGCTAAGCTTGAGGTTACGGATTTCTTTGTTTTAATCTTTATTTAGATTTCTTAGTAATTCATCAATGTGATTACCATATTTTACTGATTCATCCATTTCAAATAATAACTCAGGGGTTTTGTAAAGCGTTAAAGCTTGACCTAATTCACGACGAATTAAACCTTTGGCTTTCTCTAAACCATCTTGAGCTTTCTTTTGATCAGAAGCTAAATCAGAAAGCAAGCTATAATAAATAGTTGCTTGTTGTAAATCACCAGTTACGCGGACATCAGTAATTGTAACGTCCTGCACACGGGGATCACGAACTTTTTTTCTTAAAATTTGATTAATCTCTTTGAGAATTTCTTGACCGACTCGGCGATCACGATAATTAGCCATCTTTCGGCCTCCTTATTTTATAGTCAAATGATCCTAATCGTTTTTAATTTCTTCCATAACATAGCCTTCGATTACATCGTCAACTTTTAAGTCGTTGAAGTTTTCAACCATGGCACCACATTCAAAGCCTAATTTCACTTCTTTCACATCATCTTTGAAGCGTTTCAAGCTAGCTAATGTTCCTTCGAAAATAACGATACCGTCGCGAATCACACGAACGCCACTCTCTCTTTGAATAGAACCTTCAGTTACGTAACAACCAGCAATTGTGCCGACTTTAGAAACTTTATAAAGTTCCCGAACAACCATTTGACCAGTAATTTTTTCTTCAAATTCAGGATCAAGCATACCTTTCATGGCTGTTTCGATTTCATCAATAGCTTTATAGATGATTCGGTGTAAGCGAATATCAACTTCTTCACCTTCAGCTTGTTGTTTCGCTTGTGGTGTTGGACGAACATTAAACCCGATAATAATCGCGTTACTTGCTGCGGCTAAAGTAACATCACTTTCATTAATTGCTCCTACTGCTGAGTGAACAATTTTAACTCGTACGCCTTCAACTTCAATTTTTTGTAATGAAGCGGCTAAAGCTTCAGCAGAACCTTGAACGTCGGCTTTAATAATTACATTAACGTCTTTCAATTCGCCTTCTTTTAAGCTTTCAAACAAGTTATCTAATGTTACCCGGCTACTTGCAGCACGTTGTTCAAGTAAAGCCCGTTTGCCACGTTCTTCACCTGCTGCCCGTGCAGTTTTTTCATCTTCAAAGACTACGAAACGATCACCGGCTTGTGGTACATCGTTCAAACCAGTAATTTCAACTGGTGTTGCTGGTCCAGCAACTTTATCACGACGACCTAAATCATTAGTCATTACCCGTACACGACCGAAAGTATTACCGACAACAATTGGATCTCCTACATTTAAAGTTCCTTGTTGAACTAATAAAGTAGCAACTGGTCCTTTACCTTTATCTAGGCGCGCTTCGATTACAGTTCCGATTGCGCGTTGTGTTGGATCAGCTTTTAAGTCTTCCATTTCAGCAACTAATAGAATCATTTCTAATAATTCTTCAATATTTTGATTGAATTTAGCTGAAATTTGCACGAAAATTGTATCGCCGCCCCAATCTTCAGGAATTAAACCATGTTCACTTAATTCTTGCATCACGCGGTCTGGGTTAGCACCAGGTTTATCAATTTTATTAACTGCTACAATAATTGGTACATTGGCAGCTTTAGCGTGGTTAATCGCTTCAACTGTCTGTGGCATTACACCATCATCAGCAGCAACAACTAAAATTGTGATATCAGTGATACTTGCGCCCCGCGCCCGCATACTTGTGAAGGCCGCGTGTCCTGGTGTATCTAAGAAAGTAATTGGTTTGCCGTTAATATCAATTTGGTAGGCACCAATATGCTGAGTAATTCCGCCAGCTTCGCCACTAGTTACGCGAGAATTTCTTAGCGTATCTAACAAGGTTGTTTTACCATGGTCAACGTGCCCCATAATCGTAACAACTGGTGGACGAGAAACTAAGTTTTCTTCTTTTAATTCTTCTGGTTCAAAGAATTTATCAATATCAGCGATATCAATTTGAATTTTTTCTTGTGCTTCCATGCCGTAGTCAACCGCTAATAATTCAATCGTATCTTTATCAAGAGATTGATTTTGGTTAACCATTACACCCATCATAAAGAGTTTTTTGATGATTTCAGCTGGCTCGCGATGAATTTTCTTAGCGATATCAGCCACGTTCATACCTTCAGTATATTCTAAAACATCTGGTAATTCTCTAAATTTACGTGGTGGCACAGCAGGTTTTTGAGATTGTGGTTGCTGTTTGCCTTTTTTACCTTTTTTGTTAAAACGATTACGATTTTGGTTGTAATTGTTATAGCCGCCACGTTGTTTTTGTTTATTTTCACCAAAGTTCTTTTTCCGTTCGTTAGCAGCTGCATTTTCAGTTGCTGGACGAGCTGGTGCTGTCGTATTTTGCGGACGGTTTTGAACTGGCGCATTATTTTGTGGACGATTTTGTCCTTGATTGTTCTGTGGACGATTCTGTTGCCCTTGTGAATTTTGTGGTCTGTTTTGACCTTGGTTCCCTTGCGGACGATTATTTTGATTCTGTCCTTGTGGGCGATTTTGATTTTGACTCGTTTGATTTGGTCTGTTTTGTTGTGTCATAGGGCGATTAGTCTGTTGTCCTTGCTTTGAATTTTGGTTCTGACTTTGTTGGTTACGGTTTTGATTTTTAGCTTGGTCCCCTTTAGCATAGGGTTGTCTAGGTGCAACTGTTTCTTGTTTCGATAAGTTAGAAACTTGTTGTCTTGCTCTTTCCAATGACTTAGCAGCTACACTTGGATCTCTTTGTGGTTCGCTTGCTTTTTGAATTGGTTTTTGATTTGGCTTTTGATTTTGAACAGGTCGTTTCCCTTGTTCTTGTGGTCGTTGATTTTTATTTCCAGGTTGTCCATGTTGAACTTTACCATTTTTATTAACTGAAACTGCTTTTGTTTGGTTACGATTAACAAAATTAGGATTGTTCAGAGAACTTCTCCCTTGGATTTTTTTCTCTTTTGTGCCTTGTTGCGTCGCATTTTGGTTAGCTGGTTGTTGTTTTGCTGGTTTTTCTTGCACTGACTGATTGCTAGTAGTTGGCTTTTTACCAAAAGCTCCTTTTAGCTGTGTTGCTTCCGCTTCAGAAATAGCTCCCATGTGATTTTTCACAGACATCCCCATTTCTTGTGCTTTCGTCACAATATCCTTGCTAGACTTATCTAGCTCTTTTGCAAGTTCGTAAATTCTTATTTTCCCCATGCAATCACCTTCCTAACCTTGAATTAGTTCCTCAAACTTTCTCCCGAAGCCTTCATCAACGATAGCAATAATCATACGCTTTCGTCCGATTGCTAGGCTTAGTTCGGTTTCATCAAAAGTAAAATTGATTGGAACTTTATAATAAAGACATTTATCTGTAAGTCTTTTTCTTGTATTTTCACTGGCGTCATTCGCTACAAAAACAAATTTTGCTTGCTCTTTTTGAATGGTTTTAATTACCATTTCTTCACCAGTAACCAGTTTACCTGCACGCATGGCAAGTCCTAAAAAATTCAACACTGCTTGTTTATTCATTACCAAATAGCTCTTTTCTTGCTTTTTGATGAGTGACATAATCTAACAACTCTTGATAAAATTCATCTGTTAAAGTTGTTTCTAAGACTCGATCAAGGATTTTTTTATCCCAAGCTTTTTGGACTTCAGCAGGCTCGATAGCCACATAAGCACCACGTCCGGGCATTTTTCCAGTCGGATCAATTGAAACAACGCCTTCTTTAGAACGAGTAATGCGAATCAGTTCTTTTTTTGGTTTCATTTCACCAGAAACAACTGATTTACGTAAAGGAATTTTTCTTTTCTTCATTGATCAGCCCTCCTATATCCTTAAGCTTTATTCTTCTGTATCAAAGACTTCTTCTTCAATAATTGTTTCTACAACTTCTTCAGCAACTTCAGCTTCATAAGCGGCATAAAAATCAGCCATATCAGATTCAGATTTAATATCAATTTTATGATTTGTTAATTTAGCTGCTAAACGAGCATTTTGTCCTCGTTTACCAATCGCTAATGACAATTGGAAATCAGGTACGACAACGGTACAAGCTTTAGGATTTTCTTCATCAAAGATAACATCCACTACTTGGGCTGGATTTAATGAATTAGCGATAAAGACTGCTGGGTCTTCATTCCATTCAACAATATCCATATTTTCGCCTTTAAGTTCATTAACAATTGCTTGCACACGTTGACCTTTAGGACCTACACAAGTTCCTACTGGGTCAATGTTTTCATCATTAGAACGAACCGCAATTTTTGAACGGTCGCCAGCTTCACGAGCGATGCTAACAATTTCAACAATTCCTTCATAAACTTCAGGAACTTCTTGTTCAAATAAACGACGTAATAAATCTGGATGACTACGACTTACAAAGACTTGTGGGCCTTTAGAAGTGTTTTCTACCCGAGAAACGTAAACTTTAATCCGATCATGGGGTTGATAAAACTCATTTGGCATTTGGTCTTGTTTAGAAAGAACAGCTTCGATTTTACCTAAATTTACATAGATATAACGATTGTCTTGTCTTTCAACAATTCCTTGCATAATATCTTTTTCATATTGGCTAAATTCATTGTAAATGATAGTTCTTTCAGCTTCACGAACTCGTTGCAAAATAACTTGTTTAGCTGTTTGCGCTGCAATCCGACCAAAATCTTTTGGTGTTACTTCAAAACGAATTTTGTCACCAATTTCATAAGCCGCATTAATTTTAATCGCTTCTTCTAAAGAAATCTCTAATTGTGAATCCATTACTTCTTCGGTAACTTCTTTAACAGAATATACATGGATGTTGCCTTTTTTATTATCAAATTCTACTTCAACATTTTGGGCTTGACCATAATGTCTTTTATAAGCAGAAACTAAGGCTGCTTCTAAAGCTTCAATAACGATTTCTTTTCCAATTCCCTTTTCAGCTTCTAAAGCATCTAAGGCATTTAACATTTCTTTACTCATTTTCTCTTATTCCTCCACCGGTTTAAAATTGAATCGCTAAACGAGCTTTTGCAATATTTTTTCGATTAATTGTCAATTCTTTTTCTCTAGTTTTAATACGAATCTTCAACACAAGGCTTTCTTGGTCAAGACTGACTAAAGTGCCTTCTAATTGCTTCTCACCTTCAACAGCTTGGTAAAAAGAAAGATGAATATACTTATCAATAGCATTTTGATAATCTTTTTCTTTCTTTAAAGGACGCTCTGCACCAGGAGAAGAAACTTCTAGAAAATAGGCTTGAGGAATTGGATCAGGTTCAATGCTATCTAGTTTCTCACTGAGTTGTTCGCTAACAAAGACGCACTCTTCAATATCAATGCCACCTTCTTTGTCGATATACACACGTAAAAACCAGTTTTTACCTTCTTTAACAAATTCTACTTCTACCAGTTCAAAATTTTGTTCTTCCACGATTGGTAACACTAAATCAGTAACTGTTTCTACTACGCTACTCAATTGTTTCCGCCTCCTTCTGTTGAGTTCCGTATTTCCATTAAAAAGAGTGAGCGAAAAATCCGCTCACTCACAATTAGTATCATTACCAAGGATTAGTATATCATAGATTTAAAGATAACTCAATGCTGGAAACCGCTAAATAAGTAAGTGGCTTACCTATTCAACAGGTTAGCTTATTTTGTATGTTAATAAACATTTGGATTAACAATTTCGTAACGAGCTATGTCTTTGTCAAACATAAACTCAAATTTCACTTTCTGTCCCTTTGTCCAATTAGCCGCATTAATGTATTGAGTACCAATAATTACATTATCAGCATCAAAAATACTTACTGATGCTGAAAAATTCATAATATCTTTAGAAGTTGTATTTTCAACAACAGCTTCATAGTTTTTCCAAGTATCATCATATTCTTTTGGAACATAATTAAAAACTACAGATGCCAATAATGCTTCTAACTCTTTATTAAAAGTAATATCCTTTTTAACTTCATTACCTTTAGCTCTCAAGTCTTCGAGAGTTGATTGATATTTTTCATCAAGAACTACTGAATAATTATCTGTAATGTCTAAAAGTAACTCTGTCCGATTAGCATAATGTTGATTCCATTCATCATTAAAAGAATCAGCGCCGTAATTAGAAATAGTTTCTATACCAGAAGTCAGCTCATTAATATAGCTTAAAGCTTTTTCTTGTAATTTAGAGTCTTCAAATTTTTCGTCTTTAAATGCTGCTAGTTCATCTAATTCCATTTGAGTTGCTTTTCTAAGACTTTCTTTTTCATTATCAGTATAACCGCTCGCTACATAGTCCCATCTAGTTTCTAACCCTTTAGCAATTGATTTTAAAAATCTACTGTCTGCATAATTTGGTCCTGTTGATTCTGTGGTTTCTGTTGTAGCCTTTCCTGAAGTACAACCAGACATCACAAATAACAATGTCAATAAAGCAAACCCAAACTTTTTCAATTTATTCATTTTTTTCTCCTTGTATTCAATAAAATTTTCTCAAGTAGTTTAACATATTAATAAAAATATTGCACTATTTTATATAGTACCTCATCTAGTTTCTATTTATTAAAGCATATCAAAAAGTGACAATTGATTTTCATCCGGCAAATCTTTTAATACACCATTATCGTTCATATACTCTATTAATGTTTTGGAAACTTTTCCCCGGGTAGCTAAGTCTTCTTTTGATAGAAATTCTTCTTCTTCCCGTGCTGCAACGATTTGTTTCGCCACGTTTTCTCCCAAACTCGGTACTGCTCTAAATGGTGCAATTAATTTATTACCTTCAATCACAAAGTTTTTCGCATCAGATTTATATAAATCAATCATGCCAAACTCAAAACCTCGCTCCAACATTTCATTAGCTAACTCTAGTACCGTTAACAAATTCTTTTCTTTAGTAGAAGCTTCAAGACCTTTATCAGTGATTTCTTGCATGCGAGCTTTAACCGCCGCCTTGCCTTTCGACATAGCAACTAAATCAAAATCATCTGCTCGAACTGAGAAATAAGCACAATAATATAAAATTGGGAAATAAACTTTGAAATAAGCCACCCGCAAAGCCATCAATACATAAGCTGTCGCATGGGCTTTCGGGAACATATATTTAATTTTAGAACAAGAATCAATATACCACTCAGGCACATTATTTTCTCGCATCGCTTTTAAATAAGTTTCCCGCAACTCATCATCAATTTTATTCCATTGACCTTTACGCACTGTCTCCATAATTTTGAAGGCCATACCACTTTCTAAGCCAGCATGAATCAAGTAAACCATAATATCATCCCGACAACCGATTACTTCAGCAAGGTTGGCTTCACCACGCCGAATTAATTCGTCAGCGTTACCTAAATAAACGTCGGTCCCATGGGAAAGCCCAGAAATTTGTAGTAGTTCCGCAAAAGTTGAAGGATTAGTTTGATCTAACATCCCCCGAACAAAACGCGTCCCAAATTCAGGGATTCCTAAAGTTCCTGTTTTTGAATAAATTTGCTCTGGGTCAACGCCTAAAACTTCAGTTCCAGAGAAAATCCGCATCACTTCAGGATCATCAGCTGGAATCGTTTTAGGATCAATCCCTGATAAATCCTGCAACATCCGAATTACGGTTGGATCATCATGTCCCAGAATATCGAGTTTTAACACATTATCATGAATGGAATGGAAATCAAAATGGGTAGTTTTCCATTCGGCATTTTGATCATCAGCAGGAAATTGAACAGGTGTGAAATCATAAACATCCATATAATCAGGAATTACAATAATCCCCCCCGGATGCTGACCCGTTGTTCGCTTCACGCCAGTGGCGCCTTTCGCTAAACGATCAATTTCCGCTGAACGAATTTGCATATTATTATCTCGTTCATAACCTTTAACGAAACCATAAGCTGTTTTATCGGCAACCGTACCAATAGTTCCTGCCCGATAAACATACTCTTCACCGAAAAGCACTTTTGTATAGTCATGGGCTTTCGCTTGATATTCACCAGAGAAATTTAAATCAATATCGGGTACTTTATCTCCGTAAAATCCTAAGAAAGTTTCAAATGGGATATCGTGACCATCTTTAAAGAGACGAGTGTCACATTTCGGACAATTTTTCTCAGGCATATCAAAACCAGAACCATATGTTCCATCTTCATAAAACTCAGAATACTGACAATTCGGACAGTGATAATGTGGCGCTAACGGATTAACTTCCGTAATCCCCGTCATAGTGGCAACAAAACTAGAGCCTACCGAACCACGAGAACCTACCAAATAACCGTCTTCCATACTTTTATGCACCAGTTTTTGTGAGATTAAATAAATTACTGAGAAACCATTACCAATAATGGAATCCAATTCTTTTTTCAAGCGTTTTTCAACAATATCTGGTAAAGGATCCCCATATAATTCTTTGGCGCGATTATAACTTAAATCCGTAATTTCTTGCTCAGAACCGGGAATTTTTGGCGTATATAATTCATCTTTAACAGGGATAACTTCTTCACAAGCTTCCGCCAATTGATTTGGTGCTTCCACCACAATTCTTTTGGCTATCTCTTCTCCTAAAAATTGAAAAGCGGTTAGCATCTCATCTGTCGTTCTAAAATGCACAGCCGGTAAGGAATGCCGATTTAAAGGATTCGCTCCCCCCATAGAATTAATTAAAATTTTACGGTAAATCGCATCTTCTTCATTTAAATAATGCACATTCCCCGTTGCCACCACTGGTTTTCCTAATTCATCACCAATCGCAATCAAATTACTAATAATTTCTTCCAAATCTTTTTCAGATTTCACCATTTCTTGCTCTAACAAAGGTGCATAAACAGCTTTGGGCATCACTTCAATATAATCATAAAATTTTGCCCGCTCTTTTGCTTCATCCACCCCTTTTTGCATCATGGCTTCAAAAACTTCCCCTTGACTACAGGCTGTTCCGATTAGTAAACCTTCACGAAACTTGCTTAGTTGTGAGCGTGGAATCCGTGGTACTCTTTCAAAATATTCAACATTTGACATGGAAATCAATTTAAATAGATTTTTCAAACCGGCTTGCGTTTGCGCTAAAACTGTTGCGTGAAACGGTCGCGCCCGCTTGTAAGAGTCACCTTCACCAATATGAGCATTTAATTGATCGTGGAAAAGCATCTGATGATTTTCCATCGCTTCTTTAATAAAAATCCACGCTAAATGACCGGTTGCTTCCGCATCAAAAATAGCTCGGTGATGCTGCTCTAAGCTGACACCAAATTTTTTCGATAGCACCCCTAAACCAAAACGTTTAAAATCAGGATATAAATAACGCGCCAATTCTAACGTATCGATTACAGGATTTTCGGCATCAAGTATGCCATATTTTTGATAACTAGTGTTTAAGAAACCCATATCAAATGCGGCATTATGGGCAACTAAAATACTATCTTTTGAAAACTCTAAAAACAGCCGCAGCACTTCTTCTTCACTCTTGGAACCTCTAACCATTTCATCCGTAATACCAGTTAAATTAATAGTTGTTGCCGAAAGTGGATGACCAGGATCAATAAATTCATCAAAGCTTTCTAAGACATTCCCTTTATGCATTTTGACAGCGGCTAACTCAATAATCGTATCGTAAACCGCAGATAAACCAGTGGTTTCCACATCAAATACTACATAAGTGCCATCGCTTAAATTTTCATGAGCATCATTATAAGCAATCGGTACTCCGTCATCAACAACATTGGCTTCAATACCATAAATAATTTTCACACCGGCTTTTTTACCAGCATTATGGGCATCAGGAAAAGCTTGCGCACCGCCATGATCCGTAATCGCTATCGCTTTATGCCCCCACTTACCCGCTTGAGCGACTAAATCACCAATATTATTAGTGGCGTCCATCGTACTCATATTACTGTGAAGATGTAGCTCTACTCTTTTTTCGCCCTCTGGTGCATAATCTTTCCGCGGGGCTTTTTTCACTTCGGTAATATCATTAGCGTTCATGACTAAATCCCGCATAAAAGTGTCTTCTTGCACACTACCACGAACTTTTAACCAATCGCCAGTATTAATTGCTTCAAAAGCAGCTTCGTCATCATCACCATTAGAAAATTTCTTAATACTAAAGGAAGAAGTGTAATCGGTAACTTTCATAATAAGCAACTTCCGTTTGGATT
This sequence comes from Enterococcus sp. PF1-24, assembly GCF_029893325.1. Taxonomy (GTDB): domain Bacteria; phylum Bacillota; class Bacilli; order Lactobacillales; family Enterococcaceae; genus HY326. The sequence goes on from NZ_JARXWL010000001.1 coordinate 22,356, forward strand.
TTAACTCTCTGATTTCTTTAGAGAAAACCATACCTTCAATTGTTACGCGCCGTTCTTCTTCAATAATTTCGCTCATTGGCGTAATGACTTCATCATTAGGAATCGTACGTCCTAGTTGCAAGGGACCACTAGCAGCAGGTCCTTGTGATTGTTGGACTTTCTTCCTTTGTTCATGATTAGCCAAATTCTCAGCCGCTTGGCGCATGAATAATTCTTGTTGCTCTCTTTGTTTTTCTTCAAAAGCAATTTGAGCTTGCTGTGCTTGCTCGTGATCAACTTCAGGAATAATTTGAAATTTTGGAAAACCTAATTGTTGATAGTAACCTTGCACTTGGGGTAAAAATTGTTGCCGCAAATAATCAATCATCGCTTCATTGCTAACCGATATCATGATTTTTTCTTCTTTAATTACTGGTAACTGCTGTTTGATGGCTTGTTGCGCCACTTTATTATCATTACAGTAGTCTTGTAAAATGACTTGCCAATAATCTTGTAAAAGACTTTCATCATAACTATTATCTTCAGTCTTAATTTTTAATTGGACTTCCGCAATTTCTTGAAAAGCTAAACTTAATTGCATCTGAAAAGAGCGGTATAAAGCAATTGGTAAAATTTTCGGAAACTGTAAAGTAAACTCCCAGATTCGCGATTTTTGATGGACAACCACACCAGCAATTTCCCCCGCCTTAATCAACGAATTTTCTCGCTCTTCAGGATTTAATTGCATTTGATCTAATAAATTATTAAACATTTCTATCTTTTGGGACAAAAAAGCAACTCCCTTCTTTTAACTTTCAGCATATTCTAGTATACCTTTTTTTCTTAGCTTTTTCATTAAAAATCAAGGCAAATTTATTTTCTTTACTACAGTAATTTTACAAGAACAGTGAAAACTAAAAAAGTAGGCTTTACAGTATCTCTGTTAACTTCTTAGCAGTCATGATATAGATTGATTCTTTCGGGCTGATTTTCTTCTCTACCTGAAAGCCAGCAGCTATTAAACTTTTTTTCCATCGTTGCCGATGAAATTCGTATTGCTAGCGGTGGTCCTTGGATTGAACTTTCTTCTTTTTCATATTCTAAACAAAGAAAATAACCGCCAGTTTTTAAAACACGATTAAATTCCTTTAATACGTTTGGCAAAGAGCTTACTTCGTGTAGAATCAAAGAAGCTAACACAAAATCCACTTCTTTCTCTGCTAAAGGCAACTCTTCAATTTTTCTTGCAAGCAATTGAATGTTTTTGATATTTTCCGCCTTAGCTTTATTATCAATCACTTCAAGCATCTGTTGATCCATATCTAATGCAAAAACCGTTGCTTCTGTTTGTTTGGCTGCGGGAATTGTTAAATAACCTGAGCCAGCCCCTGCATCAAGAATCTGACTGTCTGTTTTAATTGGTAAATGATTAATTATTTCTTCTGGTGGCAATGTTCTTTGACGCATAGCACTATCTAAAAAAGCTATTTTGGATAGAAATGCTTGCTGATTACCCCCTGGATGATTTTCTTGATGACTATGATTTGACATATGTTTTCTCCTTACTGTTTTTAATCTCATTAATTAAAGAGTGTATTTATCTTTAATTAATGTAAAAATAAAACATAACCTTAAACACTAATGAATATGGTTATGTTCTGTCGCATCTTGAACTACTTGATAAATTGTTTTTTCTGCTAAAAAAGTGGTTAAGCTAGTTTCTGCTTCTCGCATAACTTTTTGCAACTGGCAATCTTCGGAATCACTATGACAAGTAAAAATCGTCCCACTGCCTTCAATTGCTTGGGTTACATCAAGAAAAGTAATCTCTTCTTTCTTTTTCCTTAAGCTGTAACCACCATTTACTCCAGGGGTAGATTGAATAAGATTAGCTTTAACCAATTGCGTTAATATTTTTGAAAGATAAGTTGGCGACATCGCTAAATGCTGCGCTAATGGTTGTAAACTCATATTTTCATGACCTTCTTGTTTCACCATATAAGCAACAATATGAAGCGCATAATTGGTAGCTTTCGTATATTTCACTCTAACACCTCTCTTCGCGGATATTAACGACACTATTTATCTACAATAGTAAATTTCTTGCATTTTGTCAAACTATTTTTAAAATTTAAGACTATCACTAAAATTTTTCAACTCTACTTTTTTGTTTTCTGTCAGCTGATTAAATTCAATATTGGCAACAGCTCCTTCTAGTGCATAAAGGTGAACTAAACAAACTTCTGGATAATAAGCTTTAAGTTTCATAAAAGCTTGTTGTGAACCTACTTCTCTTAAATTTTCCGCTGAAGTAATTCCTACTGTCGTTAATTTTTTCTGCATTTCGGCACCAATGTTAAGCATTTCTTTTAATTCAGTCATTTTATCTGATTCCTCCCTATTTTTAAACTTTATCAAAAGCTGATTGTAAACCTAGTTGATTCTTTTCAAGAGACATCCATTTTATTTGTTTATTAATAATTTCAGTTGCATTTGGAGATTGGTAAACTTCAATTTTTTCATCAATTTGTGTTAGATTATCTTCTAAACTTTTAATTTGGCTAACAACCGCTTGACGATGTGTTAGGAGCAGCGCTTTTCTTTCTGTAACAGTCTTAGAGCCCTCCATAACTAAATTGATGTAAGTTCTGATTTCTTTAATCTGCATCCCTGTATCTTTTAAACAACAGATTGTTTTAAAAATATTAATATCCGAATCGGTAAATTCACGATTGCCAGCTTTATTTCGCGTGACAAAAGGCAATAACCCTTCTTTTTCATAATAGCGAATTGTATAGGCTGAAATATCAAATAACTCGGCTACTTCACTAATTGTATAGCTCATTTTGTAATTCCCCTTTAATAGCTATTGTAAATTTATTTACAAAAAGCCTTGACTTAGACTTAACTCTAAGTGATAGCCTAAATATATCGTACAAATGATACAATTTCAAGTTCGATTTTATCAAAAATCTTTAGGAGTGATTTATGTAATGAAAAACAAAGTATTAGTAACTGGTGGAACTGGCTTTTTAGGGCTACAAATCATTTTTCAATTGTTGCAACAAGGTTATCAAGTAAGGACGACACTACGTTCAATAGCTAGTAAAGATAAAATAATTGAAACTCTGCAAACAAACGGTCTGACAAATTTGGAACAACTGAGCTTTATTGAAACTGATTTATCAAAAAATGCTCACTGGCCAGCAGCAATGGCCGACTGTGAATACGTATTAAGTGTGGCTTCCCCAGTCTTTTTCACGATTCCAGAAAATGAAGAAGACGCCCTTCGTCCTGCGGTGGACGGCATTACTCGGATATTAAAAGCTGCTAAAACAGCTGGTGTTAAACGCGTAGTTATGACTTCAAATTTTGGTGCTGTTAGTTTTAGTAAAAAGAACGCTAGGATTGCCACTACTGAAGATGACTGGACAAATCCTGAAGAAAAAGGTTTATCTATTTATGAAAAATCTAAACTTTTAGCAGAAAAAACTGCCTGGGATTTTATCAAAACAGAAGGTGGCGCTTTAGAATTTACTACAATCAACCCAGTAGCCATTTTTGGTTCACCACTAAGCAACCATATTTCTGGGAGCTTTAATCTTTTAAAGAATTTATTTGCTAATCCTGCAAAAGCTTATCCTAATTTGCCATTAAATATTGTGGATGTAAAAGATGTAGCTGATTTGCATATTCGCGCCATGATAAGCCCACAGGCTAAAGGCCAACGATTTATTGCTACCGCTGACGGTCAAATTTCAATGTTAGAGATTGCCAATTTGATAAAAGAACAACGGCCTGAACTAGCTGATAAAGTTTCTACCAAAACCCTATCATCTACTCTGATTCGTATAACCGCCCTATTTAATCAACAAGCAAAAGAAGGTGCGCTATTTTTAAATATGAGCCGCAATGTCAGTAATGAAAAAGCGAAAAAACTTTTAAACTGGCAACCGACAACTAACGAAGAAATTGTCCTTAAATCCATTGATAGTATGGTAAAATACGGGATAATTAAATAAATTCATGCAAAAAAAGGAATCAACTATAAAAGTTGACTCCTTTTTCTTTGCTAAAGATATTATTTTTCTACACAAATCCCATTACATATTCAGCTGGATACATGGTAATTTCTGCTGTTTCTGCAACAGTTAAACCTTGTTTAAGGCAATTTTTGATTACCGAATCCATACTTTCCGCAATTTCGATGATATTTTTATCAACATCATAAATTCTAATTGAGCGCTGTTTCCAAGGATACGCCTTTAGGTTATGCAGAAAAGTTACTTGGGGATTTTCTTTAAACCGCTGCTCGCACTCCTCAATATCTACTACTTCAAAATACAATTGAAAATTATTAGCCCTTTGAAGTTTTTTCAAGGGTTGACCAACTATCCCTTCATAATTCGCTTGTAGCGATAACCCATTTTCAAAAGCTGCGTGTTCTCCCAAATCCATCGTAACTGTTTGCTGTAAAATGTCTTGGTAGAATTTTTTGGCTTTTTCAATATTCTCAACAATCAGTAAAGTGCCGCCAAATTTCATGATTCATCATCCTCTCTTCAAATGAATTATAAAACTAGAACTTAGCAACTTCACTGTAAAAATCGGACATATTTTTACGATATTCTTGTGGTGTAATACCACAAACAATTTTGAAATCTTTAATGAAATGCGAGCTATCATAATAACCTAGCGCAACAAATATTTCCATCAATGATTTTTGTGCTTGATTCAGCAGCCGTAAGGAATGATTGACTCTGACAATTCGCGAAAAAGCCTTCAAACTTATCCCTAAATACTGATTGAAAAATCTATTTAACTGGCGTTCACTGTATGAAACCCTTTGAGAAATACTTTTTGAAGTCAACTTCCCTGAGTTTTCCGTAATCAATTGAATTGCGGCTGTCAATTCAACAGGATATTTTTCTTGAATATTATCTGCTAATAATTTTTCAACCTTAACAAACAAACTTTCTGCCAGTTCTTCTTTTAAGAAAAATTCTCTGAGAGTCTTATCTATTAAAGGATTTATCGTTGCCAAAGAATCAATTGTATTTAATAATTGATTTTGCTTAATACCACTAAAAGGAAAAAAGCCCGCTGGTTGAAATTCAATAATGAAAATAACATCACACTTATTAGCGATTTCCCCCACTTTTTTTGGTTCCGTTGTTGCCCCAAAAAGCATATGCTGTAAACCACTTTCATTATGATAATAAACTAAAGTCACACTGCCATGAGGCATAATCGTATACTTATCAGAAATGCTCTCTTCATCAGGAAAAGATAACGTAAAATTAGAAATCCACGGTCTTAATTCCTCACAAGGTAAAGCATAGACAAATTTTTCACTACCATCAATAATTTCTCTTTTAGGGTTGATAGCATTAAGACTTTCTTGTTTAATCATAAGCTTTCTCCTTTATTACTAAAAAGCATTCCACAATAGGCAAAAGACTACCACACAGCCCCAAGCGTTTTTAGTTTTTTCAGAAACCTCTACCATTCCGTAAACAAAGATAAAGGTTGTTAAAATTTCAATCAAACCCCAAAAAGAGGTGCTGAAAAGGTGAAATAAAATACAAATAAGTCCACAAGTAACCCCGCCAACATTGATTTTATGATTAGGATATCGTTGATTAATTTTTTGACTAATTACAGCATAATTAAAACCTTCAAAAAATCCCCAAGCTAAAGCAACTAACAGCATTCCGATAATTTTGACAGGTAAAGAACTTGCCAATAGCTCTGGCGTAACCATAACAGATAACGGCTGATAGCCACTAAATTGTCCAGACACGACAATATAAATAATATAAGGAATATAACAAAGAGTTGTACCTATGATTGAAAGTAACGCTCCTTTTTTCCATAAGCCAAACTCCGAAAATTTTTCTTTCCGATAGAAACAAACTGCTACAATACCTAGTCCAGCCAGCGAAAATTGCATCAAAGAAGCAACTACAGTGCGTAAAAGAATCGTAACTTCTTGATTTTTGATAAACGCTAATAATGGCTGACTAAAAACTGTACATATTATAAATCCAACTAGCGTAGCTAAAGCAATAATCCAAATATCCTTATCTAACTTTTTTTCATTATCCTTCATTGTCTAATACTCCTTTTAAATAGCCCTTAATTTTCAAATTTAGTTTTTTCTTTATATTCGGCTTTGATTTTATCAATACTTTTGCCGCCAATACCAAAATTAGTGTCATCTAATTCCTTAATTGTAATTGAAAAAAATTCTTGGGGAACATTCATAATTTCAGAGGAAACTTCTGTTAATTTAGCAATTAATTGTTCCTTTTGAGCAATTGTTAAATGGCCACTTTCAATTGTAATATAAGGCATTTTCTATCTCCTTCACATATTTTATAATTTATCTGCCAACGCTGCTTTGTTTTGTAAAACATCTTTACACAGAATATCTCGCATTTTTTCTGGTTCTTCAAAACACGGGCTATGAGCTGAATTTTCAAAGGTATAAAACCCAATAAGTGGTGCTTTGATGGTCTTAGCAAATTCTTTTGCCAGCGCATAAGATACTTGATAATCAAATTGCCCCTGCATGATATAAATCGGCACCTCAACTTCAGGTACTTCTTTTATAAGATTCATTTGCAAAACAGTTTCCCAAAGATATTTGACTGAAAAAGAATTTCCCTGCATAAAACGAACTTTTTCTTTGAAAGTATAACCTTTAAAACGTAATATCATTTTCATAATCGGCATCATGCCAATTCCTAAATCCATCATTCCTTTACTTCTGAGAGCAAGATAGTCATTGCTAATTTCAGCACCTTGGTCAATCGGAAATTGCTTAAGCTTACGAACCATTTTCTGATTGCCACTATTTTGAAATTCATTCAACATAAAAGTATAGGCTAAACGTTCTGATTCTGCTTGCTGACTCACCTGTCCGATACCGATATAGGCGTGAAACAATTCAGGCTTTCTTTGAATTATCATTATGCCCAGCAAACTTCCCCACGAATGCCCCATAACATAAATTTTTTCTTTTCCAAATCGCTCACGTAAATAATTAGTCACTACTATTGTATCCGCAATTATTTGTTCAAGTGTCATGCTTTCTTTGGCAATATTTTTTTGATACGAAAGCCCACTACCACGCTGTTCCCACCAACAAACGGTAAATAAATCCTCCAGCCCTGTAGGATTATCTAAATTGAAAGCAATCTCTGGTGTGCCCGGCCCACCATGCAAAAATAGCAATACAGGATTTTCAATATTCTTGCTTTCAATAAACATACCTTGTTGACTATTATTAACATTTAAAAAGATTTTTTCTTTCATACTTTTTCTCATTTATTTATGCTCTCCATTTTTGTTTAGTTTCTTACAATTTAATACTACCATATAAAATAAATTGAGCTACAATAATTTAAATACAAAAAAAGACGTTTCCTTTTACAGAAACGTCTTACTCGTTCATATTTTTGTTAGTCTTTTATCATTCCATTTGTTGCAATAATTTTTTTATACCAGTCAAAAGAATCTTTTTTGATTCTCTTGCGCGTTCCTTTTCCTTCATCATCTAAATCTACATAGATAAAACCATAGCGTTTCGACATCTGCCCTGTTCCAGCACTAATTAAATCAATACAGCCCCATGGCGTATATCCCATAACTTCTACACCATCTTTAAGAGCTTCTTCAATTGCTTCAATATGCTGTCTTAAATAATCAATGCGATAGCTATCATGAATCTTTTGATCTGCTTCAATTTTATCAACTGCTCCTAAGCCATTTTCCACAACAAATAGTGGTAATTGATAGCGATCATAAATTGTATTCATCGTGATTCGTAAGCCAAAAGGATCGATAATCCAGCCCCATTCACTTTTTTGTAAATAGGGATTTGAAAGGCTAGCATAAATATTGCCATCAGTTTTTTCTGATTCTGAACTTGAATCAAGTTCTTTATCGCCTGTAACTACTTTTGTAGAATAATAACTGAAACCAACAAAATCTATTGTATTTTTCAGATTTTCAATATCTTCTGGATTAATATCCAACTGAATATTGTTTTCTTCAAAGATACGTTTGCTATATGAAGGATATTTCCCTCGCACTTGAATATCAATAAAGAAGAAACCTTCCCGATCCATCATTTTAGCTTCCCAAATATCTTGAGGATTGCAAGTATTAGGATAAGCTTCACCAGCTGCTAACATACAACCTACTTTATTTTCACTATCAATTTGATGAGCGGCTTTTGTTGCTAAAGCTGAAGCAACTAATTGGTGATGAGCCGCTTGATATTGAAGTTGTAAAGGATTAGCTACCCCATCAATATTCATGCTACCGCCCATAAAAGGTACCACCATTAAAATATTAATTTCATTAAAGGTAATCCAATGCTTTACCAGACCTTGATATCTTGCAAATACCGTTTTTGCATATTTAACAAATAAATCAATTACTTTTCGATCTGCCCAGCCATTATATTTTTCATATAAAGCCATAGGCGTATCAAAATGGTTAAGAGTAACAACTGGTGCAATCCCATATTTTTGGCACTCTTTAAAAACATCTTCATAAAAAGCCAAGCCTGCTTCATTAGGTTCTGCTTCTTCTCCAGTAGGAAAAATACGGGGCCAACTAATTGACATACGCAGACATTTAAAACCCATTTCCGCAAATAAAGCAATATCTTCTTTATAGCGATAATAACCTTCCACGGCTTGATGACTAGGGTAATAAGTATACTTTTTTGATAAAGCAAGCTCTGGATGATACATAGCATCGATTCTACAGTTTTTTATATTGGGCAAGCAATCAATCGGTCCTAACCCTTTACCGCCTTCAGCATAACCACCTTCATATTGATTGGCAGCAATTGCACCGCCCCATAAAAAATCTTCATTAAACATATTTTCTTTCATCTTATCCACCTATTCTATTTCAAATAAATATTCGCCCACTGCGACTTGTTCTTTAGTTGTTACTTTCGTTTGATTATCTTTTTGAGCATTAGTAACAACTACCGGAGTAATGATAGAGATTCCTTCGTTAGTAATGAACTCTTTATCAAATTCTAACAACACATCACCTGGTTTGATGATTTGTCCTTTTGTTACTTTTAGAGTAAATCCTTTTCCTTGTAATGAAACGGTATCTAAACCAACATGAATTAACAATTCAATGCCGTCATTAGAAGTAATCCCAATGGCATGATTGGTTGGTGTTACCATTGTTACACTTCCGTTAAAAGGTGATATTACTTGATTATTTTCTGGTAAAATCGCTACACCCTTCCCGACAACTTCTTTGGCAAAAATTTCATCTTCAACTTCTGATAAAGGAACAACACTTCCTTGAAGTGGTGATTCCACAATAATCCCAGTATTATCTACAATCTTGATAGCTTCAACAGATTGGCTTTTTTCAGGTTGATCTTCCCAGTTTAAAAGCATGGTTCCAATAAAACCAATAACAAAACTTGCTGTAACACCGATAATCGCCCACATAAAGTTACTTGTACCTTTTTCAATATAAGAAGGAATCGCTGTAATCCCAGGAATCCCGAAACCAAAAGCTTTAACAGTAAATGTCCCAAAAATTCCACCACCAACAGCACCACCAAGAATCGCTGCATAAAATGGTTTTTTGAAACGTAAAGTTACACCATAAATCGCTGGCTCTGTAATCCCAAATACAGCTGAAATCGCAGCTGAATAAGCAATTGATTTAGTTTTGCTATTTTTAGATTTAATTGCTACCGCTAAAGTTGCGCCACATTGTGCTAAGTTTGAAACTAAACTCATCGGCAATAGCACCGTATCGTAGCCTAAGCTACCTAAACTCGCCAAAGTTGAGGGAATAAAGGTATGTTGCATCCCTGTAATTACAATAATTGATAAACTTCCCCCCATTAAGAAACCTGCAAATGGACCAGCCACATCAAATAAGGTTGCAAAGAATTTTTCAACAAAAACACCAATTGTATTACCTAATGGTGCAATTGCAATCAAGGAGATTGGAGCCATAATTAATAAAACAATCAGTGGTGTAAAGATGATTCTCACCACTGCTGGGATAAATTTATCCACCCATCTATAAACATAACTTAATAACCAAACGCTAAAAATAATCGGTAACACTGAAGAACTATAATTTAAAACCTGTAATGGTATCCCTAAAAAAGTAATTGCACTTACTTCTCCAGCAGTAGCCAAAGCAATAAAACTTGGATATAGTAATATTCCTGCTAAGGCTAAAGAGATATATTCATTAGCTTTAAATTTCTTAGCAGCCGAATTAGCAATTAAAAATGGCAAATAGTAAAAGGCGGCATCAGAAATCATATTTAATACAAAATATTCATTCCCTGCGACATTTATTAAATTGAAAGTTGTTAAAATTGCCATAATTCCTTTAATTAAACCCGCACCAATAATTGCTGGTAATATCGGGGTGAAAATCCCCGCAATCACATCCATAATGGCTTCTAATGGTTTTTGTTTCACTTTATTTTCAGGAGCAGCTTTTTTTATTCCCCCTAACAATGCCAGTAGTTCGTCATGGACTTTAATTACTTGATTACCAATTACTACTTGATACTGCTCGCCAGACAAGCGAGTATCAATCACTGCATCCATCTTTTTAAGAGCATCTTCGTTAATTTTACTTTTATCTTTTACTTGAAAACGTAATCTAGTGATACAATGCCAAGCTTCAACAATATTGTCTTTGGCGCCCATATTTTCTAAAATTTCTGTTGCTACTTTTTTATGATCCACTTTTCCTCATTCCTTCTTCACTTATTTATCAAAAAAACCACCCAAATATAGCGTGAGAAATACGGCCGTAATTTCTCGCTACACTCAGGTGGTGCCTGATCGAATCAGTAACACTCCTTGTTCATTTTATGGTATTTATTGACTCTCTTGAATCAATCTCTCAATGTGTAAAACTAAATAAATAATTTCTGTTTCACTCACGCGCCAATTATAAATTTCTGATAAGTACTCTGCAATTTTTTGAGCACATGCAAAACTTTTTTCATGTTTGGTTGAAATCGTATCATATAATTCATGATTTAATACTTCATCTGAATGAATTTTTTCTTTTTGGCGAATAACAAAGTAACGTAAATGAGTCACAAATCGCGAATAATTCATTCCTAATTCATTAATTGAAATATGATAATGATAGTTAACGATATTGATGATTTTACTAATGGTTTCAGTTAAACGCATCGTATAATCCATATCGGTATTTTCAAATTGAGCATTAATAATATGCATTGTAATAAAAGAAGCTTCTGCATCAAATAAAGTAATATCATACTTTTCTCTAACCAGTTTTAAAGCTAATACACCGACTTCATATTCTTTCGGATATAAATGAGGAATTTCCCATTGTAAAGGATTTTTCACTTCTATCCCTCTTTCAACTCTCTCAATGGCATAGCGAATATGGTCAGATAAACTGATGATAGCGATGTCATTTACTTTCTTATCCAATTTTTCATCGGCTAATTTTATAATATCTTCAGTTATATCGATGGCTTGTGAAGATATTGTGCTTAAGATTTGAGATAAACGATCTTCTTTTTCGATAACAAATTTTTTCTGAATCACTTGATCAACAATTACATCGTCTTTTTTCTTTTTAAAACCGATGCCTGTACCAAATAAGACCACTTCTTTTCCATTTTCGTCAATCGCCAAAATAATATTGTTATTTAAAGCTTTCAATACTTTCATAGTTTCACCTTCTTTCTGTAAAAAAAATAACCAAAAAGCAAAATACTATATTAGTACTTAGTTTTTGGTTATGCCTGATCTAGTCAGTGACACTCTATTCTTATATGCCCATGATAATTTAAATAATTAAAATTGTCAATCATCAATTATAATTATTTTAGATTCATGAGAAATTGCATCTTCAACTATACTCTTTGTGATTATAAGAATTTTTTTAACACATATAATTTGATATCATCGGCAAAACCATCTATTTCGCCACAAATCGAATACCCTTGCTTCACATAGAAATGTGGCACTTGAAATGAATAGGTTGTTAAGTGAGATACACGGCATCACGCTGCCTTTGCTTCAGCTTCGATTTCAGCTAATAACCGAGTAGCTATTTGCTGTCCCCGGTACGCGTCATCAACCCAAAGCACCTCTACTTCAAAGGAAGAAAGATAGGTAGAACCTAATGCTCCGCCGATTATAACATGATTTTCATCTCGTGCCACCCTAACAATTTCAATATCCGGCACTTTGAGCTTACCAGCTGTTTTATCCATATTACTTTCTAATAAACCATTAATCCGCACAGTGCTGAGAAATTCCGCTTTAGTACAATTAGCTGATATCGTGATGCTTTTTGACATAGACAGCTATACCTCCTCAATATAAAAATGAAATAATTGTGAAAGTATCTAAAAATAAGGCTTGATAAGCCTTATTTTTTTTCTAACAAAGTCACACATTCCACATGTGTGGTTACTAGCATGTGAACACAGTTTATTATCCTCGTCACTTGCTTGTGAACACAAATCAGTATCCATTGTAACAATGTCATTTGACTTCTTCGCATTCTTTCGTTTCGGTTTAAACTTACCGCCATCTTGGCTGTCTGTCAATCCTGTTTTGTAAATGAATACGAGTTTATGAGGGTCAATCGTGCCGTCTTCTTCGACACCACCCACAATTACTTTTTCGACAATGCTTTCAAAAACATAGCGGTCAAATTTATCAAGGACTTGGTTGTTTTGCAACGTCTTTCTAAATTCAGCCAACCGCTTTTTCATAGTATGTTCGTTATCCAAGGAATTTTCTAAAGATGTACGTTCCTTCAATAATTCATCTAGCTTCAAGGTTATTTCAGTGAATTTCATCTCGTAAGTTTCTTTGTCGATTTTTTCATCTAATCTCATATCAACAAGATTATTCTTTTTCTTATCTAAGGTCGCAATCTTCTTTTGGATTTTATTAAACTGTTTCTCGACACTACTTTCATTCAGTGTTTCATCTAGTTTTTTCAAGAAATCTTCCAATATATCCTTATTGCCATTGCACAACTGACGATAGCTTTCGACAAAGGCTTTTTCTATGGCTTCTTCTGGGATTCCCTTACTATGGGGACAATGTTTCTTTCCCTTTTTCGTAGATACAACACATTGCCAAATATCTTTTTTATATTGGCTACTGCTGTGCCACTTTCTTCGTGTAAGTGTTCCTCCGCAAAATCCACATTCCAACATACAACTAAAGGCATATTTACGACTATACTTTTGACGTTTTACAGTGCCGTCATTTGAAGCGTGTGATCCTCTCTGAATACCACGCTTCTTTAGTATCTCTTGAGCTTTCTCAAAAACTTCCTCTGTGATAATTGGTTCGTGATGATTTCTCAAATAGAACTGGTCTTCTTCACCATAATTGGCAAGTCGGCGTTTAGAGATAGGGTCAACTGTAAATGTCTTACCTAATAGTATATCTCCTTTATACTTTTCATTTTTGATAATGCCTAAGACTGTTGATTCAGCCCAATTACTACTACCACGCTTTGTCTTATATCCAAGATTTTCAAGTTCTCTCCCAATAACACTTCCGCCTGCTCCCTCTATATATCTATTAAAAATATACTTCACGATTACAGCTTCTTTTTCATTGACAGAAATACTTTTATCCTCTGGGTGATAATCATAACCAAGGCAACCTTGGAATCCAACCAACTCACCACGGCTCATCTTCATTTTCAAACCCTTTTTAACATTGGCAGATATATTTTCTACTTCCTGTTGTGCTACTGAACTTAGAACTACAAGTAACAATTCACCATCCATAGTTAAGGTATTGATTTTTTCATCTTCAAAATAAACCGCAATATTCCTTTCCTTTAGCATACGAACATATTTCAATGTATCAAGCGTATTCCTAGCAAACCTTGAAATAGACTTGGTTATCACCATATCCAGTTCGCCGTTCATACAATCGTTAATCAGCCGTTGAAAATCTGTCCGCTTATCAACTTGTGTTCCTGTGATAGCTTCATCAGCATAAATATCCGCAAATACCCAATCCTTATTCTTCTTGATTAGATTTGTATAATAGGTAACCTGTGACTTATAACTGTTTAGCTGGTCTTCGGAATCGGTACTAACACGACAATACGCTCCTACTCTCAACAATTGAAGACTATGGGTTTTATTTCTGTCTGTTATTGTACGATTCGCTTTAATAATTTCTATTTCTTTCATAAATATTCACCTCTCTTTTGTATTCCTTTTATAGTGTTTATTATAATGCGAATCAAGATACAATTCAAGCAGTAATATTAGAAACAATCCCATAGTCCTTTTTTAGTCGCTGTTCCATCTTCTGATATTCCTTATCGTTTATTAGACCTTTATTGTAAAGCTGTTTTAACATAGCCAATTGCATACTATATTCTAACAACTGCATTTTCATAAATCAGCTCCTTTCTTTTTGGCAGTCTTCATACACAGCCAGATGGTCTAGGAGAACCCACAGGAATTTCACCTCTGCTCAAACTCGGAGTAGCTACCCAATGCGGTGAAGCGTTCAAGGTAGGAGTATCATTATAGCAATCTATAAATCACGGCTACTTCAATTTCCAAGATTGAAGATTGTAAATCAAATAGGTGTCGCTCGTTCAAAAAAAGTCATGGCGTATTTGCTTACACAGCTTATTACAGATTGAATGTATCTGGCTATGCTATTCAGTTGTCAAAGAACGAATCGGCGTTTATTTGCCTATCAAGGAGCACAATGGCTTGTGGAACTTGATAGACAAATAATTTTTAATAGTTCCCCATGCACCAACGCATTTTCTTGACACATGGGGAGGGATATTTGTTAAATCAGCTCAAAATTTAAAATCGCCATAATCAGCTTGGTTTCCAATGTCCGTTTGATTTCTGGCTCAACATGAATGTAGGGATTGCCAAATTCATCAAACAAGGTTTTCTGTGAGAGCTTAATCATGTAATGTTCAAAGTGCTTTAAAATCTGGTTCATAGCCATAACATCGCCTTGAACCGCCAACACAATGATTGGGAATGGTAATACGTTCTGCTTATTCATTAGTGTGTTCCTCCATAAATTTCCGTAATTCGTCCAGAGCATTTTCTTTATGATAATGCACGGTACTTTGAGCAAGATTCATCATTGAAGCAATGTCTACTTCTTTCATATCCAGAAAATACGAAAGAAGGATAATGTCTTGCCGTCTTTTTGAAAGAGATTCTAATGCTTGTGCAATCAAAATATTTTCAATCGGTATCTCGTAATCAAACGCTGTAAAGAAGATACATTCGACTTCATAGTTATCCAGACTACATAGCTTTGCTAAATCGTCTGGTGTAAGTACTTCCAAAGAAACGAAACGTTTTTGCCAACGTCGATTATCTTCATAAATAGTTCTTGCTTGATTTCGTAGGACTGTTTTACAGAAGCTATCAAATTGATGTGCGATAGTCTTTTCATAATCAGAAATATTCACCATAAGATTCACCCCCTTCCGCTCTGCAAAGGCGAGCTATCCTTTGCTCACTCCTATCACTGACGAGAGGGGGTAAATTATCGAAAAATCAGAAAAAAGTTTAAAAAAATACACACTTGAACCTTTCGGTAAAAATGTGTATGGATTAAGTATTTAAGTTTAATTATTAATAAAAACATAGCAGTACCTCCTTAGTGAGCTACTGCTATAAATCCGTTATAAATCAGCCCTATAACTAACAAGTTTAGTTTTGATTATTTACAACTTGAGAGTTTTACTATTCGATAAATCTAAAGTAACGGTTGCTGTTTTAAAGTGTATTTCATATACTATCAGTGATTTTCCACCATATTCTATCGTTTCTCGATAATCAGGTATCTTCTCGCAAAAACAATCCGCCAAATCAAAAATAGTTTGCTTGCTCTTGATAGCAGTTCCTCTTGCTTTTATATGTTCATTTTCTTTTTTGGGAATTGTTGTAAAGGCAACATTCTGGTTTTGTTTCATTTCTTTTACTTTGTCGTTATTTTTAAACGTTGCAAAGTACACAATATTATTTTCGGGATTGAAATAATAATTGACGATTCTAACATTCGGAATGCCGTCTGTTCCAACGGTTGCCAAAGCAAGGTCAGTCTGTTCTGCCATCATTTTTTGAAATTCTTTTAGTGTATCCATAGAAATCCTCCTTTTGTTATTGATACACACATAGTATAATATAAAAAGGTGTCAGAATATGATACCATTCAAATAAAGTAAGGAGGTTTAAGTGAATGCGTAAATCTACACGATTGAATGATATGATGATTTTTCTAAACGATAAAATTTTTTTTAACTTGAAAGATATTATGCAAGAGTACGGAATATCTAAAAGTACAGCAATTCGAGATATACAAGCTTTAGAAGAAATCGGTATGCCCATATTTTCAGAAGCAGGGAGAAACGGAAGATATGGGATTTTGAAAAATAGACTTCTTTCACCAATTATTTTTACTGTTGATGAAATGTATGCTCTTTATTTTGCTATGCTTACTTTGAACGCTTATGAATCAACTCCATTTCATTTAAGTATTGAAAAGTTAAAGAAAAAATTTGAAACCTGCTTATCTTATGAACTTATTAGTAATATTCATAAGATGGAACGTACGTTAAGTCTTGAGGGAACTAAACATTATAACAGTAGCCCATTACTAAAAGATATTTTGGAAATGGCAGTGAAAGATACGGTGTGCTGTATCTCTTACAAAAAAAGCGAGTCTATATCAGAAGTACATGTGCAGTTTTTTGATGTATCTTCATCTTTTGGCCAATGGTATGTTACAGGCTTTAACCATGATAGGCAAAGAGTGCAAGTTTTCCGTTGTGACAGAATTATTGATATTTCAGAAAGTGAATGCTACGTATCGAAGCCAAGAGAAGAGCTTCTAAATTATTCAACAAACATATTCAAGTCTGAAAATGCTACGGATTTTGAAGTTCAAATATCAGATAAAGGAGTAGATTTGTTTTATAAAGAAAATTATCCGTCTATGGAATTAGTTAAATGCGATGGACAATATAAAATAAGAGGATTCTACAATGTAGATGAAGAAAGATTTATTGCTGATTATTTCCTCTCATATGGGAAATTGATTAATTCTATCTATCCAGAACAGTTAAAAATCCTCGTATTGGAACGTGGAAAGGAACTGTACCAGTATTATGAGAATCTATAATAATAAGGCGTACAATGTTGAGAGCTGTACGCCTTGGGTATTATTTTATAATCTTCCAATTCTCGGCTTTCTCTAGCACTAATTCATACTGTGAGAACTGTGTCACTTTAGTTTCTTGTTCTAAGTATTTCACGGTCACAATCGCCGTCACTTTATTATCTTTCATAGCATAGACAGGATTCACCAATTCCACAAATACATAGTCCTTATTGATAGTAGGTAAAGCGTTACTGCTGACATAGTATGCCAGTTCCTTATCGGTAGCCTTTGGATAGAGTTTGAAAAATGTTTCTAAAAAGCTGTTGATTTCTTCACTCATCATAGCGTCCACTGTGCCATCACTTTCTACCTGCTTGGGCTTGTAGTTGGATTTTTCTGGTTTGCTACTCATAGTTGGGTTTTGCACAATTACCATATCACCAGCCTTATCCATGTGAACAATTACAGTATAGGTAGATAGCACATTCTTCTTGGCTTCACCCTCGGTTAGTTGCTGTTCCACCGAGAATAACACCTTAAAGTCGGTGTTGTTTACCTCTGACACATTCCATATCTGCACCTTTATAACTGCGGAACTGGTTGGAATATCCACTCGCACCATATCAGCGTTTAATAGCTGTAAATCCTCTGTAAGATAATGCTTTAAGCGTTCATTACGCTTATCAATGGATTCTTGGCTTTGTTTCCATGAGAAGTATTCACTAGCGAAAGATTCCACATAGCTTTCCACCTTATTGGTATCAACTATCTGTTTCTCAATGACTTCTTTCTCATGGACGGTGTGCATATCAATAGCGGTGAAGTTCTTATATACCCCAAAGCTAACACTACCAATGAGTAGCACCCATAAAGCGATTGTCAGCTTCTTATGCGTTCCTATTTTGATAGTGTGGGGCTCTTTTTGTTTCTTCGGTTTCGGTTCTTTTTTGGTTCGCTCGATTTTTAGTTTCATCTTATCAAATCCTTTCTTATCGGTTTATCACTCGACCAGCTCCAATTAAATGAGCTTGCCAATAACTACTGTTCAAATCGGCATAACCAATCGGATCACCTGCGTGAAACATTTGGTTATTGCCTACATAAATGCCTACGTGCGTAACATAACTACCTGCGTTATAGGTAGAGTGAAAAAATACCAAGTCGCCAGCTTTCGCTTCGGACATGGGGATATGCGTTGTTGCGTCATATTGTGCTTGGGCGACACGAGGTAACTGGATTCCAGCTTTGCCATAACACCACTGGACAATGCCAGAACAATCAAAGCTGGTACTTGGTGACGAACCGCCAAAGACATACGGATAGCCCTCGTATTTCAGAGCTTCATTCATGATGGCTTGGACAGTTTCATCATCAAAGTGGGCTGGACTTAGGTATTGCTTTACCAACATGACATAAAACATATTTCCATAGTTGTACCGCCAACCCCCATTGATAGGGATTGCGATGGTGTTCGGATAATTCACTTTCTTGCCACCAGCCTTATCCCTAGAAAAACTTTCTGCCTGTGCAAAGGTATATTTCTTGCCGTTCTTCACCACATAGTTTAGGAATACACCACCATAGTTATAACTTTGAATCACGGAATCAATGTCACAGCCAAGGCTTTCGGCACTGGCTAATAATTCACTGAAATACTTACAGCCTTGTTTGATTGATTCCTCGGTACTCAAACTATTAGGCGGTAGTCCAAGGGATTCACTGGATTGCATAACATCTTCGGCAGTACCGCCAGATTCCACCTGCATAATTGCCAGAATGTAATTAACGTATTCCTCAATGCCAAATTCCTTACAATATTTCACCACCATAGGCTTGTGTTTCAATACTTCCGCTGATACATTTAGACCACCATTTTCTAAATCAAACCCACCACTGGAACTATCGTCAGAATCCGCAAATACCACCACCATAAAAAACAGTAAGCCAAAGAACAGGGAGAACACCATACCAGAGATAGCCACATATTTTAGCTTCATTTCTTACGTCCTCTGGTTGTGGTTTTCTTCGTCATTCTGGTTGTCTGTTTCGTAGTCGATTGATTCTCCTTTACTTGATTTACTCTGGTTGATTCCTTTGGCGTTGTCGTCCAATTATCAGACGGACGGTTCTTAATCACTGGCGGTTTTGGTGGGTGTTTGTCAACCTGCCCATTCTCACGGCTAATGGTTGGTGTACGACCAGTGCTTTCCGTTTTTGGCGTTGGTGGTGTCGCTGTCACAGGTCTAGTCGGTTTGCTTTCCGTGGTTGCTGGTTTTGTTCTAGTATCAGTGGTAGTTGGAACAGGCTTATTCCGATTCTCATAGTCACGCTTATACTGACGTTGACGCATAGAATACATAGGTTCAGTCTTATCTGTAGCCTGCTTTGCCTTATCCAGTTCAAGGCGTTTCTGTGCAAGATTGGCTCGTTTCTGGTTACGGTTTTCGGCTCGTTCTTCTTGTTTTTGCTTTCTGGTTTCCGTCACCGATTGGGTAAAGTCTGACGCATTTTGTACAAGGTCACGCTTGCCCTTATGAAGTGCATACTTCACGTTGGTAGGAGCGTTTTTCACTTGCTCGGTCATATCCTTGGCTTTGTCTACCACACGATTTTTGATGTCCATGACTTGACCTGTTTTCTCACCAGCTTTTTGTCCCATAGAGCGAGGGTCGCTTGTTGGCTTCGCCGGATTTCTTCTTGTAGTTGAACCACCGCCAGCGGTAGAATCGTTTGTTCGTTCAAGGTTGGCTTTCGTGGTTTTCGCTGTGGTATCTTTGGGCGACTTGCTACTTGGGGATTTCCCAATGGCGTGATTGACGCTTCGTTGTAGTTTCCTTGCTTGGCGGTTCATAAACATACGAGGTCTACGGAACATACGCCGACCGACGTTCTGGGAATCATTTCCTTGCAGGGCAAACATACTCATGATGTCACCTAACTTAAAGTAGATTCCAGCAAATGTGACTATCTGTAAAAACATAATCATAAAGAATGGTGAACTGGCAGAGATACTATAAAGCATGGTGGAAATACTAAATGCCACCGTGATAATCAGCGTAATACCAGCTCGTGTCATAATCACATTGAATAACTTGGTGATGACTCGTTTGCTCATACCCTCAAAACTGGGAATCATACTTAGTAAAAAACTTATCGGTAGGAACATGGTAAAGATGATAAAGAGTACCTGCGAAAATATCATGATTCCAGTCAGCAAGAATACAAATATTGAGATTCCGATATTGAAGATAAAGAGGAAGAATACCGTACCAAGTCTAGAAATGGTATTCGTAATCGTGAGATTTTTGTTGTCCTTATCCTCGATTTCTTCAATGACAATATCTTCTCTATCTTCGCCGTTGTTGGTGTCTGGGCTGGTGGATAGTAAACTCTCCACACGATCAGCACCAAGAGCGTCAACGTCGGTTGAACCGAATTGTAAGAGTAGCCACGGTTGTTTTACTTGTACCGAAAACAAGCTGTCACGAATCATATCGACACTATCTTTACCTTGGCTGTTGGTATCTGGTAAGACAATCTTAGTACCCACATCAAGGCTGGCATTACTCACATCTTTGGAAAAGTCATTAATCTTTCCAATATAGTCTGGAGCATAGGCAATAAATGAAGCCGATACGATAAAGACAACCACAAAGTTTAAGACTGCTCGGACTGCCTTGGTAGTTTCTCGCTTCAATAGTCCTGTGTACGCAACGTAGATTCCTAGAACCAGAATCAAGATAAGTAAGAATCCTACATAAAAGCCAGAACTTGAAAAGCCAGCTCGTGTCACACCAGCTATCGTTTGAATATTTTTACCGATAGAATCCGCCGTCTTACCTACGAAATCTAGGCTGTATGCTTCTTGTACCAAGTAGCCTGTGGCATTAGATAAGTACAATGAGATTGTCCAAATAAAATTGGTAATGGCATAAAGCCCATACATCACACTTTTGCCTAAACCGTCCGACCAGTTCCACGGTAGCCAGCCCCAGCTATTATCAACGTAAAAATCTAGCTGGTAATTCGATAGCCCATACTTGGAATACTCATTAGCCGTATTGATAGTATCGTCTACCAGACCAGTCGCATGAACTACCGTACCAACGCTGGCAAGCATAAAGATAACGGCAACTACTGCGACCATTGCTAAACTTGCGAACCTCAAAATCTTCTTGGGTAAGGGCTGTTGCTTTCTTGCCTGTTTTTTCTCGGCTTTCTTTTGAGCTTTTTTTTGAGCTTTTTTCTGTCGCTTAATCAATCGTTCCTTTCGTTTACTTTCTTTGACTGTCATTATTCCACCTCATTTCTCACAGGAGGTCTGGTATCAAAGGCATGGAGCAGTTCTTCAAAGATTGGGTGGAACTGGATAACCCCTACACGACCATACAAATCGGAAATCAAACACTGTCCGTTTTCCAATTCTCGTAGCCGTTTTTGGTTGCTTTCATCTTCCTTATCCACACCGAAGAACTCTAGCGTTTTCTTAATTTCCACTAAGTCCGTAGAACGGAACGCAAATTTCAGACCGATATTGTTTTTCATTTTCTCGTCCAGTAAATCGTCCGCATTTTGGGTAACAAAATAGACCCCAGCGTTCATGGCTCGTCCAGCTCGGACTAGCTTCATGGAAAGGGTCTTTCCTTGGGCGACTTGCAAGAAGCTCCACGCTTCGTCAAGGTCTACGATTTTAAAGATGGAACGGTCAGAATGAATAAAGTCTAGGGCAAAGGTACTAATGACAATGAGCATTGCCACACTTAATAATTCCATTGTTGTGTATTCCTCAAACGAGGTGTCAGCATCTGGCAGTACCAAATCCGCTACTTGAATGATGTTCAGTTGTTTCTCTAAGCTGATGGACTGTTTTACATTGCCGTCACTAAATAGCAGGTGTGCAAAATCATAATCCACAAAACTTTCGATATGGTCGGCAATGCTATTACTAATAGTGGTATCTTCCTTGCGAAGTTCATCAATGACTAATAGTAATCCACGTTGTTTACTCTGGGTGACGTTCCGAATGGCTTTTCTAAGCACAGGGAATTTGTCACTATCCCTTGATGAAATGCCAGTAAGGAATGTGAGAATATCAATCGCCAGACTTTCCGAATCTTTTTTGCGTTTCAGAATCACATATGGGTCAAGTAAGCCTTTGTTTTCCTCATCGCTGGTAAGGTTGACGATATTAATTTCATGGGCGATTTCTGGCAAGGTTTCTTTCCAGTTGCCACGTTCCGCTTTGGGGTCAACAATGACCGCTTGACCGCCAAATAGTACAGCATAATAGACCAGCGTATTGTTACTAAAGGATTTACCACCACCCAGCGAACCAAGAAACGCCGACGCTAACGCATTGGTGACTGAACCTTTTACTCCTTGGCTGGCAAGGCTTGGTTTTAAATAAATGTTTCGACCAGTATCAAGGTTATAACCGACGTAAATCCCCTCGGTTTCTCCTAACATCTGGGTCGCTCCAAAACCAAGTCCAGCCAAAAAATCAGAAGTCACATACTGGATATAGTCATTTAAGTATCGTTTGGACGCTGGGATAAATTCGCCGTGTAGTCCCAACATATCCCCAAAGGGACGCACGAGTTTAATAGATAAGTCGTCGTAGAAGTCTTTGACTTCATCACACCGTCTTTTCAACTCGTCGAGATCCTTTGCGGATACTCGGATAACATAACTCAACTTATACATGGATTCTTTGCTTTGGTCTAAGCTACTTTCCAGCTCATTCACCGAATCCAAAGCGTCCACCACATTAGAACTGGTTTCGTTCTCACTTTCCCAAGCATGGCTATCTAAGTCTTTCAGTTCTTTCTTTTTATTCCGAACGGTAGTCAGTGCCTTTTTATTAGCGACGATTTCCACATTCATGCTGGTGTCGATAGGAAAGGTGAATTGTTGTTGCTGATAGTAGAAGATTTCACTGCTTGGGAAATCCAGCTCACCCACAATGGAGTTAATGGTGAAGTAAGCAACATAGGTTGTCGTATCCTCATGTTCCAATCGTAAGTACCGTTGATTTTCTTCAATCAAGCAACGAGTAGGTTTTAGAATATCGTATTTCTTTACCATCACTTCCTTATTGCGGTAGCGTTTTGGCAAATGATATTCATATTCCTCATAAGGTGTGCCAGTTTGACCGTAGAGGTGTTCAATGATATAGCCAAAGTCGTTTTTATCCAGCTTGCGGATTTTAAAGCGTCTGGAAATTTTACTTTCCAGCAAGTGTTCCATCTTAGAAAATCGGTCAATTTCATCATTGCTCATAGATACAAAGTCGCCCATCAGTTTGTGATTGACACCGTGAATAAATTCTTCAAAGGCTTTCTTGATTTCTGCACCAATGCTTTTGATGGATACTTCTTGGTCGTTCAGTAATAACTTAAAGCCAATAAAAAAGCGATAGTCTACTTGATTGTCACCAATCATAGAAACTAACGCTTCTGTTTGTTCATCAATTTTTTTGTGAGCTACTTCTTTCAGCCGTCCAGTGACTTCCTGCTTTGAGCGTTCTTGCGTTGCTCGAATGCTGGATTCCGTCGCCAGTTGTAAGGCATGGATTTTTCCATCACGGTTTTGAGCGATAAGTTGACGGAAGTTATCATGCACTTGGTACTTTTCATCTGGACTTAAAAAGCTGTAATTGTAGGGTATCAACTCATAGTAGGCGAAGCACT
The DNA here is from genome assembly GCF_029893325.1 of Enterococcus sp. PF1-24. GTDB lineage: Bacteria > Bacillota > Bacilli > Lactobacillales > Enterococcaceae > HY326. The sequence goes on from NZ_JARXWL010000001.1 coordinate 46,228, forward strand.
CGCTGTCATGGTTGAACACCAGGTTATTTTCAATATATTTAATTGGGTACGCCATAATACATTTCACTCCTTACTATGGTGATGGTTTCATATAACCGTTGATTGTGTAGTTTTACAGGTTTTCCTGCATAGGTGACCTTTGGTTTCACCATGTAGGTAATAATAGATTTCAGGAATCCATAGGGCTTTTTCCCATCAAAGGTTTTCTGGCTCATAAACCATGTCAGTCCAACAGGGATTCCCACGTATTTTAGTAATGCACCGTCAATCATGGATAACGGCGGTAAGTTTCCAAAGAGTATCACCAAGAATAACGACACCACAAACCATGTCATTTGGGTAAAGGTGACAGGGAATGGAAGTTGCAAATCATTGATGGCATAAATGACCTTTTCCACCGACCAGATAGAGGTATAGCTTTTGATTTTTTTCACTTCATCACGTCCTTTCTGTTTTTACATAGAAAAAGGAGCCACAATTGCGACTCCCCGTCTATTAATCTGAAATTTTCATCATCATTTTGTAATGTGGCTCATGACCTAGTTTTTTGAATATCAGCTTAAAAATTTCTTTGTAATTGTCAATATTCTCATAATCGAAAGTGATAACAAAATCATCACTAATAAAATGCGAGCCATCATTTATACATGAAACAAGGGATTTACATACCAACTTGTCTTGTCCATCAAACTCATCAACACATTTCTCATAGTCAACATCTCCAATAATTTTGAAATAATATTCTAGTATTCTTCGCATAGTGTTAAAAGAGGTGACGGTAGATAAATTATCTTCTGATAATTCTTTCCATAATAATTGATATGTTGATTCTATAGGGTTATCTGGGCATTCAATAAAACTAGAAGTATTATCTGTTTTCCTTATAATACCAAATAGAACAGCATTTGGAGAGTAACTATCTCTACTGCCTAAAAAGGTTACTTCTTTATGGAAATATACATTGTGTGTAAGAATAAACGTTTGTAAAATGCCATTTTGACCCTTACGACAATCATTTAGCAGATTCTTAACTAACGTACTAACAATAAATAAAACATTACTATCTAAACTAGAAATAGGGTCATCAATCACAATAACTTTTTCTGCTGTAATACCTGTCTTTTCTTGACTACCATACACTAAGTGGTAAAAATACAAGAAAGTTATAAAATTATATTCACCCTCACTAAGAGTATTTTTAGCATTAGTACCATCATCTCTGACAATTTCATACGTTCCTTTAAGTTGTGGATTCTCCTTTAAGCTAAAACCTTTAAAATCAAATTTTTCTAGTAAGTTATTAATATCTGTAACGGTTGGAGCCACACTAGTCAAAGAATCTTCAATGGCTTCAATTTGTGATTTATTATCTCTAATTCCCTGCTTTAAAGTGCGGATTTGCCCGCTTATTGAAGTTTTTGCATTTTCTTTACCTCGTACAAAGGTTAGATAAGATTCTATATCTACTTTTAATTCTGAAACAATGTATTCCCACAGTAGATTGATACATTTTTTCTTTTCTTGCTCTCGATTTCTTACAATCTCATTATTTGACTTAATAGCGTCATTGAATAAGTTAATTATGTCATTGATTTCTACAAGTAAATCTTTAGCAGTATCTATTGATATTTTATTTGAGGGAGATTTTTTCTTCTTGCCTAATTCTTCAAGGTTTAACGCAATCAAGTTTTCCAAGAGTTGGTATTTCACTTCTAAATCAGACACATCAATAATTGATATGTCCGATTCAATAATTTCCTTTATTCTAACAAGTACCTGCGAATAATAATTACTATACTTTGTAATGAAGTCATTTAAAATTTGGCAATCTATTTCGTAGGCTTCATCAAAATAGTTTTCAATTTCTTGTTTCAACTCGTTGCTAATTTCTTGCTGACAGAAAGGACACTTTTTCTCGTCATTGTTCATATATCCTAAACCTTGGCGAACCCAATCACTGCTATTTAATAAGTCAATAAGTTGACCTATTGGTGAATCGGTGCTTCCAGTAATAACTTTTGTCAATAAATCCGATATCTCATAAGTTAAACTTCTTGCCACATCAATAGTTGAAAATAGTGAATGAATTGTACTGTTTTGGGAATAGGCAATATTGTATTTTGCTTTTAATTCCTCTAATTCAACAACAGTAATCTTATCCCATTTTTCATAGACAGATAGACATTCAGCAGAAAATTTTTGCTTGCTATTCCGATATCCTACGAGTGCCTTGCTAAAACTCCCTCCAATTGCCTGTTGTATTGTCCAACTTTTTTCTGCAAGTTCATCCCTTTTCGTTTCAATATCACCATCAAAACCTTTAATAGTTTCAGTTTTAGTATCAATAAGTGTTTGCTTATCGCTATTTTCTTTTTGTAACGATTTCAATTGTTCTTGTTGTTCAATCGAATCTTGTCCTAATGTGAAAATTCCCTTTAGGTTTTCGGATTGCTTAAAATTGTCTTCGACAAATTGTCTATTATAGACAAGTGTCCTCACATCATCATTATGACTAACTTTTACCTCACAAGTATCTGGAAGCGACTTAGAAGCTAGCAATTTTGAAATAGTGGTTTTTCCGCTACCGTTGCTACCGTAAAAAAAATTCAGTTTCCTAGGTGTTATTTCAACAGGATTTGTGTATGTAGCGATATCGTGAATCTTAATTTTTTCAATCAATTTTCTATCCCCCTCATCAAAGTTTATATTCACATTATCCTACAAATTTCACTATCCTACAACATTATATAACAAATATTATCCCATATATTCAAACACACCATGAGAGGTCACAAGGTAGTTGCCCTCGATTTCCATATCACGACCAAGAGATTGATAGTCGATATAATTTTGTAGGTTGCTTGGTACTTCCCCAAGCTGTCCAGTTTCTTCCACATAATAACGTGCGACATCTTCCATAGAATCGCAATCGCTATAACATTGAATATCCTCTACGTGTTCCAGCAATTCTTCCAAAGAGCCAAACCACATACCTTGAATTTCTTTTAGTTCATCAAAGATAGGTGAACCATCTAATTCCATTACCAGCTCACACAGACGGTTGATTTCACTAATGGACGTATATTCGCTGATTTCAAAGGGCAGTTCGTAATCGTGAATGGCGTATTCTTCATACTCACCATTTAAGCCGATACGTTCTTCCATTTCTTCGTAATCAATGGGAGGGGTGAACCATGCTCCTACCAGTTCACCCTCGTTGTACTTGCCAAGATTGGCAATATAAACTTGCATTTCCATAGTTACACCCCCTACGCACCGATAATCTGGTTGAATAGACGAAGTAGTACATCTTTCACACCGCCAGCGTTGAATACTAGACCTACGGCAATCAAGGCGATAATCACAAAACCAATCAGCTTTGAGAATTCACGCTTGAATCCTAAATACAGACCAATCACCACAATAGCTAATAGCACCAGTGATTGAGCGTTGTTTAAAAACCAGTTGTAAAGATTTTGTCCAAAATTCATTCTTCATTCCTCCTTTGAATTTCTTCTAGTTGCTTGTTTACTAATCTGCATTAGGCACATCAGCACTACACCAATAAGGACACCTAACCCAATCAGTAGAAAACGGCTAATCAGTAGCCACATAAAATCCTCCTTTCCATCAAAAAAGCGACCTCTGTCTTAGAAGTCGCAAGTTACGCTATCCGCTAGACAATCACCTCCTCTGCGGATAAGTTTTGCTGTTTAATTAGTTTTTCGTGTTTCTCGGTAAGTTTGGCTTCCTTTATCATTTCTGGCAGAACGCTCGTTTCATTTAATACATCAAGAATATTGGTTACTTTAAGCGTGGGTGCTACTTGATGGCGTAACCAGTTGAGCGTTCGCTCATAGCTGTATGGTTCTGGTTTGGTGGTTAAGCGTAATTCACCTCGATTCTTACCATTGAAGCATTCCCAGCGTTCGTTTGTTTTCCAGTCACTACGGCGTTTGTTATCCACTTTATCCACAAATCGGATATACCGATTGATAATACGAAATGCCGTTCGTTCCGCATTTTCATATTTCAATAAATCTTCGATAGCTTTCGTGGCTCGCTCATTTTTTAAGCGAATCTCAAAGCGGTTCTTCACTTCTGATTCATCAAGTGGGGTATTGTTCTTGACGTATTGCTCGTAGTCTTTTTCGTAGATACAGAAGTAGACCTCACTTTTCAATGAACCAATGTAGAGAGTGTTTCCCATGTCTGGCTTTTCGTCACGGTGGACTAACTCACCGCTACGATAGTTTTTAAAGCTACGAAAGACAGAGATACATTCTTCTTGCTTACATTTCCTTGCCAGTTCTGGAATATCTAAGATTCCTACCTTGTCATTGATGGCAAGGTCTACTCGCTTGAATACGGCTTTGACATTTAAGCAATCTCGGAAGAAGTCATACCAGCTACGGTGCTGTGCCAGCAGGAAGTTTTCATACTGGCGACAACCTTTTCCTTTCAGTTCCAGCAACACACCTTTGGTTAAGTCATGGGAACAAAGCACCATGACATCACCGAAGCGGTAATGCTCTGGATAGGAGTAGTAACCGAAATCTTCATGAATCATGTAGTCAATATTCAGCCGTAAAATATCATGAATGACAAAGGCGACATTATCTGTGGGAAACCGAATCCGTACATAGTCGAATAACATTTCTAAGGGGTTATCTGGATTGAATCGTTCTAATGATTCCAGTAAGTCTTCTTTAACTTGGGTAGTTGGAATTACTTTTCCTGTTTCAATATCCGATAGATACTGACGAGTGATTCCAGAAGCTATTGCCAGCTTGTTTTGCGATAGTCCATAAGTCAGCCGTTTATCCTTTAGTTCCTCAATCCAAGTGGGTTGTTTCAATCGCATTCCTCCAATCAAAAAGGCAGGTGTCAACTTTTAGGGTCTAGTTGACATCTGCCGTAAAATCGTAAATCCCTTGTACTGTCTGGGATTTTCTTATTAAAATCACTGTTTCTTAGTGTTTTTGTGCCCCCCTGTTAGGTATAAGGGGCTAGTCGCTTGGCGTGGCTGACGCCACACCAAGTCAACGCTCGTCTGCACCTGTGGCTTGCACTTCGTCCGCCACTGGCACAGTCGGCGTTCTGGTGGTTATATTTCCTATATTTTTTAGGAAGTCATATTTCTTTGGTACAAGCGGGGTGTAAAATTCACTGATGACACTTGTTCCAACATCTACATAGCCACGCCCTTTGATTGGCTTTAAGAAAAACTGCTTTTGCACGTCTGAACCAAACATCATGCCATATCCTAGCTCACTCATACGCCCAAGAGCAACACGGAAGTTGAACTGGTCACGAATCCCATCGCCTAAATATTTTGCATCTGGACGCTGGCACGCTAAGATTAAAAAGAATCCTGCTTGTCGTCCAAGCATGACGATCTGTTTTAACTTATCGACCACCTTGGTACTCTCTTTTCCCAGCATATCCATAAAAGCGACATACTCATCAAAGATAAGAAAGTTTGCTGGCAAACCTAAGTAAGCGTAGTTTTCACCAGTCTTATAGTTGGGGTGACGTTTCATTTCCTCACTACGAGCCAGCATATCTTCATAGAATCGGATAATACAATCCATCATATCGTCTTTGCGGTAGTAGACGTTATCCATCACCGTTTCAAGGTCAGCCAAGTCAGCGTTCTTTGGGTCTAAAATGTATAACTTGGAATCGGTACGCAATAAGGCTTCAATAATGGTAAGGATAAAGTAGGTCTTACCGCCACCAGTACCACCAGCGATTAACATATGGGGCAATGAATCATACGCCCAATAGACGTTATCCATTAGTTTTAAGTGTCCACCTTTGGCGACTACTTCATCAATGGCAATACGGCTGTTAATGGTATCGTATAGCAGGGTGTATTCCACGTAGGATTCCTTTAGCTCTTTGTCTACCAACTCACAGAATAAGCCTGTTTCCAGCTTCTTTTCTAACTGTAAAAGTTGGTCTTGATATTTTCCCATCGTAATTTCCACGTTGATATGGATAAGCCCATCTTTCAAGTAATAGTACATCTTAGGAAAGTGGCTTATTTTCTCTTTGGTTTTAGAGCTCGGCAGGTCTTTGAAGAATCCATCATCTTGAACCTGTTCGGATTCATACCAGCCATTTTGAAGTACCATGAGAGCCAGCTTTTGGCGGTGTTCCAGTTGCTTCACAGAATCAATGCGGTATCGGTAGTAAAGAAAACCGATAAGTAGACATACAAAAAGGGCAGTGATTACACTACCCCAAAAGTATGGTCTATGAAGTTGATTGGTAAAGCTGTCAATCGTGATAGTCTGCCAATCCATTGTCATGAGTGGCAAAAGATGAAATGGTGTAAGCACTAGTAAGAAAATGAAGCTAAATCCTGCTAGGGCTGTATGATAGACTAGGTTTTTATCGCTAGCACGGATTCGTTTGCCTTTGTATTTAAAGATTGTATCACTCCTTTCAGTACGTAAAAAGGCAAATAGACTTTTTCACTATTTGCCATTACATTATTTTATTCGTTTAACTTTTACTTTAGTTCCTGCTACGTGCATATATGTTCCAGAAAAACCTTCATAAATTACAACATCAGGAGAATATTCATATTTATATTCATATTTGTATTCGGCTTGTTTCCATTTCTGTCCATTCATTAATACATATGATGTTTCACCCTCCCAACCTTTAAATTCACCATTAATTTTAGTTTCAATAGCGGTATTTAGTTTCCGTACTTCGATTTTTTCATTAGCTACAGATAAATAGTATCGTCCATGTTCTTCTGTAATGATAGCTTCTGGTCTGTATGCATAATGATACCAATACTTATAATGAGCTTGTATCCAATACGTACCATTACTCATTTTAAATATCTGTTCATCATCAAATCCTTCAAATTCACCATCTAATTGACCTTGGTATATTATTCTACTCATTTTTTCTCCCTTCATAGTGTTATAAGATAGAATAATTATACAGCAATTTTTAGTAAGTGAATAGATGATTATTTTTTATCTGAATTTTGTTTCGGTAGGGTTGGCTGATTGCCAGCAAATTTTTTTAATACAATATCATCCGCCTTGATATACCAGTCCACATCAGCCCCCATGTAGGTGGCAGACGCTACCGTATCCGCTACTGGATTGATAAGTTCCACCTCGGCGTTATAGTCAAAATTTTTCTCGCCAGCAGAAGCAGGGATACTCACTTGAATCATACGACCTTGTTCTTTCGATTTAAGGTCATAAGTCCGTTCTTTTATTTGTTCTGTTACATTGCCCTCCTCGTCAGTGATACGGACTTCACGGCGTAGAGCGGAGAACTTCAATAATCCAAATGTCTTTTCTTTTTCAATAACAATTCCTTGTGCTAATCTCATATATTTTACCTGTCCTTTCTTATGCCTTTACCATATCATCAGCGTGCATGATGTAATTGGTAAATCCTCGATTGCCAATCTTATAACCCTCGGCAGTAATCTTAGGATTAATCAAGCGGATTTTATCTTCTGATTCAAAATGCTTTTCTCCAGCTTCGACAGGTAAGACGACCACAATATCGTCTGCACGCTGAACCGTTGAATATAAATTGTAGCTTCGTGAGAGAATGGTCTGTTTGCCATTAATGCGGCGTTGTTCGACCTTGCCCTCGCCAGCGTATTCTAATGCTCCAAAAGTCTTTTCCATGTTGGGAATGACATGTTTTAATTCCATATAGTTTTACCTCGCTTCTTTCTGTTTTTATATAGTTGGTTATTCAGTTGTTAGTGACAGTATTTAAGCTGTCGGAGAACGGACAGGAGATATAACTTCTCAATCCTTTCATGTATTTGGGGATAGAAAAACGCAAGGGGTAGTCATTGTTCATGACTGATCCTTGCGTGAGACGTTTCCTTTATTCCGCTTTTGCTTTTTTACGGCGGAAGTATAAGACACCGATTGCCGTAGCGGATACGGCTAAGCCAATCAAGGCGAAACCGATATTGCTGGTATCGCCAGTCTTTGGTAATGAGCGGTCTGGTGTTGCTGGGTTTTCAATTTTCTTATTTGTCATTTCGCATTTCACAACCTTTCCATTTTCTTTGATTTCAAACTGCATAGGGGTTTCATCTAACTGGTAGCCTTTCGGAGCGTCGAACTCTTGGAAATAGTAGATTCCCTTTGGTAACTGCTCGAAAGTAAAGATTCCTTTATCATTGGTACGACCCTCAACAATCACATTCTTTTCTTTGTCTATGATACGAACGCCTGTATCTGGTAAAAGTTCCCCAGTGGATACATCTTTTTTGGTTAATTCCGCTGTACCTTTGATAAGGTAGTTCTTGACCTCAAATAGAATCGTAGCTTCTGTTTCTTCTGATGAAGCAGGCTGTTCACCAAGTAATTCATTTTCGGTATTAAAAGCCTTGATACCCTCTTTGGTCGATTCAATACGAAGCACATCTTTGGATGCCAAGTATTGGTCGGAAGAAGAAGCCATTTCTTTTAGATAGAATGTGCCCACTGAAATGTTTTTAAAGACACCTAAACCATCTTTTGTGATAGTGACTTCCTGTAGGACTTCGCCATCTTTGTTTTTTAATGCAAATACTGCACCAGTACCCAAAGCGTCATAAGCAAACTCCACGCCTGTTTCTTTATCAAAGTGAGCTGTTTCATTCACTTTCTTGATTGTAAATCCGTTGAAATGTAATTTATTTAAAATAGGATTACGTGTAATCTTTTGCATAGTTTCACGACCATAAGCCACCGTATCTTGATAGATATGGATAGGGAACGTCGCATGGTTGTTTTCAGCGGTAAATTCAAAATCATATACGGTATCATCAGCCACATGGGAAGAACCAGCGTCAATCTCTTTTAAGTAGTATTTTCCTTGTGGTAACTGCAAGTCAAAGGTTGCTTTTCCATCTTTGACAGCTTGATAAGCAATCAAAGCATTTTCTGGTACTTGGATAGTTTCGGATACGTTTCGAGTTTCACGAGCGAAGATACCAAAGACCTTGTTATTACCTTTGATAGCTTCAATCTCTGGCTGGTTATTGTTCCAGCTAGAAATAGATTCTTCATTTTTAAATAATTGAATATCTAAGGATTGGAAGTCATTGGTTGCCGTAATAGAAGTAGAAGTCAGTTCTACTAATTGTCCAGCATATTTCAACTCAAATGAAATCGGTCTGTCATCTAAGATAAAGCCGTTTGGAGCTGATACTTCAATCGCTTGGTATTTTCCAAGGTACAATTCTGGCGATTGCCATTCGCCGTTTTCATCAGTGGTAATGGTAGCGACTGTTTCGCCTTTTTTAACCCGAACCGTACCATCATTGGTTTTAATATCCTCAACCGCTTCAATACGGTAGGTAACCTCTGCGGTTGGTTTATACTCATAGACAAACTCATACACTTTTCCATAATCGGATTCTTTCACCCTCACATCAATCGGTGTCTGTCCAGTCTTTTCAAGGGTCACGATTCCTTTTTGGGATTTATCCTCAAAGTGAATTTCAATTAGACCACTATTTGAGCCGTCAACTTTGAATTTGGATGGTTCTTTGGCTAAAACATATCCTTCTGGTGCTTGGACTTCGATTAGTTCGTAATCGCCATATGGTAATGCTTCTGGGGTAATTAAGTAACCCTCTTCATTGGTAAAGAATGTATCTGTTTCGCCATCTTCGTTGAATTTTGGCATAGATACCAATTTCCCTGTTTGCATACTTTTAATCTGGAAGCCAGCGTCACTTCGTGGAATGGTTTTGCCAGTTTCAGCGTCTACCTTAACGACTTTTAGCTTTTCTTCAATGACCTTATTTTCAATGGCATAGTGATGGGTTTCATTCTGCTCACGAATGGTTACCTTGAAAGCTTTAGCTGGCTCGTAACCCTCTGGGGTTTTAGTTTCCTTAACGGTGTAGCTGTCATAAGGCAAGTCCGTAAATTTCAAATAACCCTCTTTGTCGGTCAATCCTTTTTGAACCAGTTTTCCAGTGGTATCACTGAATACGGAAAATTCTACATTTTCCAGTGGCTTGATTTCTTTCTTATTTAATAGATAGCCTAGTTTTCCTTTCCAGTCGTAGTTCCCAAACTTCACAAGGTCAAAGCCACCAGTAATTACAGTTTCTTTCACAGTAGTGATATGAACCGCTGTTTCTACGGTTTGACCTGCGTATTTCAGTGTAAATGGGTGTTCGTCTTTATCAATCAAATATCCCTCTGGAGCTTTTGTTTCAATCCAGTAGTAATCATCAAGGTAAAGACCTTGCACGGTCGCTTTGCCGTCTTTGATAGTGACTTCTTTCATCACTTTATCATCAGAAGTACGACGTAATTCATAGACTGCACCATCTAACTTCGCACCGCCTTGTGGTTTTGAGCCTGTTTTGGAATCCTCTTTGATTAAAGTAGCATTTCCTTTTTGTTCCTGTTCTTCTTGTGCAATCGTAGCAGACGTGATTTCCACGGTTTGACCTGCATACTTTAATTCAAATGGAATCTTGTTTTTATTTAGCAGATAACCGCTTGGAGCTTTGGATTCCAAGGCATAGTATTTGCCTAATTTCAATGGGGAAGAAGTGGCGTTCCCATAGACATCAGTTGTCATAGAGGTTACTTTTGTGCCATCTTCTTTGTAAATATCATAAACTGCACCTTGTAAAGAGTAGTATTTGTTCAACATAGAAGAACCGAACTCTTTACCAGTCTTAGTTAATAGCACCTGTCCAAGCTGTTCTTTATTGTTCAAGGTCACGGACACTGTAGTGTTTGGTTTGATAACTACTTTCTTGATTTCGCCTTTGTTAAAATAGCCATTCGGAGCGGTAACTTCGGTTACAGTAACAGTCGTTCCCTCTGGAATATCATTGATAGTCGCAAAGCCGTTTGAATCCGTCACGATCTTCTTAGACGTGCCGTCGTATTCAAACTTCAATTTAGCATTTGGTAAAGGTTTGCCAGTTTCTTCATCAATCTTTGTGGCTTGAATATTTCCAAGATGAATCACATCAACCTTGACCGTAGCTTGTTTGGAACTTTCTAAATGGAACTCAACCATAGACTGTTCATGTGGTTTCTTGTAAACAATCGACGTACCGACTTCATTTTTGGGTACTTTACGGAATGTAATAATACCGTCATTGGAATTAGCATTTGGTATAATTTTCAGGCTATTTCCATTGTGGTTCGCTGTTGCATTGGTAGTGTTGGATTCCATTGGCATATCACTTAGGACACCATTAGAATCGATTAATGTGATACTATCGCCAACCGTTACAGATATCGACTGACCGTTAAATGAGGGTAAGGTATCATGTTTATTTACCAATGCCATAATTTCAGCTTTACGCTGATAATAATTTGGAATTGTGGACGAAACATACTGGTCGCCAAGTTCTTCCCATATCATGACTTGGGTTACGGCATAATCATAATGGTTCTGACCTGTAGCAGTATAACCGTAGTAGGCAATCTTGGATAATAAATCCTTTTTTGCATTTACGTAGGTTTCTGGAACAAATCCCTCGCCACTATTAGCAGGCACACCAGATTCAATACAGAATACTTTTTTGCCGTCCATTTTTAACACGTATACATTATGGGTAATGGCATAACCAGTGTTAGGACTAACACCTGTATAATAATATTGCGTTGGTTCATCTAATTTCAATGAACTAGCATGCACAGGTAATACATTTGAGAATAATGTTCCGCATAAGGTCACTAAGACCATGATGAAACTTACTACTTTTGGTGGTATTTTTGATTTTGTTTTCATACTCATTTCCTTTCATTGTTTTTCTCTTTTAATTTTGGGTACAAAAAAAGACGCTTCCTTTTACAGAAACGTCCAATTCAAACGAGTAAATAAAAACTATCTACTCCAATATTTAGTTTTTATTTGTTGCGTTCCCACTTACTAGGTCTATAACGACTGACACATTGATGTAGTCACGAATCTCCTTATTTCGGATTTTATCACCATCACCAGTAAAGACGATATGTTTGTAAAACTGCCTAAAATTAAGGATTTCCAGCCTTAACATCGTTGTAGCAACACTATTGTCTCCACATGGCTCGAGCGGGTCGCTTTAATAGCACTTCTAGTGCCTAACTCCTTATTTCTTGTGGTAACAAGTCAAAGAAATCCATTGTATTTGCGTGAACAAGTCAAAGGCAAAATCCCTAGAAAATGCCTGTATTTCAGTAAATAGGTCAAGGGCGATTTTAGGGAAGTTCTCGTTCTTTTTTGCTTGGCTGTTTGTAATGGGTCAAGGGGGGTTCTTATAATAAGTTTTCGCTAGAAAGCAGCATCAATCTGCCTAGAGCTAAAATAAACCACTCACGGTTCTTTGGCTCCAAGATTTCTGCCCCTGTATATGCCCAATGATTGAAATATCGCCACCTTGAATAAATCGCTGACCCCAGTAAGTTAATATCAACCACAGAATCAATAATTTTTGTAAGCTCTCTATCATCGTACACTGCACTGCCATACTTTGTTTCAAAGGCCTTTCCACAATCCATTTCAAAACAGAGAGCATCGCAATCATCAGCCATAAAGCGATCGACCAATTCTATGTAATTGATGTCTTGGTCACGAAACTTATCGCTCCATTTGACAGCAAAGTTATGTATCTGCGTCATATCTGCCACTGTGGTACACCTCCATTCACTCAATTTCTCTTTGCTAAGTCAATCCTTTTTGATGTCAAATCTACCGATATAACCTCATATCCCGCTGCAACAATTGCATTTGCCATAGTATGTGTTTTCGATGGTTTCCAGTAAACAGGGTAAGTATATGCTGATCTGCACAGTTCGTTTCCGATAATATTTTCGACTTCTGCAAAGGTCAATGCAATCTCGCTTTTACCACATGACTCCAAATACTTTTTTATTGCTGAAAACTTCTCACCGAATGGCTCTTCATTATCTAACTCATCGGCAGATACAAGTGCTTCCACCAATGAATCAAATTTTTCAAGCATCCATGCGAATAATTCATCTTGTTTTTCAGGATTAAAAATATCGGCTTCACGCTTGAACATAATTCTCTTTGCATTACTCTTTTCTCTGCTTGAATACCAGTCTAGCTTATCGCCAAAAACATCTTCTATCTTTTGCTTTTTACTTTCCAGTCTTGAAAAAACATCAGAATTCTCAGCATAAATTAAAATAGCTAAAAACTTACTACGCGTAATAGTAAATTCGATATGCAAATCAGCAGTTCCTACAGACACTGCATACCAACCATCGAACGATGGTTTTCTAAGTGCTACCGTGTCTCCATAGCCTTCCTGACTGCAATAATCAACAAAGTTTGTCCAGAATTTTATTCTTTGATTTTCAAGTTCCGTACCACCAGCAATGTGTTCTACTGCTTTAGGAGATTTTTTATTGACAGCATCAGTTTCTTCTGGTTCTTCTTTCTCAATTTCATGCGGAATCTCTCTCCCGTCCACTGCAAATGAAACATACACCAACTTTTCAAGCTGATCTTTATTAAAACTGAATTCCCATCTGTTTTCCATAAATTGCAACAACATCTTGCTACGCTTATGTATTCTTTCCGCTGTCCAGTCTGTTTCTTTTGAAACTTCAATTTCGGAATGGGAACCGTTTTGATATCCTCTTCTTCCCGTAGATTTAGAAGTTTTCTTATCTTCAAAGCTATCATTCTGCAAAGCTGAGTTAATGCTTTGCGATAACGGCAATAAGTTTCCTAGTGCGCATGATAGCAACTCGATTTCCTCATCATCAAACTGTCTGAACTGATTTCTCCAATAATACTTAGTTGGTGTCTGCGGAAGAATATGTTCAATAGATACTTTGTCTTTTTCTGTTTTTGTAAACATCTCCCAGCTAACCTTGTCTATATTATATTTCTTTGCCAAATGTGATTCATATTCGTATAAAAAGTACTTGATAGAGTTCCAATAATAGAACCCTCCCATATTATCAAAATGCTTTTCAATTTTTGTAACAAAACTCGGTAGGGCATATTCGATATTGGCATTGGTAGTTTCATTGATATCATCTATTAAATCATCAATATCCATCTGTTGTAAATAAATGCTACGTGCAGCACGGTAGTATTCACTGCTTCTAAATGTTGCATTATAATAACCAACCCTAAAGCAGATAAACAAAAATCTCTCTACTGCTTTAAATACTTCTACACGTTTTTCTGCAGGCAAATCTCTGCGACTGATGATTACCATAACAAGCGGTCTGAAGTGACCAATACCAATACGATTCAAACGGTCAACCCAGATTTTTTCATCGGCCATCAAATTATTACTCTGCATAGGGAAGAAAGTGTCATACCAGTATTTAGCCATATTCTTAAGACTATTTACGTAGTCTGCGATTTCAGTAGGTACTAATTTTGAAACTTCTATGGTTTCCGTTTCTGTATTATCTACATCATCTTCCTCTTCGTAATCTGTGTTTATAACATACCCCTTTGGCAATTCGCTCATAAGAACAGTTTTCTTTTCAAATATGTTCTTAGCAGAAAACTTATTCAGCAGGAAACGAATATAGTCATCGCCCTTCCTTCTGGAATAAGTAAAATATATTGTCCAATGTGCTCTTAAAAAATCGTCATCAGAAAGAGGAACATTTTCATTTCTGCCAAGTTGAAAGTATATTTCCTTCCACGCATCATTGATTTGTTTTCTCAGGTGGGACTTCTCCATCTCATCGAATTTTTCGTCTGAATACAGTGTAGTAAGATATATAAGCCTGTTTTTCAGCAACTCCAGATTCGTCAGTTTCTTGCCACGATTATTCATGGTTTCAAAAGCCACAAAAACATCATAATCATCGTCTATCTCATGTATATTGAACATCAATCTCAATGTGAGTTTCAAATAGAGATTATTGATTCCTTCAATCCTATCGTTTTCATAGAGAGCCGTTAAGTTCTCCCTAAAGAAACTCTTTGCAAATTTGAGATTTTTTGTGTAATAGGTTTCATTGACCGTACCGGAATACGGCTCACCAAAGATCTTATACCTTAAGTAATCCGCACTCGGATTGTCCACCTCATAACCAAACAAGTATGTTGTAATCTGGTTCATTGGTGGTCTGCTTTGATAGATATATTTAGCCACTACATCTTTCAAGGTGTCATATCCAAGTACGATTTCATCGTCTTTCTTTCCTTTATTTTCATCCAGCTCTCTCACAAAACAAATTATTTCATTCAGTAAAATTACGAAAGTAGTCAAACGTTGCTGACCATCTACAATGTGACAAGCCTTAAATCCTTTACCTACCATCCAGAGGTCAGAACCCCAATCCTTTGTCTCTTTTCGTTCAAGTGATTTTAAAGACAAAAGTCCTGTATAATGATATCTATCCTGTTGTAAGTTAATCAGGTCATCCCAAAAATCCGCAAGTTGGGACTGCTGCCAAGCATAGCCCCTCTGATAGTCCGGAATTCTAAAAAGTCTGTTTTGAAAAAGTAAAGAAAGCGATTGTAATTCATTTGCCATTATTCCGCACCTCTTTTCACATAAGTAAGTTCAATATCATACCCCAAAGCCTCAAGCATCTGTACGAAAGTCTTGTTCACCACACCGTCCCGCTTTTTGATGATGCGATTCACATACTGGCTTGTCGTTCCAATTTCTTCTGCAAGTTGTGCTTGAGTTATCTCATGCTCTATACATTTAACCTTTACGTCTACTTCAATATTGTTTTTAATCATCTTCGCACTCCTGTTCGTAACGCTTGATTATTTGTAACACAAATTAGATGATTTATTATACCATACTTCTCCCCAAAAATCAATGCCCCGACAACCACGAAAAAGCACCCTGCCATAGCAGAGTGCCGAAAAAATAATTTTTACCCTTTAATCTCAATCTTTATCCCCGACTTGAACAGGAAGTCCAAATGGTCATCAAATACTGTGATTTTTTGGGTCAGCTTGCGAACCAACTGCTCATCGTAGGCGGTGACACGTTTTGGCTGCGATTTCAAGTATTCAATCATCTCTTCTATACGTTCTTTGCCTGCGTTATAATTCACATTATTCGCTACCTGCTCTTCCTTTTCTCTTTGCAAAGCGTATATCTTATCGACCACCTTGGAATAATCCTCTGACGCAGTGGTTAGCTTTACAAGAAGTGTTTGTTGTTTTTCGATTTGACTCTCGATACGTTTCAGTTCCTCGCTGTGAGCATTACCGAGCACTTCGGAGATGTTAGTTTCCAGCACCTTTATGGCTCTTTGCTTTCCGCCAAGTACCTTATTGATTGCCTCAAGCACCAAGTTTTGAAGTTGCACCTCTGTGAGCGTTCGTGCTGGACATTCTACCCCCGGTGCGCTAAGCCTAGTCACGCACCGCCAAACAATCTGCTTTTTGCCACGATTATTCCAATGGGTTCTACGATACATATCGTTGCAATGTCCGCAAAAAACAACGCTCGATAGAGCATATTTACTACTATAGACTCGCTTTTTGCCGTCCATTCCACTTCGAATATTCGCTCTGCGTTTTATCTCTTCCTGAACTCTTGCAAATAGTTCTCTTGGAATAATCGCTTCATGGTCGTTGTTCACGTAATACTGGGGAACAGTGCCGTCATTTGCAACTCGCTTTTTTGTAAGGCAATCCACTGTATAAGTCTTTTGCAAAAGTGCATCGCCCATGTATTTTTCATTGGTGAGAATCTTTCGGAGTGTGCTTGAGTGCCACTTTGGGTTGCCTGCCGCTGTCAAGATTCCATCGGATTCAAGTCCTGACGATATTTCCTTATAATTTGCCCCATCAAGATATTCACGATAAATGCGTTTGACAATCTCTGCTTCTTCTGGAACAATCACAAGATTTTTATTCTCGTCCTTTGTATAGCCTAAAAAGCGATTATGATTCACCTGCACAATGCCTTGTTGGTAGCGAAACTGAATCCCTAGCTTAACATTTTGCGATAAAGACTCGCTCTCTTGTTGAGCAAGGGAAGCCATGATGGTAAGCAGAACCTCGCCTTTAGAATCCATCGTGTTGATATTTTCTTTCTCGAAAAACACCGCAATATTTAACGCTTTCAGTTGCCTGATATATTTTAAGCAGTCAATCGTGTTTCTTGCAAAACGACTGATTGATTTTGTGATAATCATATCTATATTTCCGATTTTGCATTCTTCTATCATGCGATTGAACTCATCTCGCTTTTTGGTATTCGTGCCAGAAATACCATCATCGGCAAATATACCTGCAAGCACCCATTCAGGGTTATTTTGAATAAATAGCGTGTAATGCTCAATCTGTGCTTCATAGCTACTTGCTTGCTCATCGCTGTCAGTTGAAACACGGCAATAGGCAGCCACTCTTAATTTTATTTTTTCTTCCGTCTTGGTTTCTTCCACTTTCCGATTTAACCTCGGTGGAAAGATTGTTACACTTTTTTCTCCCATCAAAACCACTCGCTTTCTATCATGCTGTAGGCATATTCAGCTTGCTTGAATGGATCATCAAACATAATCTCCCGTGACCTAAAACTAAACTTGGTAGGTGCTAGTATCGGCAAATCTTCTGTGGCTTCATGAACTCTCCCAAGTTTAACCGCACGATGTTCTCGCTCTAGCTGTGCCTTTTGAAAAGTTTCCTCATCAATAATGGCAGGATAATATTCTGTACCCATATATTTTTGGTTTTTTAGCATTCTGCCTGCACTACCGTGAAATGTATCAATTCCTGCTTCAAGGGCGGCTGTTCTTAGTGTCATTCCGCAGATATAACCATCAAATAGTTTTTGCACCCGAGCGGCCTTCTCCTTGTCGATATAAGCTTTCCCATTTTTAATTGTATAGCCAAATAACGTAGTTCTCATCAAACCACCATCCTTTCCCTGAGCGTAATTCCACAGTTTAATCTAAATCCAACCTCGCCCCTAGAGAATATAATCACACCATTTACAAACCTTTTGAAAATCTCCTCGTCATAGATTGTTTTCATTTCGGATTTTGAGCAGTGTGCAAAAAGGTCTCTTGCTGCTGAGAGGTAGGTAACTCCTCGGTTTTGATTATGCAAATAATCTTCTCTCATTTGAGCCAAGGTTCGCAGTTCCTGTTCAATGTCTGCCATACTTCGGCTGAAAATATCCTGACTGAGCAAATTCTTATGAAAATGTTCACGCAGAAGTTTTTCACGCTCCTTGATTGCGTTATGTTGCTTTTCAAAATCGCTCTGCTTTTCGGTATTCATATAATTCAAATCTTCGTCTAAGCCCTCAAGTAAAGGGGTTAGAACTTCCTTATAGCCAAAGGTCAGCTTGTTCATCATTGTCGTAAATGCGGCTTTGATTGCATCATCTCTGACATAGAGCATGGAGCACTTGGTCTTATCATCAAGGTGTGTCCCACAAGTCCAAGCAATATATTCTTTTCTGCCTGTGTAGTGGGTTCTGCGTTTCATAATTGCTCCGCATTCGCCACATTTTAATATTCCAGAGAAGGCATAGCGCCTGTTGTATTTCTGCGTACTTCTACTAATGTTCTTCTCATCGGCTCTGCGTCTAATCTCTTGCCCTGCTAATTCAAAAATCTCATGGCTGATAATCGGTTCGTGATGATTCCTGCAGTAATACTGCTGTTCCTCTCCGTTGTTGGTGTGGCGAGTAAAACGATCATCTGTATAAGTCTTTTGAAAAATGGCATCGCCTGTGTACTTCTCATTTTTGAGCATTCCACGAATGGTTGTACTATTCCACTTGCCGCCTTTCTTGCTTTTAATTCCTTCCTCTGTCAACTCTCTAGCAATTTGCGATGAGCCTTTTCCATTAATGGTGTCATTGAAAATTCGTTTGACAACCTCTGCCTCTTCTGGAACAATCCTCATTTCACCACTATCGTTGATGTAACCGTAAGGCGGATAGCTGATTACATAAGTGCCTTGTTCAAATCGCTTCTGAATTGACCACTTATTATTCTTTGAAATGGAATGGGATTCTTCCTCCGCCATGCTACTGAGAATAGAAAGAATTAGTTCGCTCTCCATCGTCATGGTATTTAAGTTCTCTTTTTCAAAATACACAAAAACTCCATGTTCGATTAAAAAGCGTACCATTTCAAGGCAATCCACTGTGTTTCTAGAAAATCGACTGATGGACTTCGTGATGACCAAATCAATCTCTTTTCTTTCACAGGCATCAAGCATCTTCAATAGTTGCTTTCGTCTTTCTATCTTTGTTCCAGACTTGCCTTCATCGTAATACAATCCTGCATACTGCCACGCAGGATTGCTTTTGATATAAGTTTGATAGTGTGTTTTTTGAGCTTCTAGGCTTTCGAGTTGCTCATCGCTATCTGTAGAAACACGACAATATGCAGCGACCTTTAGTTTTTTATTATCGTTTGACGATTCGCCGCCGATTTTTGTAACTTTTGCCACCTTAAACACCTCCCTTCGTTAGTGTGACATATTACCGCCAAACTCCTGATATATCAAGCGTTTGTGGGCATTATTGATGTCAATTCAGGAGAGAATATCTCAAGATTTAAAACCGTGATTTTGTCTAGTTCTGACAAAGAAATCAACCCCTTTTGAGCCATATCTCTTAGCATTTGCTGTGCTACGATATAGTCAAATTCATTTTGTAATTGCTCCCTCGTTATGATGAGTGGCTCATCATCTAAATGTGCCAGTTTTTTAATATCGACCGCCATAATGTCAACCTCCATTTCCGAGTTGTAACCTCTAATAGTGAAAGGACATTAAGGAGTACTTTAAGAACCAAAAAACGAAAATTTGCGTCTATTCAATTCACGGCAAAAAAATAATGCCTGCTCACACTCCGAAGAATGCAAGCAGGCTTATACTTAATTAGGAATCTTCAATTTTTGACCGCTGTAAATGACATTAGAGGTAAGTCCGTTCAGTTTCACAATCTCTGTGTATCTCGTTCCATTGCTAAGTAATTTCTGTGCGATGCCCCAAAGAGAATCGCCTTTGACAACGGTGTATTCTTTGTAAGTAGCAGCGGTAGGATAAATCTTTGTGCCGCTTTCATCAAATACAAAGTAACCATCATTTTTATCTGCTTGTGCTTTTGCATTGCTTAACACCTTATACGCACCAATCTGTGATTTCTTATCGTTCCAAGACTTGCGAACACGATAATAACCTGACGATGGTTTGTCCGCAGGTGATGCAGAAGTATCATTAGACATTTTCGCTTTCACATCTTTACGGAAAGTGTCCATCGTGTAAGACATACCAAGCTGTTGCCATAAATGTTCTGGGTCACCATGATTTGATGCAATTCCTCGTTTGTAACCCTCTGCATGAGAGATGATTACTCCATCAGCCAACGGATCAAGATTAAACTTTTGACAAAGGTAAGAAAAAAGTTCCACTGCTGAGTTATAAGTTCTTGTTGCCACAGCCTTTGCAGTCGCTGTATCAGAGCAAGTAAATGTAGCACCACCAGTATATTTAATACAAACAGGTTCACACATCTCAATTCCGATATGCGTGTTATTGGAATCACCACCGCCATGCCAACCACGATGATTCCAAGGTAAGGTCTGATAGATGATGCCGTCATTACCATCAATAAATCCATGAACACAGGCACGGTCATAACTAGCCCTATTCCAACTGTTGATAAATACTGAGGCTTTTGGCTGCGGGCAACCTACCGAGTGGAGCATTAATCCTTTTACCGTTATGGTTCGACCTGCCGTATAGCATGGATTTTTCGTTAAAATGCTTTCTACGATTTTCATGAATTGTTTCCTCCTTTGTCGTGCAATTGTGCGAGGATATCCTTTAGCTTCTGCGGTACTGGCAATCCAAGATGCGTAGAGTTTTCAAGCAATGAAATGCCCTCGTTGGAGAGATAAAAGAAGATCACTGCAGTGCGCAGAACTCCACCTTGTCCAAGAACATATACATCAAGAATATTGCCAATACCGACTAGGGCGAAAATTAGTACCTTTCGGCAGATACCCTTGAATCCAACTTCGCTTGAAAGATTTTTGTCAGCAATGGCACACATCACACCTGTGATATAGTCGATTGATACAAAGGCGATGAGGGCATAAAGAAAGCCATCTGCACCGCCTAAAAACCAACCAAGGAATCCTCCTAGTGTGGCAAAGCAGATTTGAATATAAGACCAGATTTGTTTCATGTTGTTGTTCCTCCTGTAAGATTATTTTTGTGTATTACAAAACGCCTGCCATTTCTGACAAGCGTTCGTATCAAGTATAGTTTCAGCTATATTTGTTTTGGCAGTGCCTGCCACAGCCGCATATCCTCTTGACCGAGTGACCAGAACGCCACACCCCGCAGATTCCAGCGGTAGGCGGCTTCATTCGCCCAATAAACCAAGCTATCTACATCTTGAAAATAGCAGATTCCAAAACCATCTGAATCACCGAAGAACAACCTTGAAATCCAAACATTAATATCCCTCGGTGTCACCAGTGCTGTATAATCACCGCCACAGGCAACAGGGATAATATCGGAGTGGAAGAAGTCATAATCCATAGAAATATCTTCACTGCGAGTGGCAGTTTCCTCCACATCAGAATTGACGGTGAATACTTCAAATTCATTATCCCAAGTGACGTTATTGCGGGCAATCCTTCCATAGCTTTTTGAGGTACCATCAGGCATGGTCACATCGAATGCCTCATACGGCTCATAAGTCCATGCATCACCCAAACGGAGCAGCTCACATTTAATCTGCCCATCAGACTGTATCCCCGCATAACCACTTGTTGATGAGATATTTGCCGTAAAACGCAGCGTATAACTGTTACCAGAATAGACTTTTACGGTATTGCCACGCTTTCGTATTTCAACGAGGTACATATTGGGATTGGTGCGGATATTGGCATCAGTGGTGCGGGAATATTCGCCCTGCCAACTGCCAAGGAGCGTACTGCCTTGATAGAGTTCGATTCGCTGATTATTAATGTTGATACAGCAGAATACATTTCCAATGAAAACACCCGCTCGACCAGTGCCATTTGATGGGAAAGCTATTCTCGTCCTTAAATGCACATCGGTAAAGCCTGAATACTTCCACGCAAGCTGACCACTGCCTTCAAGCTGTGAGTAAACTCGGCTCGTGGCATATTCATCACTTCGCCAAACCTTCCAACTGCCTGAAAGCGTTGTCCAGTAACTATCAGGAATCGGTGGATTATCTCTGAAATCCTCATACCAAGCCAGTGCGGAGTCAGGCTTTCTTCGGAGAACCTCTGTTGTCAATCGAAACCCCTCTGCAGGTGCCCTCATAATCCCGTCCACATCTTTGAAATGGCGAGGCGATAATCCAAAGGTGGCATTGCCTGCCCATGGTTTCTGCAAAGATGCGTTGCACACTCGAAATCCATAGAAAACCGAACCCGGCACGCCGCCAGTAATCACAATGGTGTGCTGTCCTGCAGAAAGGGTACGCTTTGTTGCCAAGGTTCGCCAGTGGCTTGTTTTCCAATACGGCCACCACAGACGGTTTTCACTAAAGGATACTGCCGTGCCGTCTAAAGTCAGATTGATGCCATTCTTATCCCAAAAAGGAAACCCGATTTTAACAGCCACGTCATAAACACCTGCTGTAGAAATCGTAAAATTATAGGTAGCCGTGCTGTTAGCTGCAACAGCCACCGAGGTATCGCCGATAATCATATTTCCTGTGTAACTGTCAGGCTTACCGTTGCGGTCAATATAAATCGTGCCAAACTCGGACTTTTGCTCTTTGCCGTAGCAGGTCAGATAATTACGGCGGTTATAGGTTTCGCCTGTGATAGGAGCATTTCTTGCAACAGCATCTTGCCCTTCCATGTAGTCATACACAAAAGGCAAAATCCACGGCACTTTATCGTAATCATCCCAATAGGCAGCGAAAGGAATATATGCTTGTCGGTCGGCAAAATGATAGCCGCCGTTCATCCAAATTTCTGATGCGTAGTAGGTGTTGGACGTTCCACGATAGGTCTTGCCAATATCCTCTGGTTTCTGATAAATCTGCCACTCCCATCCGTAAGCAGGTAGCCCCATGAATATCTTTTCAGGATTCATTACCCTTGCGGCATAGTCATACGTTCCCTCAAGCCAACTGCGTGGTGAAACAGGACCGGGAGCAGAACCCGCCCAAGCCATGCCGTAACTCATAATGGATGCGGTATCGCAGTAATTATTGAGGTCAGCGTACACGCACCAATTTTCTCCACCGACTGAACCCTGCACACCTGTCATGCCGGGCAGACAGATATTCATCAGCTTAGTGCGGTCATAAGCTTTGACGGTGTTGTAAATATCACGAAAAAGAGCATTTGCCGCATCC
The DNA here is from genome assembly GCF_029893325.1 of Enterococcus sp. PF1-24. Taxonomy (GTDB): domain Bacteria; phylum Bacillota; class Bacilli; order Lactobacillales; family Enterococcaceae; genus HY326. The sequence goes on from NZ_JARXWL010000001.1 coordinate 69,527, forward strand.
TTATTTTCATAGCCACCGCCACGCTCTAAATCAATATCCACACCAGAACACCATGGGTATTTCTGCATAATACGGACAATTTCCGTGAGGAACTTATCCTTTGCACCATTTGTATTATTGCGAAGTGCAGTGAAAATAGAGGCCGTGCCGTGGTTCATGATAGTCAGCAGCCAATTGATATGCGGCCATTTGTTGATGTAGGGCATCATACCGCTGATGGAAGTTCCTGTTTCGCTGATTGTTCCTGTGATATCCACTTCAAATGTAAAAATGCCGACTGTGTCAAAACAATCTCCATGATTATTCAGTGCTTGGAACATTCGAGAATTGCCCATGAACGACCATATCATGCACTTTTTACCCTTGAGATAATCTCGTTTATTACTCATAGGCTGTGATCTCCTTCCATCATTTCTTTAAACTCAAAATACACCCTTGCGGATTTTCCTTTTTCAAGCTGAACTTGATGCTTATCATCATGAACGGCTGTATATTGGTAGAATCCATTTTTCGGTGTGGTATTGCCATTTTTAAGGCATCTACGCTCCGATGCAAGCAGAGCGAATTCATCGCCTGCATTTGCTGAAAATAAAAATACAGCCTCGTGAGAACCTGCCCCTTGTGACAGCTTAATACTTCCTGCCGCCATTGCTTGATTGGGGTAAATGTAGCAATCAAGTCCTGTGGTAGTTCCACCGCTTGTATGCAAAACCAAGGTATCGCCAGATCGAACCACGGCATTGAAATACCTAACAGGATTCTCACTGTTCTTCAGCATGGTGATTGTGTGAGGTGTGTAGCCAGTAAGTCGAGAGCCTTCTTGTAGCTGTAGGTCGGTGAAATAAATATCGCCAGTACAATCAGAGATGAGCGGTCGGATGGTAACGCTGACCACTCGCATATCCTCACGGGTCTTTATGCTTTCGCTGAAACGGATGAAGTTATTAATCTGCACTGGCATCACCTCCTAAAAATGCGCAGAAAAAAGCACTCTACTGAGAGAGTGCTTTGGCAGGATTTATAATTTAGTATTCTGCTTGATCCTCGTTTTGAAACGATGATGTTAATTCCATCATTTTCTGAGAATAAGTATCACCATCGATTTCTTCATCTGAATATTGTCGCATCAATTCATCAATTTGACTCTTCAATTCCGCTCTGTCCATTTGGATTTCCTCCTTCCGAGTCCTCGTTCAATTCTTCTTGACTCTCATTGTCTGTATATTTTGCATAATTTCTTTCACCACATTTTTTGCAGATAATATAGGGGATGTTTTCCTCAGGAACCAATTCTGATTCTGTCAAGGGTTCTCCACAATGTTCGCATATTCCGATATTAGGAATTTTAATAATATTTTTCTTTTTGAGGAGTCGGTAAGCTACATATCCACCTGCGGCTGTAATTGCAGCTATGATTAAGGTCGGAATAATCCATTTGCTCTTCGTGCTAATTTTCACCGTCTTTGGAGGATGGGTAGTAGTATTCGATGATAGTTTATGTATTATTGTTGACTCAGAAACAGGAACTCTTGACATCCGCTCTCCAACTTCTCGTGTTAAGCCTTGGGGAAATTTGAAAGAACCCGTTATATATCCACCATCAGTGTATTGATTCCCAAAAAAGGGATGTGTTGCTCCTGCCATATGACTCCTCCTATTTTAAAAGTTTTTTCATCCAATTTGTAGAGCTACCAATTATTGCGCCTATTATAGGAATAACAATCGGCATTGATTTTATAAGCACATTGAAAAGTGCATCAAGTTTTGCTGTTGGAGTTCCTCCTGCGGCAGATGCTGCGACAGTACCTACAACTTCTTGAACCTTTGAATAATCATCTTCATCAAGCCTATCTTCACTATCTAACAAAAGTGCCACAACCTTATGGAGAACTTCATTCTCTTGGTTTTTTTCTATTTCAGAATCAATAACTGCTCGAATAGCAATATACTGAGTGAAGTTCATAGAAGATTTTTGGTTTTCAAGATTACTAATGGTTTGCTTCGTAACACCTATTTTGTTTCCTAAAGTTTCAGCAGTCCAACCCGCTATTTTTCTGATTGCTGAAAGGTTTTGCTGTAATTTTCGTATTTGCCTGTCTCTTTCATCAAAATCATTTGTCATGGTATCGCCTCCAATGATACAAGTATAACACATAATCTTTACCTTGTCAATATATTTTACAAGGTAAAAATTATCCATCTAAAGTCCACTGAATCTCACAAACATGACCAACCCATCCAGTAGCCACTGAACCTGCTTGCAGCATAATATCCGTAAAGTACACCTCACCAGTACAATCCGTAATACAGAGCCGAATAGTGATGGAACGGAGTTTGCCGTAACCCTTGGGCGAGGCATCTCTTGCGATATGCTGAAAATATGCCATAGTCACCATCCTCTCAAAATAAATCAATAAATCTTGTTTCTGTAGTTCCGTCCTCATATTCAAACACTACCTCTATGCCAACCTGCCCATTCGTACCTTTCTTCAAGTTCTCTGAGCCAATCTGCGCTGAAATCGTGTAACTTCTCCTTGATGCAGGATAGACTGTCTGTGCAATGCTCTTTGTGCCGGATACTCCAGTTGCTTTAAAAGATGCCGTACCGCTTACACCATTTTCCGCATCCACTTCAAAGCCTGAGTTCTGCCAATACGCAAAGCCGTTGTCAGCACGAGAATTACGAAGATGATTGAACGGCACCATGTCCTTAACCTCCTGCTGAACAACCAAGGATTGGTCAAGCTGATCAGCAACCACATCGGTGGAGGAATCACCAAGTTCACGAAGTTTACTGGATAATTCCAGCACCGTTTTCCATGGTTCTTGCAGATTGTATTGCCTGCGGATGACACGGGTTTTAATCGTCATATCCAAATCTCTATCATCCACTGTTACAATATCGCCAAGTGACCACTGCTCATGCTCATAGCCAGTCAGCACCGATAAATCCATCGCTGAAAGCACATAGGATACACGAGGCTTTGCATATTCGGCAAGACGCATATTGGCAAACTCAAGCATCTGATAAGGGTTTGTGAAGTTGGAGCAATCCAAAGTTGATACCCTGACTTCGCTTGAATAAGTGTAGTCCTCTACATATTCTTTGCCGTCGTTGATGGATGCAAAAGTTATTCCATCTTTTCCATAGGCGTAGAGCCGAGTAACAAGACTTCTGGTGTCAACCACTCGCTTAATGCTGGTGAGGTTTTTCTTGTAAGCAAACAATGCACCGCTGTCCTTACCGCTGAATGTCAGCAGGCTCACCAGACGGTTTCGGCTGTCAAAAACCAAATCGCCGCCATGAATGTTCTGCATCTGCCGCAAAATAGCGAGGGCATTCTTTTCCTCACAAGTCCAAGTCCGAAGTGTACTGACATTCACTGTTCCAATCGACCAACCTGTGCCTTGCAAAGCATAACGCATCGCTTCATCGGCACGAGCAGCATTGAATTCAGTCGGTTGTTTTTCAGCAGAGTAAGTCAGATCATAAAAGGCAGCTTCTGCATACACCGAAGTCAAGATACTGCCATCCGATGCCTTTTCATCCGTCAGCGTTCGTACTCGATAGATTTCATCTGCTATCTGCACTTGCTTTTCATTATCCAAAGACACGCGCTTGCCATCATTGAAGGGAATCTTGAAATCCAGAGTATCTGCACCGTTGACTTCACCAGTGGCGATAATGTCATAGGCATTTTCAAGCACGGACTCCCATGCACCATTGGTATCAAGCACCACTGGACGAGCAAATCCCAGTCGCTCATACGGCGATTTTGGAATGTCATGTAGCTGAATATCAAGCAAGCGTGGAGTTTGTTTTGTGTCTGTTGTAGTCAGCGTAATGCGAAAACGGATAAACTCACGATTTGGAGATTGCAATTCTCCATTTGTGCCGACAGCCTGCCACATAGACCAGTCCGTCATGTTGTTTGATGTCGAAGTTTCTATCAGCGATATTGCCGTTACTCCTGCAACATATTCAGAACTTACCGAAACACGACCAGAGCCTGCCAAAGCACAAAGCGTAGCCGTGGTTTCTAGCACACCACTTTCAGCATAGGCGGTATCCGTTCTCTTTAATAAAACACTGCCTGACTCAGTGAGTGCATCCACATCAGCAGTAGAATCCGCACCATTAGCAAGTAGTGATTGTCTGAAATACTGTGTGAAATCATCAATACTTAGCTGTGAGTTTGTTTCAAAAAACCAATCCTCCACACCGCCTGCATACCAATAAGTGTTTGTGTGCCTGCCGATTTCAATATTCGCCACACAAGAGCGGTTGATTTCACCTGTGAATGTTCTAAGCGGTGCAGTCCACAACGTTCCGTCACTGCGGTCACCGAGGATATATTGCGAGGTCTTGTTTGCCACATCAATAATCGCAGCCATGAAATACCAGCCATTGTTCTTCATGGTGAATGATGGTGTTTCCGTCTGGTCAAGTATTAGCGATCCAGATGAATTATAAATCATCATACGAGGCCGGCCACTAAAAAGGGAAAGATACAAAATCGGCTGCCCCGGACCGTTGCGGGTATTGAATATTGGTGTATAGGTGTTACCAACTGAATAAGTTGTTGGGTTTATCCAACCGCCCACCACGACTTTATCGCCCAAATCTGAAAAGAAACTGCCGTCATTGGTAGCAATGAGATGCGTTTTCTCCGTAGTAGGGTTACTGATATTCATACGAAAGTATCTGCCGTGAAAGCCGTCACGAAGTCCTGCTGTTGTTCCAGACCAACCCGATACTGTAAGATGTCTTCCGTTACCAGATGAGTCCGCAAGCTGTGAATTGCTATCAGGTTCTGATTCGTTGAACCTCCACATGGCAGAAGTATGCTCAGTGATTGGAAATTCTCCTGTGAAATCTTCCTGTATTGTTAGAATTGATTTAATCGCCAAAATTACTCACCTCCATCTGCTTTGTGCCTGAATTTTAAGTTCCGTAAAGGTTGCCCCTACGGTTGATATTTGAATAGTGTTGATACCTTTTGAAAGCACAGGGAAATTCAACTCCTGTAAGCAAGGCAGACCGTTTCGGAGCGTTTCACCCGCAGAATCCACTACCTTTGCCGTCACTTTGCCTGTATCAATTACCAGTGTTTCAGTTGATGCCAATGCCCCAACGATGCGTAATTCCTCATTATTGGTGATCAGCGAAACATAGCTTGATGTACCAGATGGAATCACTCCCTTTAACAGATACACAGGCTCGGAGTCGGTATTGCCCTTACGTCTGCGAACCTCGTGACTGCCTGTTGCAGTTAGCGTATATGCTTCATCGGTTAAAGCATAAGCGTGAGGGTCAGGGCAGACAAATTTCAAATCAAATGCCCCTGCCGATAAAATAAGCCGTTCACAGTCCACCGCCTCGGAAAGTCTGGCAGTAAAATATCTATCTGGAACATCATCAAAAATCACTTGCTTTGCTCCATGGGCAGGGTCGAGCCACTCTGCCATATCATCAAGCACCGACACAAGTGATGCGAAGTTATACATCGGATTGATATTACACCGAACGGTTATAACACGCTCGGCACTATCACTGCCAAAGTCAGCAACCCCATATTTGCCGGGGATACTAACAAACGAGTTACGCAGCGAAGGAGATGCCTGCCAGCTTGTAAGCCTTGCTTTTATTTTCATACTTTGCGAGGATATTCCGTTATATATAAATCCCATCTTATTGGCACCTCCTATGCTGGACTAAATTGACCTTGTGCTCTTGAGCTGGTCTGCATTAAGTTATATAGTTCCTGTGAAATTCTGCGGATATCGTCCTCACTGCGAACGATCATTTGTTGAACCGTAATGAGTGAACCTGCAATTCCCACAGATGTCGCAGGACTTGTCATTACCCCACCAACAGTCGATGTATCAACAGAAAAGTTTGTCGGCAAAGCTGTGCTCATATCCTCAGCAAGGCTATGCATAACATCATCAATGTCAGCTGCCATACCCTCAGCCGCTTTTACGGCTTCATCGCCATTATCTTCAATCGAGCCTGCAAGACCTTTTACAAGCATTTCACCAATCCAACCCATTTCTCTTGACGGAGAGCGAATGCCAAAGAAGTCGCAGATTCCGTCCCAAATAGATGAAATCCAACCAGACACCTTATTCCAAAGCCAAGATGCAAGCGACTGAATACCTTGCCATAAACCTTTGACGATATTTCCACCAATCTCTGTGATTTTGCCCATGCTGTTTGTGAATGCCGATACGATGCCGCTTATAATCTGCGGCACAGCTTTTACAATCTCCACAATAATCGTTGGCAGGTTCTTAATCAGTGCTACAAACAGCTGAACACCTGCCATGATAATTTTATCAATGTTACCCACCAAGGCATTTACGATGCTTGAAATGATTTGTGGGATAGCATTTACGATGGTAGTAATGATAGTCGGCAAATTCTGAATCAGCGACACAAGCAAATCAATGCCTGCCTGAATAAGCAGCGGAATGCTATCAAGCACAGCAGTTAATATGCCATCAATAATGAGCGGAATCGCCTCTACAATTGCAGTAATAATTTCAGGCAAAGCCGAAATTAGCGAAGTCAAAAGCTGAATACCTGCGTCAATAATTTGCGGTATTGCACCGATGATAAATTCCACAAGGGAAGTAATAATTGCAGGCAGTGCTTCGATTAGCTGTGGGATTGCCGCAAGCAAACCCTCTGCTAATCCAAGAATCAATTGCAAAGCGGCATCTAGTATCATCGGCAGATTGTCAAGTAACCCTTGAACAATCGTAATAATCGCATTTACAGCAGTAGGTATCAGTTCTGGCAGTGCCTCGCCTAAGCCTTGCACCAAAGTTGCAATTAACTGAACAGCCGCCTCGATAAGTAAGGGCAGGTTTTCAATAATCGTATCAACAATCATAATAATTGCATCTACCGCTACGGGAATCAGTTCAGGAAGTAAGGTTAAAAGTGTATTTAACACCTGTGAAAATAAATCCGTTACTGTCTGAATGAGCGTTGGAAGTAAATCCATCACCGCTGTTAGCATAGCGTCCACAGCAATCGGCAGAGCCTTAACGATATTCTCGATAATAGGGGTGATGTTCTTCATCACATCTCCAAACGCACCAACCACATTATTGCAAAGCTGTGCTATATCTGCATCAGCATTGCCAAATCCAACAACCAAGTTGCTGATAGCAGAACTAAGCGAATTAATTGAGCCGGAAATGGTATGCTCCGCTTCAAGTGCAGTTGTTCCTGCAATACCCATACTTTCCTGCATTACATGAATGGCTGAAACCACATCGGCATAGGACGAAATATCGTATTTGATGCCGCTGATTTTTTCAGCATCTGCAAGCAGTCGTTCCATTTCGCTTTTTGTTCCGCCATAGCCAAGCTTGAGGTTATCAAGCATGGTGTAATTCTGCTTTGCAAAACCTTGATAGGCATTTTGAATTGCTGACATATCCGTACCCATTTTGTTGGCATTATCGGACATATCGGTAATTGCCATATCTGCATATTCCACCGCTTTTTCTGTGTCACCGCCAAGCGACTGAATAAGGCTTGCAGAAAATGAGGTGACTGTTTCCATGTAATCATTTGCGGAAAGACCTGCGGTTTTATATGCATTTGATGCGTATTCTTGCAGCTTTAATGAAGAATCCTGAAAAAGGGTATCCACACCGCCGACAAGCTGTTCGTAATCAGCATAGGCAGAAATGACTTCTTTACCAAGCTTGATAGCGGCTGCACCTGCCGCTACTGCAACAGCACCCATTGCGGCACCAATGCCTTTTAAGACACCGCCCAGTTTCTCAAATTTCCCACTGCCTTTATCAGCAGAATCAGCGGCATCATCAATTTCCTCGCCCATATCATCAGCACTGTCAGTGACATCGTCCATTTCACGACTCATATCATCAAGTGCATCTTCCGCATCGTCATAGTTAGCGGTTGCCTCTTCAAGAGCAGAATTGTTATTATTCAGTTCACGCTCCATATCGTTGAGAGTTGCGGTCGCATTGTTAAGCTGAATCTGCCAATTCTGCGTTCTGCGGTCATTCTCGCCAAAGGAGGTAGCGGCATTTTCAAGAGCGGATTTAAGTGTTTCGATTTTTTCTTTTTGTGTGTCAATCTCTTTGTTTAGAACTTGATTTCTTGCAGTGAGAGCCTGAACGGATTTATCGTTTTTATCAAACTCCGATGATACAAGTTTCATTTCAGAGCCTAAGACTTTAAACGATTGATTGATTTCAGATAAGGCTTTCTTGAACTCTTTTTCGCCCTCAAGACCGATTTTCAAACCAAAATTGTCAGCCATGCGTTAACCTCCTCTCGCTAGATTCCGTCTGGAATAATGTCATCAATAAAATGCTCACGTTTTGGACGAGCCAGTCCGTTATACTGCTTATGGCACTCCCATAAATCAAGGAGCAAACCAAACGGCATCAGCCAAAACTCATCTCTAGAAAGATGAAGTACGCTGATGCCGTAATAGAAAAGTCGAGTAAACAGTTCTTCATCTGTTACTCGACCACCACGTTTTTTGGATCTTGCTCACTCTCTATATTTCGTTTTGCACCTTTATAGAGTGCTGTCATAATCGCTTCTTTGTACTGTGCCAAATCGGCAGGGGTGGTGAGTATTTCCACCTCGTCCTCTGTGAGCAAGTCCTTTTTATTGTCCTTGTTCTTAATGTTGTGAATCAGAATGCTTTGGTTTGCCAAAATGGTAATCAACCATACGATTTCAGAAAGTGCCATTTCAACATTTTCAGATTTCATTAGCTTATCGCCTAAGTTTTCAAGACCACCGTATCTTGCAGCAATTTCTTTTGTTGCTCTTGTGGTGAGAAGAAGTGTGAATTCATCTCCACCAATTAAAATAGTTGCACTACGTTCGTTTTCCATCGCTTAACCCTCCTCTGCAAATGCAGGTTCATAAACTGCCGTATACCAACTGCTGATAACAGATGGGGTAACACCTGTATCGCCCTCAGTGACTTCTGCTTTCCATGGATGTTTACCGCTTGTATCAGGCTTATTTCTGCGAAGAACAGTACCCTCAATAGTCGGAGTGGAAAAGGTAATGCTGTCACCTTTGGTTGCAAGGTTTGTGGCAGGCACACCGAATTTCACTCGGTATAACCAATAGTATCTGTATTTCCCATTTGATTTCCTTGCACGAAAGCCAACAGCCACAGGACTGCCACCGTCCTCGCTTGCAGAAATTACAACGTTGTTATTATCCACCGATACACCAGTAAGAGCGGCGGCAGTTGCTGTTCCTATATCATCAACGCCAAGAGAGAGCGTACCGCTTTTAAATTCCTTGATGATTTCTGATGCACCATCATCAGCATAAAGAGTCGCCTCGGCAAGTTCAACCGATAATTCAGCTGAGATTGCCTTAGCCAGCTGAACAGGCGTGCCATAGGTTTCTTCTTCGTTTTCGCCCTCAGTAATAGGGGCATAATAAAGTTTATCAAGACCAATTGTAGCCATAGATTCATTCCTCCAATTCGTAATATTTTGCCACGTCCACATTGTAGTGGTGGTAGCCAGTGTCGGTTTCATAACCGATATATTGTCGTGCTGTTACTGTAAAGTCAGCTTTTAATAATGCCCGCACGATAGTATTTTTCGCTTTTGTGTAATTGCCTTTTGAATACAGGGAAATTCGCACTTCCTGCACGTCAATTTTAGGTTCGTTATCTGCATGAAGTTCAAATATATCATTCATAGGAACAAGGACGATATATTCCGATGGAGCATTGTCAGAGAATATCCCAGTTTCAAGGGGAATTCCAAGCGGCTCTAATGTGTTTTGTAAATCAGATAAAATGCTCATCTTTTATCGACCTCCTCCTCAAATTTGTTTTGCATGGCAGTAATGCATTCATTCTTTGATGCACGTTTTGCAGGCTTTAAGAATGGCTTTGCAAGCTGACCGTGTTTTCCGTATTCGATGATGTTGGCTATTTTAGCGTTAGAATCACCATCAGAACGAGGTTCAGCAAAACCTATTTTGATATTGTGATTGCCTTGTTTATCCATCTTGACAGTGGTCATACCTAAAGCCGATTCTAATTCACCCGTGGAGCGTGATTCGTATTTTGTGCCTTTGCCGATTACAGCAGAAAGGTTGCTTTTTGTTCTTGCAAACACAACCTCACCACCAGTTTCAAGTACAGTTTCAGCAATAGAATCAAAATCACTGCCAACCTTAGAAATACGTTCTAAAAATTCATCAGGCATTTTAATATCAACTTTTCCCATTCGTTGCCACCACCTTTTTCGCAAGTACCTCGATATACATTCCACGTCCTTTGACGTTTTCCACGGACGTGATATGAAAGCGTTCTCCGTCGCATTCAATGAAATGCTCAGTAGTTATAGTAAGATTAGGAATTACGCGAAAGCGGAATAAATCAGTTGCTTCTGAAAAAGCGGCGAGATTTGCCCACCGCACACTTCCGTGCCGACCCTCTCGGTAAACCCTAATTGTAGCAAGTGTTGTTTCTTCGCTTACTGTAAATCCCTCGCTGTCCTTCGTTGTTACAATCGCCTTTATATCAGCAAAGACGTTCATTTTGCCAAAACTCATACCTGCCACCGCCTATCTAGTCGGAGCAGAAGATTAACCGTATTCCAAACTTGAGCACTTGCACCAACGTTATCAGCAAAGAAACCACCAGTTGAGCCATCTCGTGATTCATAGAAATGGCTCGCAAGCATAATGATAGCTTGTTCAGTGGTTGCAGGCATTGTATTTTCGCTATAAAACCCTTCTGCAATATGCTGATAGCTTTCCGCATAAGAAACAGCGGCAGTGATGAAACTTAAAAGCAATTCATCATCTACCGCATGATCGAGTATTAAATTCTGTTTTACTTTAATTAGTAAATTGTTCATCACTGCCCGTTCCTTTCTTTAGTTTAAGACCCGGCTTTCATTTTGAGTAGCTGAATACCCTCTGGCAGAATAACCTTACCGTCAACACGCTCGGTTGCAACATAACCAATCTGCCCATTTGTCGCATAAAGTTCGTTAAGTCTTTGCACTGTTTTTCCTGCACGATCGCCAATCCAGTAATTATCAAAATCACCAAAGGCAATAGCAAGAGCACCTGCCGCCACAGTTGGAGCATATGGACTGGTATAAATCTCATAGCCAAGAAGTCTATCAGGCTGACCCGCCTGAACAGATGGCTGCCATAAATACGCACCATTGCTGTCCTTTAGCTTACGAAGAATAGAAACAGTTGCATCGTTCATAAGGAATTTTGCGTTTCTGCGGTATGGAGATTTGAGTGCATACACAAGAGCGATGATTTCATCAACGGTAATTGCAGTCGCACTTGCAGCAGTAACACCAACTGTACCGCCATTTGCTGTAAAAATACCAGTCGGCTGATTTGTGCCAGTGCCAACGCAGAAAGCCTGCTCCTCAGCAATGCCAAAAGCACGAGCGAATTCTTTGGCGATATAGCTTTCAAGGTCAAAAGCACTGTCCTGTAAAAGTTCTGTGCTGACACGAACAAGGTCAGTTAGTTTAAACGCATCAATCTGCTTTTGCCCAAATGTAGGATTGCTTTCAGTGTAGGCAGCATTTTCCGCTGTCCACTGAGCCACAGAATGTCCAGTCGCAATCGGAATTTTTCTGTCATTGTGGGTAGTGATTACTTTCGCAAGCTTACGAATAACGTTTTCCTCATCAAGTGCCGACACAATTTGATGTTCAAATTCTTCTGGCACAAGAAAACCACCGTCTACATCAGGAGTAGTGGCAAGCACATTGTGGAGCGGTGCTTTTCCACGAAGATGCAAAGCGAAATCCTCTTTGTACGCATTTGATGCACGACCGCCTTTTTCTTTTTCAGCACTTGCTGGCTTTTCGGTAATTGGTTGATTTATAGGCTTTGAAAGTTCCTGTAGAGTCACATCTCTGCGTTCCATTCGCCTGATTTCGTTGGTTAAATCACTCAGTTCCTTTTCCATGTTGGTATAGGTGATGTCATCATCGGTTGAGAGAACACCTTTATCATTTCTGTGGGTGTCGAGGAAACCCTCCATAGTTGCCCACAACTTTGCACGTTTTTCACGCATTTCTACAATATTCATACTAAAATACCTCCGTTAAATTTGATTTTTGTATAGGCTTAGTTTCAGTTCATCAACTGATCGCCCAGTGGGTTTTGTGGCAGTTGCCACAGGTTCTTTTTCTTTTAACTTGTTTAATAGATTAACAGCTACTGCCTTTCTCGAAAAAGCATAAGCAGGAATTGAGGTGGATTTCTTCTCGTCCTCAATAATTCCATCAGCAAATCCAAGTTCAATCGCTTTGTTTGCATTCATCCAAGTTTCACTGTCCATCAGATGTGAAAGTTTGGCACGAGATAGACTTGTCTTGATTTCATAAGCGTTGATGATGCTTTCCTTTACTTCATCAAGCATGGAAATTGCCTTTTTCATATCCTCATGGTCACCCATAGCAAGGGTCGCAGGGTTATGAATCATCATCAGTGCTGTTGGTGCCATAAGCACCTTTGTGCCAGCCATTGCAATAACAGACGCTGCACTTGCCGCCAAACCGTCAATTTTTACAGTCACATCGCCTTTGTAGTCCATCAGCATAGAGTAAATCTGACTTGCCGCAATGCAATCGCCACCGGGCGAGTTAATCCAAATGGTGATCGGGGGTGCGCCTTCGCACTTGCCAGTTCCGCTAAATAGTTCCTCGTGAAAGAGTTTCGGTGTCACATCATCGTCAAACCAACTTTCCTCAGCAATTGTGCCGTAGATTTCAAGCACTCGGTCTGTAATTTCTTCGTTTTCTTGATTTAGTGTCTTTTGGCTCTTCCAACTCCAGAATTTCTTGTTCTTCATCAGCTTCGTCCTCCTTTCCATCGTCAGTAGGTATATTTGCAAACGCTCCTGCTTTATCAAGTGGGAGCATATTGCCATTAATAAGATAAAGGTCACCACCACTTTCGGCGGGAATACGGTCGAGATTTTCCAGTTCTCGTATATCATTTGCACTCATCCAACCGTTCTGCCTTGCTGTGGCATAGCCATTCATACGGCTTTCATAATCGCCACGCAGTAGCCCCTCAACATTAAATTTGAAAAAATACTCCTGTTTCTCAGGCTCTGTAAAAAGAATGCGAGAGAGGGATTGTTCCCAACGGACAATCCAAGGGTTTAAGGTGTACTTCACAAATTCAAGAGATTGCTGTTCTATATTAGAAAAGCTCGACTTTTCAAGGTCACCGACCATATGCGGTGGCACTCTGAAAATTCGAGCAATTTCATTGATTTGAAACTTCCTTGTTTCTAAAAACTGAGCCTGTTCTGGCGAGATAGAAATAGGGGTATATTTCATTCCCTCCTCAAGCACAGCAATTTTGTTTGCGTTCCCACTGCCGCCAAATTGTGACTGCCAAGCTTCACGCACTTTGTTTGGGTCTTTAATCGTTCCCGGATGTTCAAGCACACCACCGGGAGCCGCACCATTTGCGAAAAACTTCGCTCCATATTCTTCTGTGGCAATGGCAAGTCCTATCGCATTTTTCGCCATCGCAATGGGCGAGTAGCCAACAAGACCATCAAAACCAAGTCCGGGGATATGAAGAACATCAGAAGATGCAAGTTTCACTGTAAAGCTGTTTGTTTTCATGGTTGGTGCATCATCAGAGGAACGGTTGTATAAGTAGCATATCTGTCCGTTTTCATCTCGATCCACTGTCATTTTGTTTGGCATAAGCGGATAGAGAGCCACAATATCGCCTTTGCCATTACGAATAATCTGTGCGTAGGCATTGCCCCATAAAAGTAGATGCGTCATCAGCGTTTCCCTGAACACAAATGAACTCATCTCAGGGTTCGGTTCATCATGAAGCAGACGATACAGTGGGTGGTCGATTGCCTTTTCTTTTCCATTGTCGCTGTATTTGTATAAATGAAGTGGCAATTCTGCCACCGTTTCTGACAAAATTCGCACACAGGCATAAACAGCAGTCATCTGCATGGAAGAACGCTCGGTGACAGCTTTGCCAGATGTGGTGCTGCCCATATAGAAACTATATCTGCTGCCTGCAGTCGCATTGGTAGGCTTATCTCTGGATTTAAATAGTCCGCTAAATATACTCATATAAATAAAATCCCCCTTTCGTCATATACACTTGCTCCGTTGTCATTCCCGCACCGAATTGCTCGGTCAAGTGCCATGATAGTTGCCACAGCACCGTCAATTTTCTCAGTCGATTTCTCTTTATCTGGCTTAATATTTCCTGCGGGGTCAGTACGGATAAAGATATTATCCATCATCCAGCGAAGAACAGGATGCCCGCTATGAGCAAGCTTTTCTTCAAGTACCAGTTTCATCAATTCCTTAGTTGGCGGTGACATATCCTTAAAGCCTTGACCGAATGGAACAACTGTAAATCCCATGCCCTCAAGGTTCTGCACCATCTGCACAGCACCCCAACGGTCAAAGGCGATTTCACGAATGTTGAACTTTTCGCCAAGGCTCTCGATGAATTTTTCAATGTAGCCGTAATGAACCACATTTCCCTCGGTGGTATTAAGAAAACCTTGCTTTTCCCACACATCGTAAGGCACATGGTCACGATTGACACGCATCGACATATTTTCTTCTGGAATCCAAAAGTAAGGAAGTACCACATATTTATCTTCTTCATCGACAGGAGGGAACACAAGCACAAATGCTGTAATATCCGTAGTTGAGGAAAGGTCAAGTCCACCATAGCAAACTCGCCCCTCTAAATCTTCTTCAGAAACAGCAAAGGAGCATTTATCCCATTTTTCCATCGGCATCCAGCGCACCGCTTGCTTTACCCATTGATTCAGCCTTAGTTGTCTGAATGAATTTTCTTCCGCAGGATTTTGCTTTGCCGATTCACAAGCGGATTTTACTTTATCCAAGCCAACTGTAATGCCAAGTGAGGGATTGGCTTTCTTCCACACCTTTGGATTTGTCCAGTCGTCAGATTCACTTGCACCATAAATGACAGGATAGAATGTTGGGTCAATCTTTCTGCCATCTAAAATATCCAGTGCCTTTTGGTGCGTTTCATAACAGATGGATTTTGTATCACTGCCGGCAGTAGTAATCAGAAAATACAGCGGCTGCATACGAGCATCGCCGGAGCCTTTGGTCATAACATCAAACAGTTTTCGGTTTGGCTGAGTATGGAGTTCATCAAAAACCACACCATGAATATTAAAACCATGCTTAGAGTAAGCCTCGGCAGACAATACCTGATAAAAGCTGTTTGTCGGTTGATAAATTATTCGCTTTTGTGAAGCAAGGATTTTCACTCGCTTTGAAAGTGCAGGACACATACGCACCATATCAGCAGCCACTTCAAAGACGATAGATGCTTGCTGTCTGTCAGCGGCACAGCCATACACCTCGGCACGTTCCTCAAAATCACCACAGCATAGGAGCAGTGCCACAGCGGCGGCAAGTTCTGATTTGCCTTGTTTCTTTGGAATTTCAATGTAAGCGGTATTGAATTGGCGATATCCATTCGGCTTAATAACCCCAAATACATCGCGGATAATTTGCTCCTGCCAGTCGATAAGTTCAAACGGTTTGCCTGCCCATGTGCCTTTGGTGTGGCATAGGCTTTCTATAAATGCAACTGCAAAGTCAGCTGATTCAGAAGAATAGTGACTGTCTTTTGCTTTAAATCTTGTTGGCTTGTATTTCTTTAGTTTTCGCAAATGCCGTCACCTCCTCAAAAATGGTATAAAAATAGCCGCCATCTTATACGATGCGACTGTGTGTACGAGGAACAGAGCCTTTCGGCTTAGTTCCAATGTTGCTATTGAATTTAGTTTTCCTCGCCAGTTAGGATAAAGTGAGTATACTCATTTCGGTGTTCTTCAAGGTAAATCACCAGTTCATAGAACTTCATTTCATCTGCTAATTGCTGAACTATATGGATATCAAACATATTTGTAATACCTGTTTTACGAATGGCAAGAATCTGCTCTTTAATTTGCTCAGTCATTATCAACCCTCCTGCAAATATCCTCACCATAGACCACATGAAGTCCACAGCCGTTATCCCACTTCACCATGATTGAGCCGATATCATCAACACCTTTAACCGTACCTTTTGTACCAATCGGCGGTGCTTGAACATCGTCCATTTGAACAAGTTCAACCCTTGCTCCTACAGGATATTTTTTACGGAGCGATTCAATTATTTCACTACTTGGTATTCTCATTGTCGCCCTCCTTGAATTTGTAGGCTGATGAGCCTGTGAAATTCCTGAGCAGAACTTTGCGTTCACCTTTGTATTCTTCGCCAATAAAGCCAAGTCGGAGCAAAAAGCAACGGAAAGCGTATTTTTCATTCTCGACAGGCTTTTCGGTGGAATTTACTCGCTTTTGATTTTTCGCCATCTCACAAAGTGCATGAATAAAGTGAGTATAGGCTCTAACCAGTGCGGCATCGCCATGTAGTGAAAACCAAGGGAAGCCGACTTTTTCTTCGTCAATGTCGATTGGCAATTCCTCAACACCAAAAGCCTTTTTGATTAGGCTTGCTTTTGAGTCGATTAGCTTTTGCAAATTTTCTAGGCTGCTGTCAGTGAAGTATTCCCTTGGCATTGCCACTGTTAGCCCCACATCTTCGCTGTGTTGGAGTTCTTCGATGGTTGAGGGATTATTGCTTTCTTCAGCTGCAAAGCCTTTCTGGGCAAGTATTTCAAGCAAGCTTTCAATTTCATCGCTGTCTGCTCTATCATCAAAGATTAACGTGCCATTTTTGTCTACCTTAAAATAGTCAATTTCGTATGCCATGCTTGGCATTCCAAGATACTTTGACTTTGTGCCTGTGATTTCGGAAATGGCTGAAACTAGAGCCTTTCGCTCGTTTCCTGTTACATTAAATTTCACTTCCATGCTGTGTACCTCCTTTAATTTGGTATGTACATATTCGCTCTAAAGGCACATAATAGCAAGCTACATTAGTACAGAACTAAAGGCGATTATTCTTCCTCGTTGTGTGTATAGTACACAATCCCAGACAACACGAAAACCACATTATTTAGGCAAACTCCATTGCCCCACATCTTATACTCAGCAGAATCAGAATGAGGATTTTTCAGCCACTTAATGATTTGATTATCTGATTTCGCTTTCTTTCCATTAATGCGAGCATGAGTTTCAAACACATCTCGCCAAAAAGCAATATCCTCATCGGTAGTGTTTTCAGTTCCTAAATCAGCACACCAAAAGTCTGGAAAACCTTGCAGCCTTGCACATTCGGTAGGGGTCAGCCTGCGAACAGTGTATGCCACATCATTCACACAAGGCGGGTCTTTGTAATCTCTTGCAGCAAGTGTTGGTGACTTTTCTTCGTTTATCTGCATAAATGAGCCTGTGGTCATTGAGTAGCTTGGAACAGCCACAGCACTTGGACCTTGTGCGTTTAGAGTAGAATTAACACCATCTTCTGAAATTCCCATTTTCCTTGCGAAATTCTGCCCACAGTTATAGCTTTCTCTGTCGATGGCATATACTACAGCGTGTTTATCGGTCGTGTTCAATGTAAAAGATGCATCTTCGTTTATCCCATCGCCATTAGGACCGTTCTCGTCTTTGCGTCCAATCATAGAGCCTTGCAGTGCATAACTTTCCACAACAGCAATGCCGCCTTGGTTGCAAGAGGGGTTTCCACCGCTAGAATCAATCGTTCGAGAGGTATCGGCTTTATATATCCCACTGTGAGGGTTATCTGATTTCATGGAGTTACTATCTTTAGAACAGATGCCATAAGCTTTTGGTACAAATACCGTTTGGTCATTGTTACAGCCAAGCGTTGCTGACTTATCATCTTGTATCAACACACCTTTACCACCGCCATCACAACCACAGCGAATCTTTAATGTTTTTGGAGTATCATCAACCACAAATGGCTGATTATTACCGCCAGTTCCAAAAGTGGAGAGGACAGTTTGACACACATCACCCAGTTCCTTATACCTGCAATCCTGTGAATGGTTTTCAAACACTAGTGGTGGATGGTGGCTCTCTGCACGGAGGGTACAAGTGACATCATCTGTCACGTTCATTCGGTTTCCACCCTGATCATTTAAGCAGAGGCTTGATGCTCCAGTGCAAGCCTTAACACCGTTGGTAGTTCTTTGCCACGGGCCGATGCACGATTTAGAATACCCTGACACGCCCTCTGACTCAAATAGTATTTTTCCGGCACATTCACCTGCAAAATCTGCGACAAGGTAGATGCGTTTTCTTCGTTGGGGAACTCCCCAGTATTGCGCATCGAATGTTCGCCATGCAACGGAGTAATCAGTTCCCAATATTTCTCCGCTTGGCTGCCATTTGTCAGCTTTAGGAATAGATACGGTTTCGTCCGGGGCAAGACCTTCTTGTTTAACTTTGCAGATTTCTTCAAGGACTGCTCGGAAATCTTCTCCTTTGTTTGAAGAGAATGCTCCCGGCACGTTCTCCCACACGATATATCTTGGTTTTTGTCCATTCGTAGCACACCTCATTTCTTTTACAATTCTAATCGCTTCATAAAAAAGACTGGAGCGAGAACCGTCCAGTCCTGTTCGCTTGCCTGCCACGGACATATCCTGACAAGGCGAGCCGAACGTAATAATATCAACAGGCACTATATCGCCACCATTCATTGTAGAAATATCGCCATAATGCTTGATTTGTGGCATTCGCTTGGTAGCAACACGAATAGGAAACGGCTCAATTTCCGATGCCCACAAAGGGGTTATACCAGAAATTAAGCCGCCTAATGGAAACCCTCCCGAGCCGTCAAATAGACTGCCCAAAGTTAATTTTTCATTCATTGCTTACCTCCAATTCACTGTATTGATAGGTAAGACCATCACGAACCACCGAGATATGCTCGGAAGTTCCCACTTGCTCCATATATCGCTTGATGATAACATCGCAGAACTTTTCATCAAGTTCTATGGTGTAGCAACAGCGGTCTGTTTGCTCACAGGCAATCAGGGTAGAACCACTGCCACCAAAGGGGTCAAGCACGATACAGTTACTCATACTTGAGTTCATAATCGGATATGCAAGCAGCGGAATAGGCTTCATGGTAGGGTGGTCACCATTCTTCTTTGGCTTATCAAACTCCCATACAGTCGTTTCTTTTCTGCCTGTGTACCATTGATGTTTGCCTTTCTTTTTCCAACCGTAGAGAACAGGCTCATGCTGCCATTGATAAGGACTTCTGCCAAGCACAAGGCTTTGTTTCTTCCAAATACAAGTGCCAGAAAGATAAAATCCTGCATCTGTAAATGCTTTTCTAAAATTCAATCCTTCCGTATCAGCGTGGAATACATAAATACTTGCATCATCAGCCATCACAGATTCTGTATTGGTAAATGCATCAAGCAAAAACTGATAAAACGCAGTATTCTCCATGTTGTCGTTCTTGATTTTCCCCGCACTGCCCTCATAGTTCACGTTATATGGCGGGTCAGTAATTACCAAATTCGCCTTGCTGCTATTCATGAGTATTTCAAAGGTATCTTTCTTTGTTGAGTCACCACAAACAAGCCTGTGCCTGCCAAGCGTACAAACATCACCAAGTTTGGTTATGGGCGGTTTCTTCAGTTCTTCCTCAACATCAAAATCATCATCGTGAATACCGTCTTTGAGTGTGTCTTTGAACAAATCATCAAGTTCTGCAGGCTCAAAACCAGTAAGAGAAATATCGAAATCTGCACCCTGTAAATCGGAGATGAGCAGAGCAAGTTTATCCTTATCCCAATCACCGCTGATTTTGTTAAGTGCAACATTAAGTGCCTTTTCTTTATCCTCGTCCAACTCAACCACAACGCACTCGACCTCTGAAATACCCATATCAATAAGGACTTTCAGCCGCTGATGTCCGCCGACAACCTTGCCCGTGGTTTTGTTCCAAATCACTGGCTCGACATAACCAAACTGCTCAATGGAGCGTTTCAGCTTTTCGTATTCTGTATCGCCCGGCTTTAAATCTTTTCGAGGGTTATATTCTGCAGGAAGTAGGTCTTTTGTATTCTTTTTCTCAATTAACATCAAAACAGCCCCCATTCTGCAAACTTCTCAAAACCACCGATAGATGCGATATATTTTTTTGCAATGGCTACAATTTCCGAATACGATTTTCCGTCAATCTCGGTATCACCAATTGCACAGCAAAGTTGTACTGGACTTCCTATTTCTTGTGCTTTCAAAAAAGCATAAATATTTACCGAAACATCAGCCTTAGATAAATCCTTGCCATGAAGTCCGCCACCTGTTACGGAATCAGCCATATCAGAACCAAGCTTTCGATTGGTAGCACCAGTATCAACATCAGTGCCGCCAGTCCAATCACCTAGAGGATTGATTGTTGCAAAGGGATATGACTTTTTCAATTTTTCGCTTTTGGCATTGCTCTGGCAGATGATGAGATTTGTTTCGTCAAGAATATACTTTCCGTCATATGGGTATTTCTCATATATTTCACGAGCAATTTTTGAAAGTGCAGTTTGCTCGTTGGTGAGTGGCATACCCTTAAATATCCCATTATCGCCGCATTTAATTTGTGTCACTTGGTTATCAGATAAATGCTTATCTTGCGGAACAATCACGATATCACACTTCACATTTCCTGCAATACGCTTAATGGCACTTTTGATTTTGTTCTTATTCAAATCAGCTGAGGTTTCAATAATCGCATGGCAGATACCGTGACCAATCAAAACCTCAACTGCAATTTTAGGATTTTTTTCTGCTTTATACGCAAGGTCAACAATGGCCCCTGCAATTCTATCTGCCACCTTATCTGGGTGGCTAGGGTTTACTTTTTCTATCATCGTTATTTTCCTTTCCTCGCTCTAAGTAGTCGTTCCATCACATCATCTTGCGGATTTGCACCTGTATATTCCGATGTACAGTTTTCACGGACGATTCCGTAAATCTCTGACCACAGACGATTCGCTTGTGTCATGTATTTATCCGCTATGGCAACATATGGACTTTGAATTGCCGCACCTGTTGTTGGGTGCTTTGCCAAAAATCCAAGTTCACTCGTTACCGATTCACATTGAATCCAACGAGCAGAAGCCATAGCGTATCGTTCAATTAGCTGTGGAGAAATGAGAGTGGCACATCCTCTTATAGACAGCCACTCCCATGTGTTTTTATATATTTCAGCGGCACAAAGCTGTGAACCGTCTTTTTGTTTTGCCGATAAAAATTCAGATGGTTTCGGCATATCCTGCCCCTCTAAATCTGCAGCGCTATCTTTGAAATCAATGACAGTCAGCTTGCGTTTGCCGGGGTTACCATCTGCGATTTTTTCTGTAATTGGCTTTTTCGGTCTGCCGCCTGAACCGGCTTTTGGACCTCTTGTTCCCATAAAAAATTCACCTCTTTTCATGTTAGGGGTATTCCCCTTAAAACTTATGCGATTTTGTGCGTGTGACCCCACGCCGCTGCCCGCTATATTAGCTGTAGAGATTGAACCCGCCCCTCCTTGTCACTTTCTAATCTGTCTATCACCAATTTCAAGATGAATCTTGTTGTGACAAGAACGACAAAGCGACATCAAATTATCTTTGCTATGTTGTCCTCCTTGGGATACAGGTAGCTTGTGATGAACCTCGGCTGCTATGGTTAGCTTACCATCATGCTCACAGCGTTCACACAACGGGTGCTGTGCAATGTAACGGTCACGGATTCGTTTCCACGCACGGCCATACTTACGGTTGGTGTCAGGACTGCGTGAGTATTTGTTGTAGCGTTTACGCTCTAGCACCTCGTGTTCCTTACAGAATCTACCCTCAGTCAAGTTAGGGCAGTTCGGGTGAGAACACGGTTTCTTTGGACTTCTCGGCATCGTTTCACCTCAATTCTTGGCATAACAAAAGCCCTGCAAGATTTCTCCTGCAAGGCTTGGTTTGTATTCTCTTTTGCCATTCTAATAATAACATAAGAGGTTACTCTCATTCTATCACATTAACTCTCATGTTACTGTGGCACTACAATTTCCTTTAATGCCGCACTATGCATTCGATGTATGTGCTGCATGGAATAATTCATATCCACAGCAATCTGCTCCCATGAGATAAAGCACAGGTATCGTTTTTCCAACAGCGTCTGGTACTCTACATTTGGCACGGCTTTTATAACACCCATGATTCCACGCTTCAGTTCTACAAGAGCATTGATGTCCATATTGATTTCTTCCTGCAAAGAAACGATCTTGATTACGGCATCTGCCATTTTAGGACCACCACGGTTTGGATTTCTCGGCATATCACTAATGACTGCACTGCAGCTTGTGGCTAAGTCATTTAGGGATTCTATCTGCTGAAGTTTGGAGCGAATGCGTTCATCCAAGTATCGTGCCTGCAATAAGTATTCTTTTTCAGTCATATCCTTACCTCCGATTTTTAGTCCACTCGGATTGGCTTGGATTGTCATAGGTTGACTCTGATTTTCATAGATTGGCTTTCACGGCATCAATAAGTGCCGATTGTGTTGTGTTTTTAGTCTGCAAGGCTTTTATAATCTGCTCATCAATTGTGCCAGCGGTTAAAATATGCTGAACCACCACTGTTTTTGCTGATTGACCTTGCCGCCACAGCCTTGCATTTGTTTGCTGATATAGTTCAAGCGACCACGTTAAGCCAAACCAAACAATAGTAGAACCGCCACTTTGAAGATTCAGTCCATGACCTGCACTTGCAGGGTGGATAAGAGCCACAGGAAGTTCGCCATTGTTCCATCTGCTAATACTATCGGAAGAATCAAGCTTTGCAAAAGAAATATGCAGTTCATGCAGTCGCTTTTCAATTCTTGTAAGATCATGCTTGAACCAATATGCCACAAGCAGTGGTTTGCCGTTTGCTGATTCGATAATGTCCTCTAAGGCATCTAACTTGCGACCGTGAATTTCGATTATGTTTTCATCATCTGAATATATCGCTCCATTTGCCATTTGTGATAGCTTTCCTGAAAGGGCGGCGGCATTAGCAGCAGTGATTTCACCATTGGGGAGATTTAGTACCAGTTCAGATTTCAAATTATCGTAGGCTTTTTGTTCCTTTGGCGATAGCTGAACTTTATATTCACTGCTGATTAGTTTTGGCATTTTCAGATAGTCTGTCGATTTCATTGAAATGCTGATATCTGATATTTGCTTGTAGATTGCATCTTCGGCATATGGCAGAGGTTTGTAGCTAAACACAATCTGTCCATTTCGTTTATCAGGGGTGAAGTAAGCGCTTCGATACTGACCAATAAATCTGCCAAGCCTTGCTCCCATATCTAGTAGTTTAAATTCTGCGAATAAATCCATAAGTCCATTACTGCTTGGTGTTCCAGTCAGTCCAACAATGCGTTTAATTTTTGGCCTTGCTTTCATCAAAGCCTTAAATCTCTTTGATTGATAGTTCTTAAAAGATGAAAGCTCATCAATTATCACCATATCAAAATCAAATGAGATTCCGCTTTTCTCAATCAGCCACTGCACATTTTCACGGTTGATGATATAAATGTCCGCTTGTGCTTTTAAAGCTGAAAGTCGTTCTTGCTCTGTGCCGACAGCGATAGAATATTTAAGGTTTTGCAGATGCTCCCATTTTTCGATTTCGGCACTCCATGTATCTCTAGCCACTCGAAGTGGGGCGATAACAAGAACTTTATGGATTTCAAAGCTGTCAAACAACAGATTGGAAAGAGCCGTCAGTGTGATTGAAGTTTTCCCTAGTCCCATATCTAGTAGGACGGCACAAACAGAGTGATCCTCAATGTATTTCGTTGCATACTGCTGATAGCTATGTGGTTCGTATTTCATCAAGAATCCCTCCAATCTGTTCTTTGTTCTCCAGTACATAGACCCTAAACCCAAGTCGCTGTAACATCTCATGCCTTGCAATTTGTAATGGACGAGGAGTCTTATTTGGTGCTTTCACTTCTACAAAAGCAATCTTGCCTTTTGGTAGTAGCACTAGGCGGTCGGGCATACCATCAAATGCTGGACTAATAAATTTAAGTGCGATACCACCCATATCTTTAACCGCTTTCACGAGTTTTTGTTCTATTTCTTTCTCTCTCATAAATATCTCCTGAATATGAAAAGGTGGAGGTCGATGGAAGTCATTTCTATAAACTTCTTATAAGAGATTTTTTCTTAAAAAACCACCCTAAAGGGGTTTTATAATACGACCTCCTACGACCTCCACCTTTTTGTTTTTTAGTTATCAAGAAAGTCCGATTTTAGACGAACTCCACAAACGAAATTTCCTTGCTTTCCTTTTCGTCTTTCAAATCCTGCATTTTCAAGACCAGTATAAAAGTCAGTGGTACTTCTAGTGTATTCGCCTGTTCTAGAACAGTAGGTTCGGTACTCCTGATAAAACTCTCCTGACTTTTGCTGATAAGAAGCATCTACTTCACAGCAGTCCTCAATAAAAATAGAAATCCAGTCATTATTATCACGATAGCGATTGATGGCATCTTCTACTATCTTCGGACGTTCCAAATTGAAGTTGTTACGGATGGCTTTCTTTGCACCGTCAATAATCCACGAAAGAACTGCACCGCCTGCTTTTTCAGCTAAATAATCTGAATAATTCTTGATGTCAGATTTGCCTTCGATCTTTGCATTAAACGGAATAACGATAAGTCTCCTCCATGTACCATCATCATTTGCACCAACTCTTGGAAGATGATTTGTATACAAAACAAGAGTATGAGTCGGCACATATTTAAACGGATCTTTATACTTCTTTTCAGCAGATATTTCATCGGTGGAACACAGCTGTTTTACAACGGAAGTATTAAGCCGCATACCTTCCTCAAGTTCTGCCGCAATGACAAGTCGTTTTCCTTTAAGCTCCGCCATCTCAGGCTTAACATTCCGTTTACAACCTACCGTCAGGGCATCGGCGGATATTGTTCCACTATAAGTCCCAAGCACCCTCGCTATTGTGTTCCAAAACGTTGATTTTCCATTGCTACCCTCTCCGTATGCGATAACCAATGCTTCTACATACACCTTGCCGATTACCGAAAGCCCTACAATCTGCTGAACATAATCAATTAGGTCTTTATCACCGCAGAAAAAGCTGTCTACAGCATCAAGCCATAACTTCATGTTTTCATCGTCTGGAGATGCCACAGTCATTTTCGTAATGAGATCCTCAGCGCTATGTTCTTTGGCAACTCCGTTTTCCAAATTGTAAGTAGCACTTGGTGTGTTTAATAAATATTCCTCACTATCAAAATCTGTAATATTCTTTAGTAGCATTGGTTTTGCCGCTTGCAGTGCAGAGGTTACATATTTCATATCTCTGCGTTTCATGACAAATGCCCGATAAGCAAGTGCCATGACATACTCCTTAAACGCTTTTTCGCTAACAGAGTCAATCGCTTTTTCTAATGCTTTACCACCAGTGGTAATTATGTCTTTGTCCACACCAGCATCAAGCAGTGCTTTCTTTGCCTTCTCTAATGCTGTCAGTGCCTCTTTAAGCTGCATATCAAGAAAATCCTCACAAGCACCAATCGCCATTTGCTTCGATTCTACCCAGCGTGTTCCGTCATAACGCATATAGTCCGTAGAATCGGTGTAAACTAATTCTCCTACATATTCACGAGATAGTACCTTTGCTTGTCCGATATCCGAATAATCCTCTGGCTTTAAGCTGTATCCCTTGTTGTAATCATCAGGAGGAATGTATCCCAACTGCTTTTCAACTCTTTTACCGAACTTCACGGCACTATGCCAAATAGCATTTAATTCATCATCGGAAAGTGGTGGGGAACAATACTCTGCTTTTTCAAGGTAAACTTCATATGCTTTTTTAGTATTGCCATAACGCTTTATGAGTCTGCCTGCAATGTGGCTCATCGTGTTATTGCGAGAACCTTCACCGATGCTCTCAGATTCAGTATCAAAATTTGCGAAAGCTACTTCATCCAGAAAGTCAATGATTGATCTGCTCCCTTCGTGCCATATTATTTCATTGGAACTATGGCCAAAGATAAATCTCGCAGCATCCAAGGCATTATCATCCAAAAACGATGCTACATCGTGTATTCTTCTTTTGAGTTCTGCACACTGCTCTGCACTACCAATCGGCTCATGTGGGAAATAAATATGATGTCTTGGACGTGCTGATTTACTACCCTTTTGCCTGCCGTCGTTGCGGCTTGGAACAACAATATAGGAAACATCAGGGAACAATTCCTCGTACATTTCTGGAGTAATCCAATCTTCTTGATTGTCTGAATGGTCATTATCACAATCCATAACATCTACATCACCACCGATATAATCGCTTGAACTTCGGTGGAAATTTCTATATTCGGCACAAACATGATCTCTTGTGGCAGCGACCATCATATCCGTTTCATTGCTAACCACCATTTTGTTAGGATATAAGCTATTCTGGGCATTACCTGTATAGTTTGCAGTATATATTGTAAATTTCACTCCGCCACCTCCTTCAAATCACTGCCGAAATATCGCAGTCTGTAATTTTTTCTCTTGGCTCTCCTGATTTCAGCATCCATTCCGGCTGATATGGTTTCTCCAAACACCCACACCTCGCTGCAATGGCTCATCAGCACATTTCCAAAATGCAATCCCATTTCTCGTTCGGTCATATCATTGTCATTGAGGAACTGCGGAAACAGTAAATGCGGAGCAATGGGGATATACCCCTGCTCCACAGCATAGCGGCTGTACTTTCGTGCATTGGCAATGTTCACAGCAACATCTCCCGAAAACGGGGAGCATACATACACCATTGGTCTGTATGCTCTTGCCGCCTTCGTTTCTTTTTCGATATTGGATAAGGCATCGTAGGTAGTCGGATCGGGATAACCCTCACTGTTAAATCTACTTACACTCACAGGATCTACCTCCCATCAGTTTTTTGCTGCAATCTCCACACAGTACCGCTGTACCAAAAAGGTCAACGTCACCATCAGCAAATACCTCTGCAAGATCGACTTGCACTTCGTTCCCACAATGTGGGCAATGGCAAAATACATTCTCATCATTAATTTCAGCAGAAACCTCCAGTGCATCATTTAACTGTTCTTTCACATAAAACATCTTATTTCTCCTCCTCCAATTTGGTTTTGTACCATTCCAGATGGCGTTTGCGGTCTTCATAATTCGGAAACGCTACAAGCAGTCCCACATCGACCTTCTGCAAAGTTTCCAGTGTTTCAATCTGTGCTTTTGACAAATATGGTCTAATGCTTTTGCCTTTTTCGATGCCGTTTGCAAGTCTGAACTGTTTTGCGGTCATACCCAGCACGATGCGGTTTAACATATCGCATTCATTGCTGAAGTGGTAAGGTTTCGGTGCATCGTGGAGCAACTTGATGTTTGCCGTAAGAAGCGGGAACTCCTGTCTTGCCGACACCAGTGTTTTAATGAAATTTTCCATCTCATTGAAACGCTTGATGTACAGTTCCTTGAACCTCATTGTTTTTTGCCCTGTGTAACCCATAACGAGCATTGTAAATCCATCACGGGTCATTTGATAACAAGGCAGCTTTCTTCCAGTGGAATCCTTGTAGAAATCTGTAGCAAAGTTGTTTTTAATGAACTCCTCACTCAACCCAGATTTGGGGGCAGTGATTTTTGTAATATCTCTGAGAACATGGTCATGCCTTTTCTCAAAGAAATCTGCTACAAACAAGCTGTCCACCCTTGCTGTGTCATGGTTGTCGGCAAAAATGCCGTATTCGTCTTTTGGTATCAATTCTTTCATCAAAATACCGTCCTTCCAAAAAAGTAGGGTTTCGCCCTCTAATAGTGAAAGGACAAAACCCTGTACTTTAAGAACCATATTTCTAATCTTTTTTGTAAAAATCACATTCAAAGCCGTCAGCACAAAGAACCAGACCTTCTATCCACGGGGGAGTTCTGCCCATTTGTTCGCAGATAGCGTCAACGGACACGTCCTTGCTACATTCAATAATGATTTCATCATGCACATGACCGCAGATAAAGCAATGAGACAGGGTACGCATGGAATATGCCAGAATATCTCTGCTGATTGCCTGCACGATATTCTCCACGAACTTGGGACCGTAACTTTCGATGCGTTCCCATTTCTTTGTACCGCCCACACCCTCGTAGGTCACAGACTCACTGCCAAAACGATTCTCTCCCATGCGTGGTTTCACATAGGAAAGCTGTCTGCCGCTTGGCAGAAGAATAAACAACATTCCGCTTTGGTAGAAAAAGCGAATGCCGTGGGTTTCTGTGGTCACTCTGTTTTTGACAGTATTCTTCACACAGCGGTCGACATCCCACCAAAATCGCACGATGTTTGGATTGGCGGCCCTCCATGAATCCACAAGCGGCTGGAGTTCTTCCTCTAAAAGTCCCATATCTAAAGCACCCATCGCTTTTAAGGCACCGACCGAACCACCATATCCGAGAGCCAATTCTGCGATTTTGCCCTTCTGACGGAGATGCCCGTTGACACCATGCTTTTCCACAGACACACCAAACATAGCAGAAGCCGATGCACAATAGATATCCCCGTTATTCTGAAAGACTTCTGTTCGCCAGCTTTCCTTTGCTAAATGAGAAAGTACCCTTGCTTCAATGGCAGAGAAGTCCGCCACCACAAATTTCATCCCGGCTCTCGGCACAAAGGCTGTACGGATTAGCTGTGATAGAGTGTCGGGGATATCATCATATAAAAGTTCCATCGCATCATAATTTCCAGACTCCACAAGTCCTCGTGCTTGTTTTAAATCTGTTATATGGTTTTGTGGTAGATTTTGCAGTTGAATCAATCTGCCTGCCCATCGACCAGAACGATTAGCACCATAAAACTGGAACATTCCTCTGGCCCTGCCGTCCGCACAAACTGCATTCTGCATCGCCTGATACTTCTTTACAGAGGACTTGGATAACTGCTGCCGCAATGTCAGAACCTCCGCCAGTTCCTTTGGAGCAGTCTTAACCGCCTGTGCCACTTCCTTTTTGCCAAGGCTGCCCATCTCCAGACCGTTATCTGCAAGCCACTGCTTCATCTGCACCACAGAGTTGGGGTTATCAAGGTCGGTCAGTTTCTGCATTTTTTCTGACAGTTCCGCTTTGGACTTCGCATCAAAAGCAATGGCATTTTCCACTACATCCATATCAAGGGCAATGCCACGGTCATTGATTTCTTGGTCGAGATGATATTCCTCCCATACGAAATCCGGCACAGGATATTTTTTCAGCCTGTCCTGTATGGACATTTCCACCTCTACATCCCGCTTGTTATAGAACTTGAACAGATTCCACTTTTCCATATCATGCTCCGACAGATTGCGCGTCCTGCTGCCGTTGACCTTAGTCGGCTTGCAAGGAACACAAAAGTAGCGAATGAGGTCTTTGCCTTCCTTCAGCTTCTGTTCCTCTAATCCAAGCACCGTGCCAGCCCCGGCAAGAGATAACGGCAGTCCCATGTATGCCGACCATATCATGGAGCATTTCCATGCCGCTGGATTAAGATAATCTCCCACAGTGTCCTCATTTATGCTATAACTGCAAAAGCACTGCGAATAGTTCCTTTGCAGCCATACCGAAAGACAGACTCTCTCGAAAGCCGCATTAAATGCCCACTTTGTGACGGCATCATCCGTCAGTGCCGTAATAATATCCATCGGTAGTTTCTCTCCCTGTGCCAGATCATAAACCACAACCTCACCACCGTTGACAGATACACCAAACAGCAGGATTTCAAAGTTAGGAGACTGGGCATAACGGTATACCCCACACTTCTGCAAATCCACATCGCTGTAACTCTCAATATCAATCGAGAGCGTTTGTATTTTTTCCATATTGTCACCATCCTTATATAAGCAAGGCGGCGAAGAATGCACCTCCGCCGCCCGCTGTCATTTACTCTGCCTTATCAGCAGACTCTTCATTTTTCTTGCGCTTTTTCTCCTTGTGAGTGTCAATTGCGCACTTGATGATGAATCCTACATTTGCAATGAGGGTACCCATCACAGCACCGAAACACACAGAAAGCATCATACTTTGAACTGTTGTCATGTTGCGAATCCTCCTATGCTAGAAAATCGTCATCAGTATCAGTTGCAAAATCATCCTCTGCACGGCTCTTTCCGCCAAGCGGCTCTCCATCCTTCATCTTCTGAAGGTTGTTCAAACCGCAGGCAATACCCTTATTGCCATTGGAGTTGAAGGCATAGAAATTAATGCTGGCACGGCCATATACACCGCTGTATACCTCGCTGCGGTCGATGATAGGCTGACGGTCTGCATCTACGATACCCGGAGCAGATGCACTGTTGGCATTGACGAAGTAGCAGTTTGCGTAGGCTTCATCATCAGGTCTTTCAAGATCGCCGTCACGAAGCGGAGTCTTGAGGATGGAAAGTGCAGGCACGGTCTTGCCATTTCCCTTCAGCTTGGACTGACCTTCCTCATATGCAGACTGGATAGCCTCCTTGATTTTGTTGACCGTTGCGGTATCGTCCTTCGGAATGATAAGGCTCACGCTGAACTTCGGTGCGCCGCCGTTGATAGACTTTGGATCCCAGATGTTTGCATAAGACCATCTTGTATTTACTCCTGTGATTACCTTTGTTGGGTTGATATAATTCTTTGACATATTAATTTTCCTCCTTAAAATCGTCTGCTGCTTTTGCAGCATTGTTTATGTTCATAGCCTGACGTTTATCCGTCATAGGTACTAAAGTTGGCTTGCCCTGTGGCTTATGAGTACAAGCTGAAAGCAATTCTTCAAATTTTGCTTTGCCGAGCAGTTTAGTCATTGCAGTAATACCCAAAACTTTATGCTCATATGGGTCATATCCTGCATCTTTAACTGTTTCTGCTACTGCTGTTTCATTTACATACTTCCGATTAGAGCGACCTTCGACAATTTTCCAGTCTTTCCACTCCTTGCCGCTAACGGCCTGTCCTAGAGCATATTCCTTGATATCGCCTACCCAAGACACCAATGCATCCGCTTTTGAAAGAATGACTTCTATCTCATCATCTTCAAGGACACTCGGCATCTCAAAATCGTAACGCGCAAGTTCAAGGTTGTGTTCGGCTCTCTTACGGCAAGTGGCTTTTACCTTACAGAACTGACAGTGGTCTCCGGCTTTGTATTCGCCTTCGCCATTTGACGCCAGCTGTGCTGTAGGACTAAGCACCTCATCCGCCCATTTCAAAAGTTCTTCCTTGGAAATGGTGTATGTGCTGACATTATCCCTTCTCGGCTGGAAGATGGTCATGGTCACCGAGTCAATATCGTAGATGCCGTCAAACAGCTGTAAAGCGCCAAGTGCATAGCACATCATCTGTGGATTCTTTTCTGCATCTACTAAAATGCCGACACCATATTTGAAGTCGATTACCGTTAGCATTTCATCCGATATGATGACACAGTCCCCAGTCCCAAAGCCCTCTGGTACCCATTTTGAAAAATCAAGGTGCTGTTCAATCAGAACAATGGGGTCCTTGCACTTCTCCTTTGCTGCCGCAAGCTGCTCCATCACATACTGAACATACATATCAGAGCAATCTGCCATTTCCGCATCAAAAAAGCTAAGGTTTTCTGTGGGGTCTTTTGATTTTAGTCCTAGTGCTGTTTTTAGCTTATGTTCGCTAAGCGTATGAGCATCTGTACCTTGCATAGCAAACTCACTTACGGTATCCTTTGTTTTTGCACAGGCTAACGCAGACGGGGGACACGCTAACCATCTTTTACTTGATGATGCTGATAATACTGCGTGTTTATTTGGCATTGCCAAGCACCTCCACTTCCGCAAGCAGTGCTTTGTATTCTGCCGGGTCTACCTCAGACAGCTTGTCGGCACCATGCTTTGTGAGGATTGCTTTTACCTCTGCCGTAAATCCTTGACGGGATTTATCCGCACACACTGCTCTAACATCTTCCAGAGTCAGCGGCTTTTCTTCCTTCGGCTGTGAATCCAGCTTAGGTTCATCGGCTGCCTTTTTCTTCAGTGTAGCTTTCTTTGCAGGCTGTTTTTCCTCCTCTGCACCGCTGAACATATCAGCCAGACCTTCCGAAATACCAATCAAGGCTTCTCCACATTTTTGAAGTTCATCAACGAGCATGGACAATTCGTTTGTCTTTCCCATTTGGACAACCTCCTTCCGTATTCAATTTTTCTCTACCGCCGACAATAGAAATCCTGTCAGCAATTCGCCTTGACACAACACTGATTGCAATTAATACATCAGATAACTCACGATTGAGTTCCTGACTGCTACAATCAGTTGTGCCTACTTTGCATCGGTTTGTCATACATTTACCGTCCTTTCCGAGGTGCTTTGTTTGCCCCTCTGAAAGTGAAAGGACATTTAATGATGTTTTAAGAACCAGATTTCTAAAAATTTTTTTGTTCCACCACATATAAATGCAGTGGAACAAGTAGGGAAGAACCCTTATTCAAAGTCTGTTAGCACGGACTTAAGCTTTACGAACAATTTTTTCTTTCGCTTATTGACACCTCTTTGGCTCATAGCGATAACTTGTCCGATTTCTTCCTCTGTATGACCTTGGCTATACATCATTGCGATGGTTCGGTCGATTTCTTCAAGTTTGTCTAAAGCCTTATGCAATTCTTCAAGCATGGCTTTCTTAATGACAGTTTCTTCTAGGTTAGAGGTATCAACAACTTCATATTCTGTGTTTTCCCATAGTTCATCTAGCGACACGGCTCCTAGCTTATCTGGAGATGTTGCGAGTTCCTGTCGCTGTCTGCGCTTGTCCTCGGCCCATAGCGGACGCATATATTCATAATATTGCTCCTTTGTGGCAGGAACCATAATCACACGAACTCTGCGATGTCCGATTCTTGTCCATTCCACGTCAGCGGGATTGATACCGAAATCCTTAATCGTTGTGCTGTTTACTTCCATTGGAATGTAGTATTTTTTGTTTGTCTGTAGATTGTCCATAATGTAGACCCTCCTTCGGTCTTAAACCGAAGTGAGAATCCACGCAGGACTTCCCATAATAATTGGCCATAAGAATGAATCCTCACTTCTTAACTGGCCAACCGTCCCAGTGGGTTGACTGATATTTACTTGTGTCCGTTTCGCCGCTCTGGGCATCGCTGATCAGGCGATGAACTTTGAAACGG
The DNA here is from genome assembly GCF_029893325.1 of Enterococcus sp. PF1-24. Taxonomy (GTDB): domain Bacteria; phylum Bacillota; class Bacilli; order Lactobacillales; family Enterococcaceae; genus HY326. The sequence continues at coordinate 102,695 of NZ_JARXWL010000001.1, forward strand.
GGTGAGTGAGAACAGTCTCTACTATATATAAAAGTGGAGTTGTCCTTCACTGTCTTTAGTATAGTGAATCCCAGATAGTAAGTAAATTTCTGATATTATCACTTACTTTTTGGCTTGCAATGACGCTGAACCAGCTTGAAAAAAGCATTTATAAGTGTTATAATTAAGTTATCACTTATTTAATCACTTACTTTTTGGCATAAAAAAACCCCTCTATGAGGGGAAATGGAATATAGGAGCAAATTAATATGACAGACTTAGACAATTTTTTTAATCTTAGCAACGATTACTTTTCTTTGAGTTGCAAAAAATGTACATTTGAAATAGAAGAAACTTTAAAAACTGATGAAGATGCACATAAAGCACTTATGGTTTATCCTGTGAATAATGAAGGCTTAAATTATGCCTTTAGCGGGAAACAAGGCTTATGTTTAACAACCCCACATGGTTCAATTCAAAACGAGAACATTCTTGGCAAATTGATATCACTTCCCGGAAACAATGCCAAAAAGGTACTTCACTTTTTTGAAGAACACGGATATTTACTTCCTATTTCTACTGAAGGAACTGAAGTTGATGTTGTAGCACTTGTAGAAATACTCAATCGAATCAAAGCCACGGTTCTTCTTATGGCTGCACTGGAAAATCCATCACTTGATCATGACCGAATTCTGCATTTAGCTCTGTATTTATTGCTAGGAAAGCAAGTCACGCTTAATGGCACCTCACAAATTTCATATACAACTTATAGACATCCCTTCCATGACAACATTAAAAATCAGGTAGCTGTCGATTCGTTGCAGCAATCCTCTGATGCGGAGTCTATTACAATAAAAGATATGATTTATGCTCCGTCATATGGATTGAATGCTGATGAATATGATGATATCTCAAACGGTGAGACATTCACGTATGATTATCCTGGGATTAACGATACTCTATATCGTCACCTTGCTATTGCCTACAAACAGAATAATATCCAGTCCAAGAATCTCAGACTTATTGTTGAGTTTTTATTCCACTATATGCATTCTGTTGGCATTATAAAAATTGTCACTTTAGATGGCGGCATCGAATACTATGGAACCCCAAATCATAATAGATTTGATGAACGGCTTAAATTAGCTGTTGTGCCTTTTGCACGTCTTATTCTGAGTGGAGAAATAAATTATAATACTCGAAGTATTAAACCTTTTTATAACCCCAATTCACTTGAACCATCATGGAAGGCTCCATCTTTACTTACTGCACTATATTTTTCTGCTTTTTATATGAAACCGGGATCCGAAATATACAGGAAATGTGCTAATCCATCTTGCGACAAATATTTTCTGGTTAAGACCTCCAACAGCAGGAAAAAATATTGTTGCGATAATTGCCGGAATGCAAATAACCAGCGGTCACATCGAATCAAAGTTCAAAAGGGCAAATAAAAAAATCTGCAAACAGCCAATCTCTGTTTGCAGATTTTTTTATTCAGCCTTTTCGACTTGAAATGTATTTACGTTTTCTTGCAATGCATCCTCAATAAGCTTCGACATCTTCAAAATCTTACTCTTGTGAGAACCATAATAGTTATTCATTAAAAAGCGAATATCAACTACAATTCCTTGCACCCGCTCATAATTGTGATGGCCATATTTCCAATCACTGTCGGCCTCGCCAATGTGTGCGAAATACTCGTCTATACCAAAAGGATTCTCTTTCTTATTATATGGCATCAGAAAAGCATTAAAAACCGGGACATCATCTCCATACTTTTCTTTAAACTTCTTGTGGCTGTATATATACTCGCCATATGTAATCTGCTTATTAATTGATGTTGATTCGGGCAAATGCGAGGGAATGCCGGTAACACCATGCCGGTAATACTTAGCATCAAGCACATATATTTTTCCATTACAAAGCATAATTGTATCCGGTTCTAATGCATAATTACGATGTGCATTACCATATTTCAAGTGCCATGTTGTTCTAGGGAAGTATTCTTCTTTTTCTTTTATTCCAAATACGGTATCTATGAGTTTTTCCCATACATACTCAAATCTATCTGTCCCAAAATAAAACTGTTTATCATCACTATTTTCATCTAAGTATTCCAACATAGAAATCATTGCTTCAAACAGCAATATATCTTTTTCTAAATGGGTAACTGCAAGCTTTTTCTTCAACACGCTAAGAAAAAGAGGGATGTTTCTTTCGATATGAGGATCTGGTGGAACATCTGGCATAAACAACCATCCCATCTGCACGAAGCTTTCATGGACACAATATTTATGAATCATCGTTATTAGATTTTTCTCATTTGGAGTTGAACCCTTAACTGTATACTTGTCAAAAAAGGGAGTACCATCCTCTTGGAAAAAGCTTACATTTCTACGCAGTGATGCTGCAAAATCTATTTTTCCTCTGTCACTGGTCTTACGAATCATGTCCTTTTCTGTGTAATATGAATGCTGCTCTAAATAGTATCGGATAATATTCATGTAGGCATTGATTGGAAAATTCACGGACTGAGGTGCTTCGAATTTCTGCATAGCCAATACTTTGTCCTTTGAATCTGTAAATTCAGCTAACACAGAAATCAGTTTTAGGATATCATCCCTAATATCCTCTTCGTTATCGGGTATGCGATATCCCATTGGAAAATAGACCATCGCTTGATTCGCATCAGCTTTAATCCCGACAAATCTATCACCATCGCCATTTTTATTTACATGGCATCGAACCTTTAGGTTTAAGCCTAAATCCAATGTTGATCACCTCGCTTTACAATTCCTGTGTGTTTTCGCTTTCATCATCTAGAACCTCATTAGATTCTGTAGTGACTCCTTCCAGAATCATTTTGCGCAGGTTCTCATTGAACACACGAAAACGCTCATTTTTAGTCTTCTTTGAATCCATAAATCCAGCAATAACTTTTTCAAGACTGCTAAACTGTCTTGTGTTAAATGTGTCTTGATGAGAAAACTTAAAAGCATCGTCCCACAAATATTTAAGGACTTTTTCTGCAAACCTGTTGTTATTATGTTCGATTTGGATTCTCTCTTTCTCTCCCATACCATCATTGACAGGTTGCATTTCTAAATCAGATGCCGAGATAAAATATGCTCCAAGTCGCTTATCCTCAGAGGATGTGATATTATTTCTGCGTAAAATCTCCTCATTAATCGCCTCACAGAACTGTTTCCAAGATACATCTGTATCTAAAATCAGTTTGTCGGCAAATTTATGATTTGCAAATGAATTCGGAATCATTCGCATAATCCATCTTCTTTGAAAAGCAGTATCCAATGTGAACACATTTTGATCAGAAGTATTCATTGTACCCAAAATAGACATATTAGCAGGAATCCTAACCTTATGCTCCTCATCACCATAAACGATACGAGCAACATGGGCATTCGTTATTCCATATTCACTTGTGCCTCTCTTGTACAGAAGATTACCAGTTTCATCAAATTCATCTTCATCTTTTCTATCAAGAAGCTGGAATATCTCTCCGAATATTGCAGGGGCATTCCCGCGATTTATTTCTTCCACAATCAAGTAATAGGATTTCTCTGGATTAGAATATGCCCGTTTTAACAACTTAGTAAATGGACCCGGCATAAATTCATATCTCACTTTATCATCATCTTTTACAACAGGTAAAATCTGACCAACAAAGTCAGAATACATATAATCAGGATGAAAAACCAAACGTTCCATGCACTCTTCGTTATCACAGTACTCATGCTCTATTGTCCAGCTTTTACCAGAGCCAGGGACACCGTATAAAAGTACATTACATCCAGTTGTCGCTCTGTTGCTTTCCTCAATTGCTGGAACATACTCCCCAAATGGATTGATTGCATCATTAATAAATTGCAACTTATAAGCATCCATGTTTATTACATCTCTGCGCTCACCACTAAAAATGTCTTCCAAACCGATATTATGTGGCCAATTTTCTGGCATTTCTATCGCATTTATAAAGCCAGCATAGTATCGTCTATAGGTAGTCCTAATGATAAGTATAACGAGATTATCAATGATTCCTGCAAAATCACCATATGAAGTGTATTCGCCATCATCACCTTTACTCGGTTCTGGAAAACCATTACCCAAACTCCATGCTGGATGCTTATACTTCATATTCTGCCGGCTTATGCGATAGTTGTTACGTCCTTTTCGAGGTGCAAATTCAACAAATGCACATTGATTCTTTAAATCACCTAAAACATAGGCATTAAAGGTATACACGGATCTTGCTTCATCCGACAACGGACTGTTTGCCACCTCTGCACAGGAGAGAAAATCAACAATCTTATCATTAGAAATTCCAGCCGCCTCCAAGTACGTCTGTCCGCCACCTCCTTCAGGCTTATCAATATCATAAAGTTTTTTGAAATCAGACGGATTGATTTTTCTGTAAAATATCCTATCAATGTACTCCATTCACCTATACCTGCCTTTCTATTGAAATCAAATATTCCTTTAGTTTCTTTGGCAACTTGCTGTCATTGCTTCTAAAACGATTGTAATCTATTTCTTGTACTTTGACATCCCCAAACTTGCTAAAGCACTCTTCTAACTGTTTTAAGGAAAACAATCCATCCTCACTATAGCTAATCAGAAACTTTGGACAATGCATATCTCCTAAAATTTTCTCAAACGATTGTAATCCCCGTGTTTTAGTACATAATTTTGAGTGCTGTTCCCACCAGTCACGCAAGCCACTTTTGCCGACGGCATCAGGAAAATCTCCTCGTGCGATGGTTTCTAAAATATGATAATTTGCAGCATACTGCCTTTTCATGTACGGAGGGTCAATGTAGCACAAATCTGCTGTGATGGTTGCTGCCAAATTCTCTGCGAATCCCAATTTAACCATGTGACCTGTTAGATTCTTTGAATAAAACTCTACAGGTTTTAATTCAATCTGTGTGTTTGCATTTTTCTTGAAATCAGCCAAAAAGTATCCATAAGTTCCAGATATATTGGCAACTTCATTAACTGCCATAATCAGAGTGTGCTTTAAGAGAGATTCCTCTACTTTGCTTACAGAACCATTATCAATCCACTCATTAATTTTTTCCCTGACTGCATCAATCTTCTTTGCATTTTCTGTAGTGAAATATTTCCGTGGCTCACATCCGTTTTGCGGCATTCCTCCCGGAGAAAACTCTTTAAAAAAGAATCCTTCTTTAGGTTCAATGTCATTCAAGAAAGCCAGAGCTGCCACATAAGAATCTTTCTCATTTGGGTTTATTATCCCTTGATTCACAAGACCTACAAAGGAAGGTGCTGAATCTAAACACAGACTAACTATTAAATGATGGTAAGAATATGTCATTACATCAGATGCAACAACTGAGTATCCTGCTTTTCTTAATTCTAATGCAACTGTACCAGTTCCTGCCATAATATCGGCCACTGTCCCTGTTTTTCCAATAAGCTGCTCTACTTTTTCAAGGATGTATGGAGTTAGCTTTGATTTATTTCCAATATACCTATACATCTTCTACCTCAACTTTCATATTGTTAATCGCACTTAAGTCAGGCAGACGATTCATCTCACCATAAATCATATTGCATTCGGCATCTGACAGACCATACTTCTTCATAATCAGTTTCTCTAGCTGGACATCTTTGCTATATTCATATCTATGAGCTAATTCAGATGCGACCTCTATAATTTTTCTATCCAACTCGCTGTTTTCAAACTCCCTGATAGGTAGCGAATAGATAATTTGCTTAGTAAAGTAGGGGTGTGACTTCCATTCATTTTCTCCATATGCCTTCAAATAGAAGTAGTAAACTACACGTGAATTCAGCAATGCCAGATAATACTCCAAAGGTGCTTGGTGCTGACTATCTTTGAATTTTAAAATATATACAGTCTGGCTTGTCATACTTCCAGTATAATCAATCGATGCATATATTCCAAGGCCCGTTTTTCTTACTAACAATTTAGGTGGAGTGTACATTGTGCGATTTTTATAATTTATTCCGGGAATGTTTGATTTGATATAAAATTCTCCTGTTATTCCATACCTTCGAATATTCTCGCCAACATAAATCTGAACCATCTGGGGTGTTTGTTCTTTGGACACAACGTTTTGAACACTGCTATCTGTAACCAAAATTTCACTTCCACAATTAGTACATTTTTTCTTGCCTTCCGCCAGCTGAGATTTTTTATATCCCTGAGCATATCCACAAGAAGGGCAGAACACAACCTTTCCAGTTTTCGATATTTCAACACCGCGCCCAAAAATAAATGTTTTCTCCCAGTTTATAGAATGCGCCTTTATCTTCGACAGCAATGTTTCTTCATCTGCGTGTGTGTCAACATCAAAATTGCAGGCTGCATTTTCAGAAAAACGTCTTTGTAGCACATCGTGCACCCCCTCATTGTAAAAATTAAAGAGGCTCAAATCTGAGGTCAAAAACTTTTTTCGTTCTTCTGTAGTAAGTCTAAAGCAATGGGTTACAGAATGATCCGTTGGGTCTTCTTTTCTGCAAACAACAACAGTAGTAGCTCTATTCACTTCTTCAAATATTTTTTCGCCCAATCTGGCTATTACCTTGATTTGTGTTTTCTCCGTCAGAAATCTTCTAAGTTTCTCGTTTTGCGCATCAAACAATGAATCGGGAATGATAAATGAAAAGTATCCACCATCATCTAATAAGTTATAAGCCAATTCCACAAAAAGCACAAAGCTATCATATTGTCCTGCAGTCAATGAAAAACCCGCATTTTGTAATTCTTCACGAGAATATATTTTCTCGGAACTCCACGGCGGATTTGCAATTATCGCAGATATTCCCTTAAATTTATTCCTCCAATATTTCGCTGTTTGCTTCTTCACTTTTCGAGGAAGAATTGAATCATTATACTTAATTTCAAAATTCTCGGTCGAACCCGCTATCGCTTCCTTATCAACGTCTATGCCAAAATACTTCGCCGTTCCATTAAAATATTTTTTTGCAGCACACAGGAGAGCACATTCACCACACGCAGGATCTAACACTGATTTTATTTCTGTATTTGTCGCTTCTGCCTCTCTATATAAAAGTTCCGCTGCAAACTCAGCCAATCTATTCGGGGTGTATACAACACCGTATTTTTTAGCAACTATCTCCGCCACCTCCTTAGTCATGCTTTGAATACTCAGAACTCATTGATATCAATTCCTTTCGCAAGTAGTCGCTCATAGCGTTCATTTGACATAACAACAGCTATGGGTTTCCCATTTTTATTTATATAAGCTGCTTTGTCTTCTTCAACCAATTTTCTTATTAGTTTGGAAGACTGTCCACGATTAAACTCCCCAATATTCAAATGTTCCATCGGTATTTTAGGTTTCATTTTTACATCCGCCAATATCAGCACCTCCTTGAAAACACTAAACTTTCTCCTTTTAATTATAGCATAAACGAGTTGTAATTACAATCCCTTTTAAAATTATATTACTAATTATTTTTATAACTGTAATAGTAATTACTTTTTGTCTCTCAATTAAGAATCACTAGATGCCATAGAAAAAGTGCAGGTTTTCTGAATTAACAAAAAACCTGCACTTTTTTCTATGCTACATTCTAATTTTGACTATTTTCAACATCTTTCAAAATCTTACCCTCATCCGTTTTCCATTCAATATTCCCATTCGCTGATGCACCGAGTACAAAAGCAGCTGAACTTGATGGCGATTTGAATAATATCTCGTTTCTTATAATGCCATTCTCATCTATATTATCCTTATTGTTTTTTCTCTCGGTTTTCACATAGTCTGGGCAACTTGGAACAATATCCGCTCTAATTTTGCTACCAGCTAAAACAACAAAACCCTCACTTGTTAGCTTGCCCTTTGCATCTGCACCGCTACGTCTTATGTAAAAAATCATATTATCGCTTTCTGCACTATCGCTATTCGGAGCAACCGTTATTTTAGAGTCTGTAAGGGATTCAAATACCTTATGCCCGAGCGTACCCATAATTATTTTTGCATAATCAATGAATTCTTCGAGCTCGCTTTCCTTTTCCTCTGTAATATTACCGGGTGTAGGGTCATTGCCGTTTTTTACAACATAACGTTCTGTCTCTTTAGCGATATTTGTAAATCTATTTTCAAGATAGCTTATCTCTGTGGGTCCGAAAGAGTTATTTGAAGTTGTGAACACCACCGCTTCCGTCCAGTAATCCTTTTCGGGATTGCGTTTATGCTCTTGCAAGCGATATAGTATTCCTTCGCCATTTTTACGAACGCCAGCCTGTCCGATATAAACGACACTTTCACCTGTTTGATCAGATATTCCGAAGAGAAAATATACGCCACTTTGCGAAAGGTCATCACGCCCCTTACAGCTATCAAGCTTTGTGCGTGGGATTTTATAAGCAACTCCCGTCCAATTAGCAAGAGTGCATTTCATTCTGCCATTTGGTTCTCCATCCATCAAAAATAAATTTATACTTTTCCCTCGCATATCTTCTCAAACCTCTTTTCATCTATTTTCTCACATACGTTTTCGTGTCTCCGATTGCTGTCAACATTCTCCTACACTCACACTATGTCAGTAGTCCTATGCACTCACCAAGCCATAACCCAATAATCGGTCAACCCTTGTAATCACTCACTTTGAGTGCATTCGGCTATTGTTTTTTCGATATTCAACCACTTATCAAAATCCCATAGCCATTTTTCATTTGGGGGAAATGCCGTGTTTACGGGGTTTATCGGCACTTTTACCCCTCAGTTCTCGTTATCAACATGACACACTCAACATGATGAGTTTGTGGGAATAAATCAATTGGTTGAATTTGCTTGGTTGTATAGCCTAATTGGTCAAATTGCTTCAAATCTCTTGCCATAGTTGCTGGATTGCAAGAAATGTAAACCACTTTGTTGATTTCTGCCTCAGCGATGGAATTGATAAAGCTGTCTGTTAAGCCTTTGCGAGGCGGATCCACAAAAACAACAGTTGGCTTAATGCCATCAGCTAACCATTTTTCCAATGATTCTTCAACCATACCGACTTCATAAGTAGCATTTTCGATGTTGTTCAGCATTGCATTTTTCTTAGCATCAGCTACAGCTTCAGGAACGACTTCCATACCGTAAACGTGCTTAACTTCCTCTGCTAATGACAAACCAATTGTTCCGATACCACAATAAGCATCTACAACGATATCATCTTTAGTTAATTTGGCTAAATCAATGGCTGTTTGGTATAGTTTTTCAGTTTGTAAGGTATTAACTTGGTAGAAAGATTTACTAGATATTTGGAATTTTTTCCCTAAAAGCGTATCTTGAATTGATTTTTTACCAAATAATAAAATTTCTGACTTACCTAAAATAACATTTGTCGCTTTTTCATTGACATTTTGAATCACCGAAACGACTTCTGGAATTTCAGTAGCAATCACTTTTGCTAGTTCCTTACCTTTAAAGAATTTTTCGGTCCGAGTAACTAAAGTCACCATCATTTCATGGCTATAGTGACCACGACGAATAATAATATGACGCAAGAAACCAGTATTTCTTTCTTCACTATAAGGTTTGATATTGAATCTTCTTAAAATTTGTTTGATTACTTGCAAAGCTTCATCAATTTTAGGATCTTGAATCATGAAGTTTTCAATCGGTACGATGTTATGAGAGTTTTTACGATAAAAACCTAACTCTAAACGGTCATCCACTTTTCGCACAGGGATTTGTGCTTTATTGCGGTAGCCCCATGGTTCAGCCATGCCGATTGTTGGTAGTACCTTAATTTCAGGCAGTTTAGCAATTTTTTCAAGATTTTGAACCACTTGTTGCTGTTTAAAAAGTAGTTGTTTTTCATAAGCCAAATGACCTAGTGGCGCAATACCTGTTCGTAATAAATCAAATTCTGCCATTGGTTGACGATCTGGGCTTTCTTGCAACCAGCTTAAAACTTTGGCATAACCAAAATTTTTACCGGTTTTTAATACGTGAATTTTAACTTCTTCACCGACTAACGCATTTTCGATGAAAAGTGGATAGCCGTCAACTTTAGCAACCCCTAGTCCTTCATAAGTTAAATCGATAATTTTTGTTGTTAATCGTTGATTTTTTTCTACTGGATAAGTTTTCATTAGTAACCGCCTTAATTTCCTCAATATTTTCTTTTTCATTCTAAAGAATCTATAACTGAAAAGCAAATAAAACTTTGTAATTCTATAGAAAAACTCAGCTTAGTTATGTGTTGCCCACTAACTAAGCTGAGTTTTAATAACTTTATGCTTTAACTGAAGCAATAATTTCAATCTCAATCAAAACATCTTTCGGTAAACGAGCCACTTCAACAGCTGAACGCGCTGGGAAAACTTCTCCAAAAGCTTGCGCATAGACTTCATTAAAAGCCGCAAAATCGTTCATATCATTTAAGAAACAAGTTGTTTTTACAACATCATCAAAAGTTGCGTTGGCTTCTTTTAAAATAGCAGCGATATTTTTCATCACTTGGGCTGTTTGTTCTTCAATGGTGGTACCAATAATTTCACCACTAGTTGGATCCAAAGGAATTTGTCCTGAAGCGAATAACAAGCCGTTAACAATTTTTCCTTGAACATAAGGTCCAATAGCTTGTGGGGCATGATCTGTGTGTAATATTTTCATGATTTCTCTCCTTGAAATATAAAGTTAAAAGTTTAAATCAATCATAGCAAAGCTGCTTTCAAAAGTCTAATGACAATTGACTTTTCTTGCAATAAGCATAAAAAAATTCCCTTTGACAAAAATCAGGGAATTTTTTAGATTCTGCTAACCTTTTTGTTGGCAATCAGGACAATCTCCATAAAGCTCTAAACGATGTTCGTTAATTGCAAAATTAGTCAAACGACTGGCTGCCATTTCAACATCTTCTAAACTTGGATAATGAAAGTCGACAATCTTACCACATTTTTGACAAATTACATGATAGTGGCGCTCAGTACTAAAATCAAAATGGCTTGACGCGTCGCCATATTTCATTTCATTAACTAAGCCCAAATCCGTTAATAAACGTAAATTATTATAAACCGTTGCCACACTCATATTAGGAAAACGTTCCTCCAAAGCATGATAAATATCATCGGCAGTTGGATGGTTATGATAAGTAACCAAATATTCAACGACCGCATGACGTTGTGGGGTAATCCGAATATTTGCTTCTTTTAAAGTGTCAATCGCTTTAGTAACAAGCTGGTTATCCATTTTTGACACGCTCCTTTTTTAATTTAAAAGCCTCTGATAGCTACTATCCCTATTGTATCTGGTTCTGCTTAGTTTGTAAACATTATAAACTAATTTTTTTAGTGATTTTTACTTAAAAGTTTCGCAATTGTTTCTTTTTTCTAAATTAAAACTTAATAAATCAAGAATTTCCTATATGTAAAGTTAGGTTATTTTCCTATTAAAAAAGTTAATTGAGAATTACTTCGCAAGGAATTCTCAATTAACTAATTTTCTTATCACTAATAAAGTTATTTTAGCGCTTCGTAATAGTTCCGCCAATTACCGTCAGCTAGATAAATATTATTGCTAGCAAATAGTAAGTCATTTTTTTCATTATAAAATATTTCAAAAACCACCATAAATTTTCTTCACAGTGGTTTCAAAGTTAATCTGTTTCTTCTTTTAACTGATCAAGTTCATCTGTTAAATCAATCGGTTGTTTCTGACTTTCAGCATTAGCAGGAGCAGCATCATATTGTGGTATTCCTTGTAAATTCCCCCGACTAATATCGACGTAAATCGTATACTGAATCGGAATGTATTGATTAACCACATTCGTACCAACTACCATTCCTTTGGTTTCTGCCGAATCTACATACCGGACTTGGTAAGTGATATTGGCACCTTTGGAAGTAAATTCATCATAAAAATATTTTGGCAAATCTCCTTCTATTTGTGTTCCACGAATATCTTTGAAATATGGTTTGCCTAATGAATAGGTTACTTTAATATTTAAATCATCTTTACTAGTTAAAGCTGTACCCGCAGGAATGCTTTGAGAGACTAATTGTCCATAGGCAATATCATTTGAATAAATACTCTTCACTTGAACTGTTAAACCAGCCCCTGCTGTCGCTGCATCTTCAAAAGAAAAATCACCAAAATTAGGCACAACAATTGCTTTCCCAGTAGAAATACTAACGGTCATTTCATCTTTTTTAGCAACTTTTTCTCCTTTAGTAATACTTTGAGAGATTACATTATCAGGTGCAATAGTATCCGAGCTTTCTTCTTGATAAGTAATTTTTATCTCATTTTTCTTACTCCAAGTTTCAACTTCTGCTTTGGCTTTATTAACAAAATCAAGCACTTCAATATTTTTTTCGTAAGTTTCAGGACCTTTTGAATAATAAATTTTAACCTTCTCTTTACGACGATAATTTTCACGAGTAGTGTCTTTGTTATTAAATTCAACTCTGATTCCTTGACCTTTTTCAACGGTATCATTATATTCTTCAATGATTGATAAGTTATCCGCTTTATTCATCGCTTTCCACTCATCAGCCGAAGCTTTTGACATGGTTAAAAAATCTGGCAAAGGTAACGTGGCATCTGGATCCGGGCCTTTACTAGCAGTTATTTGAATCGTGCTGCCTTTTTTGATTTTTTTATCGGCTAGTTGTTTTTGACTAATTACTTTATTGGTTGCAATTGCTTCATCATACTCTTGAATAAGCTCCAACTTTAAATCATTGTCCGCCAACCAATTGCGGGCTTCCGAAACTTCTTTATCAACAAAATTCGTCAGCTTAACGTGGGTCATTTGATAATAGCCAAAACTACCTGCCACAACCACTAAAACTGCCAATAAAGCAATTAACAAGCGATTTCGTCGCTGTTTCTTTTTAAAAGTAGGATCAATTTCTATATCTTCATCTTGTGAATCCCGTTTATTTTCTGTCGCAACAGATGCTTTAGGTTTAGCTGTTTTTCTTTTTGGCTTTGCTACAGTTGGTTCTTTAGGTGCAGTCGCTCTTTTTTTAGCTCTTGAAGGTAATGGTTCTGTCGGCTGTTTATCAGCTGGTTTCTCTTGAGAAAATTGTTTTTGCTTTTCAGTTTTCCCATAATTATCTTTATCGAAGTTAGATAGAAAATCACCCATGGCGTTTCAACACACCCTTTTTAAGATAGTAAGTGCGATCAGACTGTTTAGCAATTTCATTTGAATGCGTAACGACAATCACACATTTATTATGATTCTCTGCTAAATCTTTAAAAATCGCTACAATCTCTTCTTCCATACCTTCATCTAAATTCCCTGTTGGTTCATCGGCTAAAATAATATCGACATTTGTCGCTAAAGCTCGTGCAATTGCTACCCGCTGTTGTTCCCCACCTGATAAGCGATTCACTAAGCGATCGGCTTTGGTTTTATTGATGCCAATATAATCCAGCAAGTTATAAGCGACTTCTTTAGGATTATCTGGCAATTTATTATCAGTAATCGACATCGCCACTAAGACATTTTCAACCGCTGATAGATAAGGTACTAAATTATAACTTTGGAAAATAATACTTACATAATTTCGACGATATCTTTCATAGCCGAGACTCTTGATATCTTTCCCACGATAAAGGACCTTGCCACTTTTCGGTTCATCTAAAGCACTAATCAAAGAAAGGAACGTGGTTTTACCAGAACCAGATTGACCTAAAATAGTATAAAATTTTCCCCGCTGGAATTTTATAGATGTTTCTTTCAAGATATTTCGACGACGGTCACCATCTTGATAAAAGTAAGTCACATCTTGCGTTTCTAAAATAGCCATAATTATTCCTCCTTGCTCATAATAAGGTATTAATTTTTCTGTTGAAAAATTAGTTCGATTTTCGCGCCGTATACCATTCAACTAGCTTGATACTTAAGTAAGTTGAACTGGCAATCCTTGCTCATATCAAGGTATCAATTTTTCTGTTGAAAAATTAGTTTGATTTTCGCACCGTATACCATTCAACTAGCTTGATACTTAAGTAAGTTGAACTGGCAATCCTTGCTCATATTAAGGTAGTCTTACATCATAATCTTCTTAGGATTTAAGCGTAAAATATATAACAGTGGTAAAATTGCAGAACCTAAAACTGTTAGTAAGCCGACAACTAAGAAGGAAATAATATAACTAACAGAGAAATTAACTTGATAAGCTGCTTGTACATCTTCAGCTGTTAAAGAAATATTATTCATCAATGCTGTTGGATCATGATAAAAGCCATTCATGTTAGAAACATTCGTAGCTAAAGCATCACTTCTTAACAAGGATTCAGAAACCATTTTTCCTAAGAAATTACCGGTCACTAAAGATAAACACATGGCTACTAAACTAATTACTAATAATTCAATAATAACTTGTAATAAAACATTTTTACGTTTTTCTCCTAGAGAAAGATAGATTCCTAATTCGTGTTTACGATCTCGTAAGAATAAAATAACTACTAATGAGATAATTACTAAAGCAGCAATAACCGCAATAATTACCACATAACCAGCAATTTTAGACATTTTCTGCAAACTACCGCCAACTTCATCAAATTTATCTGTTGAAACAACAACTTTTTGATATTTAGGAACTAAATTGTTCGCTTCTTCTTTAAAAGCATCAGCATCTTCTGGTGATTTCAAAAAGTAAGTTGGTATGGCATAAAAGTTATCTTCTTCTGTAAAATCAGAGCCATCATCCTTGATATACAATTCTGGTTTAATTTCTTTAATTTTTTCTAAATCTAAATTAGTCAACTCTTTAATCACAGAATTCGGCATATAAAAAGTATTGAGTTGCATCATATCAAAATAAGGATCGTTATTCATGGAATTTTTTTCATCATCACTAGTTTTTGTTTCCAATTTTATTGGATCATATAAACCAACTACCGTTATCGCAAAATCATTTATTTTATTTTTCTCTATTGAGCCATCTTCTTTATAATCATCCAGATTGGAATCAATAATAAATTCATCTCCCAATGCTAAACCATTTTCTTGAGCAAAACTATTAGAAACAACTGCTACATATTTTTTAGCAGAAATTTCTTCATCCGTAAACGTGCGACCATCGGTTAAAACAACCTTTTTCTCTTTAAAAGGGATTGGTTCTTTTAAATTAGTACCATTTGCTAATACCATTTTTCCGATACCTTCATACATGTCAGCTTCCTCTTCAGGCATACCAACTGTTTTTAAATCAGTCACAGAAAAATAGCCCTGGATAGCATAATCATATTCTTTAACATAAGGTAGCTTACCAACTTCATTAATTTGCTCTTCAGTTAGATTTTCATACATTACTACTTCATCTGAAGATTCTTCTTGCATTTCTGTTTGCCAATCATACTCAATCGTAGCTACTGCTCCTAAATCAGCCTTGACTTTCTTCTCAACATTGGCTGTTGACTGCTGAATTGCAATTGCACCAGCAATTACATTCCCTAAAATAAAAATAACTAAAAATAAAATAGTTGATTTCCCTTTACGTCTAACAACACTTGCCCATGCTCTTTGAATAAAATTCATAACTCCTTGCCCTCCTTCAGGTTACTTACTATTTATAGATTGACTCGCTTTTTAAATTTCCCCAGTATTCATTATCTCTAACTAAAATTCTACTTATTAGTAAGTTTACCACAAACTCTTCAAAAATATTTAGCTTTCCAGCATAATAAAATAAAAAAATAGCAATTTTTCAGAAATAAGAAAATTTTCTTACAATTTTTGAAAAACGTTGGTTTTTTCACCAATAAAAACTAACTTTCCGTGATTTAAGCCCCAATATTCGTCAGCATATTTAGCTAATTGTTGATGACTGGAAGTGATGATTATCGTCAATTGTCGTTGTTTCATTTCCTCGTGCAAATAATCAATAAAATCTGCCTGCAAATCCTCAGGTAGATCATCTAATAAATCATTGGCTACAATAATTTGTGGCTTTCTCACTAAAAGTCTAGCTAAAGCATATCTTTTTAAAACTAAAGATTCTTGTTTTTGAAAAGACTGATTGGCTTGTTCTTTTGTGATGCCAAATTTAGCTAAATATTCATAACAGCTAACTTTATCAAAATTTTTTTCAACAACTTGGCGATAGATTAATAAGTTTTTAACTAAGGACTGTTTGCTTAACCCTAAATAATCGGTTAAGTAAATCGCCACTTGATCCTTACGATAATTAGCAAGGGTTTCGGCTGTTAAATTTTCGCCTTGATAGCGTAAACTTCCTGTATTAAATAAATCCAAGCCACCTAATAAAGCAGTTAATAAACTTTTTTCTTGTGAATTATTCCCAAAAATAAAAGAAATTTTATCTGCTGGAAAAGTTGCCTTCAAATTATCTAATAACAAGCGTTCTTTTTTTTTAGAATAATAACTAGCATTTTCTAAAGAAAATAAATTCATTAACGCTCACTTCCTTCCTGAATTAAGTCCGTTAATTGAAAATTTCGGGTATAAAACATTAATCGGAAATTTAAAACTAAACTATAAAGAATAGCTAAGGGAAAAATAAACCAATAAAAAGTCACCCTTATAGTAGGTAAAGTTATCTCTTTAACTAGATTTACCGCATAAACAGTTGAAGAAACAACTGCTTGTGAGACAGCCAAGCCGTTACTAAGTGATTGTTGATTAAAGAATAGGACAGCTGCAATTTTTTCAGCAAAAAAGAAATTGATTACATAACTAACACCAATTGCAATAATCACTAATAGCAGCGATTCTGCTAGCTGATTTTCTACTAATTGCTTGCGACTAATTCCAATACTATAGTAATAACGCATTTGATAACTGCGCTCTTGCCATGATAATAAAGAACATAAGAAAAAAGTTAATAAACTGATTAATAGCGTTACTAGCCATAGGGTTAAAGTTAATTGCTGGTTTTTCTTTAAATTTTGTGTTTCTATCTTCCCTAGTTCTTCATGATTTTCTACTTGATATGAACGGGGTAATTTCTTTTGATAAAGTTCTTTAACAAATTTTTGGTAATCTCGCGAATGATAAAGCTGAAACTCAACATTCCAAGCTATTTCACCAGCCTGTTCTTTCGGGAAAAGATACTCGCCAGCCGCTAATGGTACACTAATAAACGCTGTATTATCAAGGAAATCACTGATAATTGCCGCCACTTTTACTATCTTCTTTTCCCCTCGCTGAGTAAGCAATGTAAACTGATCCCCCACAGAAAAATTATTGGCCTCAGCTATGTAATTATTGATTAAACATTCATCTGCAGCTAAATCAAGGTTGCCAGCAATTAATTGCGACTGAAAATTTGTGGTATACTCTTTCATTTCGCTAAAAGAAACCGCCACGCGATTTTCTGCTAAATTAGTGCTACCGTTACTTTCTGGAATTTCAATCCCTTCAGCTTCCATTAAAGTAAAGCCACTTAAAGTACTATCTTTTACATATTCAGAATCAAGAAACTGTTGAATTAAAGGTAAAGTTAAGGCTTTGGCTTCTTGATTATCAAAGTCATAATTATATAAACTCACTTGTGATTGATAGCTTTCTTCAATTGCTAATTGTTCTTTACGGAAACTGTGAAAAAGACTCCAGAAAAAAATTAAGCAAGTAAAGCTTATTAATAAAAAAATAAGGGCTAAAAAATGAAATTTTTTATTTTGCGAAAAAAATAAGTTAGTCCTTTTCAAAATAAAGCCTCCTTTATAATTTATTTATGTGTTTTCTATTTTACTTTGGTACAGAACGAAGGCGCTTCGTTTTTCTTATTGTCTAACTAATCGCCTTTGCACCACTCAACAAAGTGAAAATAAAATTCGCGGTATAAAACACCGCTATAATTTGATTTTGCACTTTGCTCGGGTGCAGAACGAAGGCGCTTCGTTTTTCTTATTCAACTATACCAAATGTTAGTAAGGCAAACTAGTGCATTTTGTTGATATTGTCGATATCATAAAAAAGTAGAGATAAATTTGTTTATAATTATCTTGTATAGACCCAAAACTCACGCTTTATTTAATAATCTAAATTCTTAAATAGCGTATGCTTTTACGATACTGGAATCTGCGGATAATTAATAACTTGATTTATCTCTACTCTATTTTGAATAAGTTAAGTCATTTTTATTAGACCAATTAACTTAGTAAGAAAGATTGCCTAGACTTATATCAATGGTGATGGTTGCTTCTAAACCTAAATATTGATTTACAGGACTCATGCTTACGATACTGCCTTTTGCCGCAGCTGAATCAACGTAGCGAACAGTATAACGAATATTCGCTCCTTTGGCTTGATATTCATCATAAAAATATTTTTGTAAATCTCCCTCTACAAAAGTTTCCCGCAAATCTTTGATATACGGTCGCCCTGCTGAATAAACAACTTTGATTGTATCTGTGTCCTTAACCGTCAATTCCGTGCCGACTGCTACATTTTGTGAAATTAATTGACCGTAAGAAACAGTTTCACTATAAATGCTTTTCACTTGTAAATTTAAGCCTGCACCTGCAGTCGCTGCTTCTTCAGGTGTGTATTCTGCAAAATCCGGTACGATTTTTGCTTTACCAATTGAAACTGCAAAAAGAATTTCATCTTGCTTGGCAACTTTTTCATCAACGGGAACATTTTGAGCAATAATATTATTTTCCATAATCTCGTTAGATGGTAGCTCTTGATAGCTAGCTTTAATTTCATTTTTCTTAACCCATGCTTCAACTTCTGTTTTAGTTTTATTGACAAAATCAGGCATTTCAATATTTTTTTCAAAAGTTTCTAAGCCTTTTGAAATATAAAGTTTAGCTTTTTCTTTTCTTTGATAAGTTTCTCGCGTAGTTTCTTTGTTATTAAACTCTAAACGTAAAGGTTGCCCTTTTTCAACATTTTCATGATACTCTTCAATAATACTAAAATTATCTGCAAGCTGCTCTTTTTTCCAAGCTTCCGCTTCTGCTTTAGTCATGGCTAAAAAATCAGGCATCACAATGACTTCTTCGGGATCTGCACCTTTACTAGCAGTTAATTGAATACTGCTACCCTTTTTGACTTTTTTATCAGCTTTTTGCTTTTGGGAAATAACTTGATTAGCAGCCACTTCTTCACTAAACTCTTGAACTAAGTCTAGTTTTAATTTATGTTTGCTAAGCCAAGTACGTGCTTCTGATAACTCTTTTCCTTGAAAATCAGTCAGTTTTACATAAGTCATTTGATAATAACCAAAAACAACTATTAGTAAGCTTAACAAAATTCCTCCAACAATGATTTGGCGCTTTTTTTGTTGGCGTTTTTTAAAAGTCGGATCAAACTCGCTCTCTTCTTCTTGAACTTGCTGATTGCGACTAGCTCTAGTTAATGGTTCAACAGCTTCATTAAGCACTACTGCTGAAAAACTTTCCTGTTTGCTTTGTTCTTCAGAAGCAGCCAGCGATTCAGTTATTTGATTTGCAGAAGACTTTTCACTATTTGTGATTTGTTGGCGAATGGCTGTAGTAATATCAGCTGGCGGAATTTTATCTGCTTGCACAGCTTCAGAGTCTTTTAAAGGACGGTTGAAACGATGTTGAAAATCAGTTGCTTCTTTAGCTTCTTTAGTCTCAGCATTAGCTTTTGCAGTTGCTTGTCGTTGTTGATATTTATCTTTATCAAAGCCAGATAGAAAATCACTCATAATGTTTCAACTCACCTTGTTTAAGATAAAAAGTTTCATCAGAAAATTTAGCAATTTCGTTAGAGTGAGTCACGACTATTACGCATTTATTGTGGATTTCTGCTAAATCTTTAAAAATTTCGACAATCTCCATTTCCATTCCTTCATCTAAATTCCCCGTTGGTTCATCAGCTAAAATAATATCTACGTTAGTTGATAAAGCGCGGGCAATCGCAACCCGTTGTTGCTCTCCACCAGAAAGCTGAGTGACTAACCGGTCGGCTTTGGTTTTATTGATGCCAATATAATCCAATAAATTATAAGCCACTTCTTGATGATTACTCGGCAACTGATTATCGGTAATTGACATCGCCACTAAGACATTTTCCACAGCCGTTAAATAAGGAACTAAGTTATAGCTTTGAAAAATTATACTAATATTATTCCGACGATATTTTTCGTAACCAATCTTTTTAATATCTTGACCTTTATATAAAATTTCACCAGATTTCGGTTCATCTAAAGCACTGATTAATGAAAGAAAAGTTGTTTTACCAGAGCCGGATTGCCCTAAAATCGTATAAAATTTTCCTTGTTCAAAATTGATAGATGTTTCATCTAAAATTTTCCGTCGGCGTTCTCCATCTTGATAAAAATAACTGACTCCCTTAGTTTGTAAAATTGTCATAATTTCTCTTCTCCTTTAGTTTTTATTTCACTACAGCATAATTTTCTTAGGATTTAAGCGTAAAATATACATTAATGGCATCAAGGCAGAGCCAAAGACGGTTGCTAAACCAGCCACTAAGAAAGTCAAAATATAGCTAAGTGAAAATTTCACTTCATACGCATTTTGCACATCTTCAACTGAAAGTGATGGCATATTAGTTCCACCAGTTGCAATAATCATTCCGCCACTACTAGCAGCATTGCTTGTTGCAGCTAGAGCATCACTTTGAATTAAAGATTCAGAGACCATTTTCCCTAAGAAATTCCCTGTTACTAAAGAAAAGCACATAGCAATTAAACTAATGATTAACAATTCCAGAATAATTTGCAGTACAACATTTTGACATTTTTCACCTAATGATAAGTAAATCCCTAACTCATGTTTACGGTCTCTTAAAAAGAGCACCACTACTAAAGAGATAATTATTAAAGTTGCTAAAATCGCAATCAATACCACATAATTAGCGATTTGTGATAATTTTTTAACACTACCACCAACTTCATCAAAGCGGTCTGTTGAAGCGTTAATTTTAGTGTATTCTGGCAACAATGGTGTTACTTCCTCTTTAAATGCCTCGACATCTTCTGGTGAATTCAAGACATAAGTAGGTGTGCCACCTTCTTCATCTGAGCCTTCATTTGAATAGGCTTTATTCATAGCTAAATTATTCGCTTTGGCTGCTTCATTCGAACAATACAAAGTATTTAGCTGGGTATTATCAAACATAGCGCTTTGCATATCTTGCTGCTCCCCAGCTTTTTTCTCCAATTTTTCTTGTTCAAAAATCCCGATTACTTCCACTTGATAATCAGTCAATTTTTCTTTTGCCATAGTGCCATCTTCTTTAAAATCCATCCAATGAGCATCTAAAGTAAAATTATCTCCTACAACTAAACCATTTTCTTCGGCAAATTTATTAGAGACGATTACTTTTAAATTATCACTACTCAGTTCTTCTGGCGTAAAACCGCGACCATCCACTAACTTCAAGCCACTACTTTTAAAATCCATCGGTAGCTCTAAATTCGTACCTTTTAAAGTTATAGGATCAGCTGCTGACATCATTTCACTATTGGATAAGCTGACTGTCTTCACTTGGTTACTAAAAGCATAGCTTGAAATGCTATATTCAAACTCTTTTACATAAGATAATTCGGCAATCTTTTTAACTAAGTCTTCTTTAGGATTTTCAATGGTAAAAGACATATTATCTGGATTATCTTGCATATATTTTTCAAAATCAGCTTCAATAGTCGCAATCGCACCTAAATCGGCCTTCATCTTTTTCTCGACATTAGCTGTTGATTGAGAAATTGCGATTGCCCCAGCAATTACATTCCCTAAAATAAAAATGACTGCAAATAAAATAATAGACTTCCCTTTTCTTCTAAAAACACTCGTTAAACCTCGCTGTAAAAAATTCATTATGTTGCTCCTTTCAGTTTTTAAATCTTTCAACGAAGTAAGCATAACAAAAGTGATGTTAACTGAATGTTAACTTTAAAATTTTTTTGAATCCAAAAAAATCTGAGAAAAACTGAATAACCAGTCTTTCTCAGATTTTAAAAGTTAATCTTTTTTTTACGCACTGGGAAAACTTAAACAAAAAGTTGAGCCTTGATTTTTCTGACTTTCTACAAAAACAAAGCCTTGGCATAGATCACAAACATGCTCTACCACTGATAAACCAATCCCATAACCATCTTGTTTTAAACCCTTTACGCGATATTTATGGTCGAAAATGTGTTTTTGTTCTGCTGCATCAAGTCCTAAGCCTTGATCGGTAATTTTAATAATTACTGAATTTCTTTCTTGTTGCAAGGAAACTAAAATCGGCCGATTTTGACCATATTTAATGCTATTACTTAATAAATTTGAAACAGCGCGATAAATCCAACGATACTTAGCGATAATCATCAAATCAGCTGTCTCATCAAATTCAAAGTTAATTGCTGGATAAAATTTTTGGTAAGCATCACAAACTTCCGCACAAACAAAAGCAACATCAACTAATTCCGTCGTTTCATCATCATTACTAGTTAAAGTTAAAATGTCATCGACGCTGCTTGTTAGCTCATCAATTAACGCTAATTCTTCTTCAGAATCCTCTTTTTGCTCTAAATTGGTACGCAACACAGCAATCGTATTTTTTTGATCATGTGTTAAATAGCTACTTAAACGCTTAAAATCATCAAAATTCCCAGTCGCTGTATCCCGCAAATGATTTAAAGCTTGACCAATTGGATCTTTACCAGTATTTCGTTCATCTAAATCTTCCACTCGTAATAACTCATCAATTACGGATAAAGTCTGTCTTTTATAAATCCCACGAATAATCATCCATAAAATAATAGTTACGGCAATTACAATTAAACAAATTAACGTTAAAACTAAAGGCAAATTACTAAAAAATGATTGATAATACAATTTGTTTAATTCTTCATTATTAATTAGCAAATCGGTATTTACATTTAACTGCACTGAATTAGTCGTATCCATAACCAATTTATCGGCTGGCGAAACCGCGTAAAAATCAGTACCAATCGTAGCTGCTACATCAACAGTTTGAGCGCTCTTCTGCCAAAAATAAAAGCCCCCCACAATCACACAAGTGGTAACGATTGAAAATAAAGCAATCACCACACCAATTCTTACATTAGCTTTCATTCCCATAACTGATACCCCTTTCCTCTGATTGTTGTTAAAATTTCTTTATTAGCAACTTGCATCAGTTGTTTTTTCAAACGTGCTAAGTGAACTCTTAAAACTGAAGAAAAAGGATCAAAATCCTCATCATAAATATGTTCGGCAATTTCTTCAGTAGAAACAACCGCCGGATGCTTTTGCCCGATATATTGTAAAATATCGAATTCTTTTGGTTTTAATTTAATTACTTGATTTCCGTAGCAAACTTCTCGCTTAATCGGATTAATCTCTAGTAAGCCAACTGTGATGGTTGAAACTGTTCGCCCATGAAAACGGCGAATCACTGCTCGCATGCGGGCAACTAATTCCACTAATTCAAAAGGCTTAACAATATAATCGTCTGCTCCATCATTTAATCCTTGCGCCCGTTCAGTAATTTCGTCGCGAGCAGTAATAATAATAATTGGCGTTTCAATCTGATTTCCCCGCAAAAAGCGTAAAATTTCTAAGCCATCTTTATCAGGTAAGTTTAAATCTAATAAGATAACATCATAATCAGTAATATAAGCTTTTTCTTCTCCTTCAAGACCTAAAAAAGCTAAATCCACGGAAATATTTTCTTTGCTTAAGCCTTTTTTTACAGATTGAGCTAACAACTGATTATCTTCAATAATTAAAACCCGCACGAAATCCCCTCAGTTCATTTTATAATATCTTCATTTAAACATAAGCAAGTTAAAAAAAACAAGGAAAATTTTAAGCAATTTCCCTTGTTTCTATCAATTAGCTTAATTAAAAGCTGCTGTCAACTGTGGTACAACTTGTTTTTTACGAGAAACTACGCCTTTTAAGAAAGCTCGTTGATTATTTAAAGTTACACCAAAAGCTTTTTCTACTTTATCTAAATCACTACCTACAACCAATAATTCAGAATCGCTATCCAAAATATTAGTAATGACTAAAACAAATAAATCATAATGATTGGCTTGGTTACTTGCTACCATAGCATTTGTTAACTCTTCTTGACGGTTTAAAACTTCTGCTAAATCAACCGTGTTAACTTGAGCAATCCGTACTGTTTTATCAGCCATTGGGAAGCTTTTAGCATCTAAATCTAATAAAACTTCTGCTGATTTATCACTTAATTTGGTGCCAGCTTTTAACATTTCTAAACCGTAAGCTTCTAAATCAACTGTTGCAATAGCTGCTAATTCTTTGGCAGCAACCACATCTTCTTCTGTGCAAGTTGGTGATTTAAATAATAAAGTATCAGAAATAATTGCAGATAACATCATGCCAGCAATTTCTTTAGGAATTGTAACAGCATTTTCTTTATAAAGCTTATTAATAATTGTGCTTGTACAGCCAACTGGTTCAGCACGATAATAAAGGGGATTAGCTGTTTCAAAGTTAGCAATCCGATGATGATCAACAACTGCTAAAACGTTCAATTCCGCAATATCAGCCACACTTTGTTGAAATTCGTTGTGATCCACTAACATCACATCAGTTGTTTCATTAGCGATAGTTTCCACAACCCGTGGAGCATCTACAGCAAAATAATCTAAAGCATATTGTGTTTCTTCACTAGGATTACCTAAAGCAACTGCTTCCGCATCTTTGCCAAGTGCTCTTTGTAAATTTGCATAAGCTAAAGCTGCTCCAATTGCATCAGTATCAGGGTTTTGATGACCAAAAACTAAAATTTTAGACATAAAATTTGCTCCTTATTCATTTTATAGTATTAATTTTTCTTAGAAAAATTAGTCCGATTTTCATGCCGTATATCATCCCACTAGCTTACTAACTTTGTAAGTGGGACTGACATCCTTATTCATTTTATAGTATTAATTTTTCTTCGAAAAATTAGTTGTTATTCAAGTCGTTTCTTATCATACCAAAAAAACGTCAGAGGGTCAAAAAAGATTTAATTAGCAACTATTTCGCTAGCGCCAATCTTCACCATAGTAAAAAATACGGACAAAAAGATTTTCACTTTTGTCCGTATTTTATTTTGAAACTATTAACGCTCCATGTATTTTGTATAGTCATTAACATGAAGTAACTTTTTAGCGTTTTGTACCCGCTCATCTGTTGGTGGTTGTAAACCTTTTAAGGGATATGGCATCTCTAAAACATCCCATTTGTATTCCCCCATCGTATGATAAGGTAAAACTTCCACTTTATCAACATTCTTCAAAGTTTTAATAAATTCACCTAATTTAGCTAATGGCTCATCAAAATCAGTCCACTCAGGCACTAAAACATGGCGAATCCAAACCGGTTTATTGATTTCAGAAAGATAGGTAGCCATCTCCAAAATATTATCATTTCCTAAAGAAGTTAAGGCTTTATGTCCTTCAAAATCAATATGTTTAATGTCAAAAAGCAATAAGTCTGTATACTTCATCAACTCTTGAAATTGGCTGAAAAAAGGTTCTTCTCTTGTAAATGGCTGCCCACAAGTATCAATCGTAGTATGAATATCTAAGGCCTTAGCTTTTTTAAACACTTCAGTCAGAAATTCCATCTGCAACAAGGGTTCGCCACCACTAACCGTGATACCACCTTTTCCCCCCCAATAAGAACGGTACTTCAAAGCTTCTTCAATCACTTCGTCAGGCGTAACAACTTTTCCGCCAGAACCGATTTTCCAAGTATCAGGGTTATGACAAAACTTGCAACGCATCCGACAACCTTGTGTAAAAACAATAAAACGAACGCCAGGTCCATCCACTGTTCCAAAATTTTCAGTAGAATGAATTCTACCTGTGATTGTCTCTGCCATCTTTATTCCCCATTTCTTCGATAAAATATTACTTTGGATAAAAAGACTGCTTCCCTCAAGCAGAATATTCTTACTGAGAGAAAGCAGCCTCCTTTAATTCATTTTGATAGTAAATTACTATTACATTCTGTCATGAGAAGTTCTTGAAATAACATCTGCTTGTTGCTCAGGAGTTAAGTCACGGAATTTAACAGCATAACCAGACACACGAATTGTCAAGTTAGGATATTTTTCTGGATGAGCTTGTGCATCTAATAGTAATTCGTTAGTAAATACGTTAACGTTCAAGTGGTAACCACCTTTATCAAAGTAGCCATCAAGGACATTACGTAAGTTGTTAATACGAGTTTCATCATCTTTACCTAAACCATTAGGATTGATTGTTTGCGTATTAGAAATTCCATCTAAAGCGTTAGTGTATTCTAAACGAGCTGTTGAGTTTAATGAAGCCAACAAGCCGTTTTTCTCACCTAAGAATTTACCATCTTGATAAGAAGGGTTAGCACCTGGAGCCAATGGTTTACCACCACGACGTCCGTCAGGAGTGTTACCAGTTGCTTTACCATAAACTACGTTAGAAGTAATTGTTAATAATGATAATGTTGGTGTTGAATCACGGTAAGTATGTTGACGTTTAATTTGAGTCATGAAGTATTCAACAATCCAGTTAGCCATTGCATCAGCTTCTAAGTTATCATTACCGTAAGTTGGGAATTCATTTTGTGGTACATAGTCAATTGCCATACCATCTTCGTCACGAATAACTTGAACATTACCATGTTTAATTGCCATGATACTGTCAGTTGCGTGAGAAATCCCAGCAATACCAGTTGCAAAAGTACGTTTTAAATCACTATCCATAAATGCTAATTGTGGTGCTTCATAAGCATATTTATCATGCATATAGTGGATAACATTTAATGTATTTACATATAATTCAGCTAACCAGTCTAAGATATCTTTATAACGGTCCATGAATTCATGGAAGTCAATTGTATCACCAGTCATTGGGCGGAATTTAGGTGCAACTTGCATCTTAGTTTTTTCATCCACACCACCGTTGATTGCATATAAAACAGCTTTCGCTAAGTTAGTACGAGCACCAAAGAATTGCATATCTTTACCCATTACAGTTGCTGATACACAACAAGCAATCGCACAATCGTCAGAACCCCAGTTAGCACGTAATAAATCATCATTTTCAAATTGGATAGAAGAACTTTCTTTAGCGATTTTAGCTGAGTAAGTTCTGAATCCTTCTGGTAAATGAGAAGAATACAATACTGTTAAGTTTGGTTCTGGAGAAGGACCCATGTTTGTTAATGTATGCAAGATACGGAAGTCATTCTTAGTAACTAATGAACGGCCATCTAAGCCCATACCAGCGATTGATAAAGTAGCCCAAATTGGGTAACCAGAGAATAATTGATTATATTCTGGCGTACGCGCAAATTTAACCATACGTAATTTCATGATTAAGTGGTCAATTAATTCTTGAGCATCAAACTCAGTAATAAGACCAGCTTCTAAATCTCTTTGGATATAAATATCTAAGAAAGCAGAAATACGTCCGATAGACATAGCTGCACCATTTTGAGATTTAATAGCACCAAGGTAACCGAAGTAAACCCATTGAATTGCTTCTTGAGCATTTTTAGCTGGTTGAGAAATATCGCAACCGTATGAAGCTGCCATTTTCTTCAAGTCATTTAAAGCACGGTATTGTTCAGTAATTTCTTCACGTAAACGAATTACATCGTCAGTCATTACTTTATTACCAGTGTTATCATGATCTTTTTTCTTTTGTTCCATCAAGTAGTCAATTCCGTATAAAGCGATACGACGGTAGTCACCGATAATACGACCACGGCCATAAGCATCTGGAAGACCAGTAATAATTTTGTTTTTACGAGCTAAACGCATTTCGTTTGTATAAGCATCAAAAACACCTTGGTTATGTGTTTTACGCCAGTCAGTGAAGACTTTTGTCATTTCTTCATCAACTTCGTAACCATTTGATTTTAAGGCATTGTTTGCCATGTTAATTCCACCAAAAGGTTGGAATGCTTGTTTTAAAGGCACATCAGTTTGTAAACCGACGATTTTTTCTTCTTCTTTAATTAAGTAGCCTGGAGCATGAGAAGTCAATGTTGCAGGGATATTGTTATCCATGTCATAAACACCATTTTTTTGGTGTTGTACTTCAAATAATTCTTGTAGTTTTGTCCATAATTTATCAGTACTTGGCGCGATTGGCTCTAAGAAGCTGTCATCACCTCTATATTCAGTGTAGTTTCTTTGAATAAAGTCACGTGTATCTACACTTGTTTGCCATTTTCCGCTTTTGAAGCCATTCCATTGTTCCATCAGTTGGGACCCCCTTAATTTATCTGTTAAGACTATAACAGGTTTACAACGGAATTATAACACAGTTTTTTTTAGTTTGCAAAGAATTAGTAGGACTTTTTTTACACTTCTAATCCATTTTTTATATTCATAGTAGAAAGACTGGTAAATCAATCTTTTGCAAGTATGTTTTTTTCTATTTTTTTATTATGAAAGGAATTTTTGAAAAAATGTGACAAAACAGACTAGAAAAGTGTACTAACACAGTTTTCTAGTCTGTTGTAAATCACTATAACAGTTTTATTTATTCTTCTTCCGTCTCATTCATTCGCGGACTTTGTTCTAACCAAACGTAGGCAATACCACTCGAGATTTTTTCATCTATTGCAAAAGAACCGTTGGAAGTACGATCACCGATTGGAATTTCTTTTTGAACTAACCGTTTTTCTTCACCGGTATTGGCCATTAAGATTAAATCATCCGTCGTTGATTCTTTCATATAAATCACTCGATGAGGATTATTTTTAAGCTCTCGCAAGACCATCAAACCACGTTTGGCACGACCTAATTGGGTAATTTCTTGTGCTAACATCCGTTTAACGGTACCACGTTGACTCACAATAACAATTGGTGTATCGCCTTCTGGATAAACCAAAATGCCGCCAACCACATAGTCGCCTTCTTTTAAGTTCATAGATTTTACGCCGGCTGCCTTCGCCCCTACCACCGGTACTTCATACAATGGATAACGTAAACCAAAACCACGATGACTCACTAAAAAGACATCCAACTCATCACCGTTATCAGTTAGATAAACGGCAACTAATTCATCACTATCTTCTTTAAACTTCATGCAAGTTGCTGGGCGAGTTTTGTAAGTTCGCCAGCTTTCAAATTCAGTCATTTTTGTTTGTTTAATTAAACCGTTACGGCTAATAAAGACAAAATTTTGTTTGGCTGAGATTTCTTTATAAGGAAAGACTGCGATAATTGATTCATCAATCGATAAGTTTAAAATCGTTTGTGAAATATGCTCACCAATATCTTTCCATTTTAAATCAGGCAATTCATGAACAGGACGATAAATCATATTTGCTTTGTTGGTAACAAATAATAAATGATTTAAAGTATTTTGCTGCCCACAATATAAAATGTGATCGCCATCTTTCATCCCTAATTCTTCTGGTTTAGAAGCACTGTAAGAACGCAAGCTACTACGTTTAACATAACCTTCACGAGTAACAGCTACCACCACTTCTTCATCAGCAACTAAAACAGTCGTATCAATTTTGATCTCTTGAATTTCATCTTCAATTTGGGTTAAACGAGGATTACCATATTTTTTCTTAACTTCACGTAATTCTTGCTTCAACACTTTTAAAAGTTCATTTTCATCAGCCAGAATCATTTCTAAATGTTTAATGGTTGCTGTTAATTCAGCTGCTTCTTGTTCTAATTGCGTAATATCCGTATTCGTTAAACGATATAGTTGCAACATCACAATCGCTTCAGCTTGTTCTTCGGTAAAAGCAAACTCAGCGACTAAATTATTTTTCGCGTCTTTTTTGTCTTTACTATTACGAATAGCTGCAATAACTTTATCTAAAATAGATAAGGCTTTAATTAAACCTTCCACGATATGGGCTCTTTTTTGAGCTTTACTTAATTCAAAATGGCTACGCTTAGTGATGACATCTTTCCGATGGGCAACATAGCTATTTAAAATGCGTAGTAAACCAACTTGTTGTGGCGTTTTATTGTCAATCGCAACCATGTTGAAATTGTAGTTGATTTGTAGTTCAGTATTTTTAAACAAGTAGTTTAAAACACCTTCTGCGTTGACTTCTTTCTTCAATTCAACGACAATTTGCAAGCCAGTCCGGTCACTTTCATCACGAACTTCTGCGATACCATCAATTTTTTTAGTCAAACGGATTTCATCCATTTTTTTAACTAAAGTGGCTTTATTGACTTCATAAGGGATTTCGTTAATGACAATTTGTTGTTTGCCACCCTTAATTGTTTCAATCCAGGTTTTCGAGCGAACGATAATTTTCCCTCTACCAGTTTCATAAGCTTTCTTGATTTCCTCTTTCCCTTGAATAATTGCCCCAGTTGGAAAATCAGGACCAGGAATAAATTCCATCATTTTTTCTAGCTTCGCTTGTGGGTGATCAATTAAATAAATCGTACCATCAATCACTTCGGCTAAATTATGGGTTGGAATTTCAGTTGCATACCCTGCTGAAATCCCTGTTGAACCATTTACTAATAAATTAGGATATTTAGCTGGTAAAACAGTCGGTTCTTTTTCCGTATCATCAAAGTTCCATACAAAATCAACGGTTTCCTTTTCAATATCTTTTAAAAGTTCACCACTCACTTCGGATAAACGAGCTTCCGTGTAACGCATCGCAGCGGGTGGATCACCATCCATACTCCCGTTGTTCCCATGCATTTCAATCAAAACTTCCCGTAATTTCCAGTCTTGACTCATCCGTACCATAGCTTCATAAATACTACTATCCCCATGAGGATGATAATTCCCCATAATATTCCCGACAGATTTGGCTGATTTACGAAAAGCCTTATCAAAGGTATTATGATCTTTATCCATGGCAAATAAAATTCGTCTTTGAACTGGTTTTAAACCATCACGAATATCTGGTAAAGCACGCTCTTGAATAATATATTTGGAATAGCGACCAAAACGATCGCCCATGACATCTTCTAATGTTAACTCTTGAATTTCTTGTCGTTTTTCCACAGGATTTCCCCTTCTTTTCCTACGCTCATTGCTACTTTATTGATTACTACAAAATGCTATAAATTATCAAAAAGACTAATTTCTTCTACAATGTCAGCTTTTTTATCTATGTCTGTTACTTGGGTTTCATCGGGTACCATTGATTCTTCATGAATCACGTGAACCCCTTCGTCTTCTTTTTCTAAAATACTACCATCTTCTTCCAAAGTGAAACGAACATGTTTTTCAATCCATTTTCGTCGCGGTTCAACTTTATCACCCATCAACGTGCTTACCCGACGTTCCGCTTTAGCGGCATCGTCAATACACACACGAATTAACGTGCGGTGCTCTGGATCCATAGTCGTTTCCCACAGCTGATCGGCATTCATTTCACCAAGCCCTTTATAACGCTGAAGCATGTAGCCTTTACCGATTTTTTCAATAACCGACTGTAACTCATCATCCGTCCAAGCGTATTCCACCACTTGCTTTTTGCCAAGGCCCTTAGAAACTTTATATAAAGGTGGTAAAGCAATATAAACTTTGCCAGCTTCAATTAAAGGTTTCATATAGCGATAAAAGAAAGTCAATAGCAATACTTGAATGTGGGCCCCATCGGTATCGGCATCGGTCATGATAATTACTTTATCGTAGTTACAATCTTCTACCGTAAATTCAGGTCCTACCCCTGCGCCAATCGTATAAATCATCGTATTGATTTCTTCATTTTTCAAAATATCTTGCATTTTCGCTTTTTCGGTATTAAGAACTTTACCTCGCAGCGGTAAAATCGCTTGGAATTTCCGATCTCGCCCTTGCTTAGCTGAACCGCCAGCAGAATCTCCTTCCACTAAATAAAGTTCATTCTTTTTAGGATTTCGTGATTGCGCTGGCGTTAATTTACCAGACAATAAAGATTCGCCTTTTTTCCGTTTTTTACCATTACGGCTTTCTTCACGGGCTTTACGAGCGGCTTCTCGCGCTTCTCGCGCTTTAATCGCTTTACGAATTAGCATTTGGCTAATTTCACTGTTTTCTTGTAAATAAAAGCCCATTTGCTCGCCAACAACGCTATCTACCGCATTTCTCGCTAATGGCGTACCTAATTTACCTTTTGTTTGGCCTTCAAACTGCAGTAAAGTTTCAGGAATCCGCACAGATAAAACAGCTGCTAAACCTTCACGAAAGTCACTACCTTCTAAGTTCTTATCTTTTTCTTTTAAAAGCCCAACTTTTCTAGCGTACTCATTATAAGCTTTCGTCATAGAAGTTTTCATGCCGACTTCATGGGTACCGCCATCTTTCGTTCGCACATTATTTACAAAAGATAAAACATTCTCAGAATAACCATCGTTATATTGATAAGCTAGTTCGACCTCAATGCTATCCTTACTACCTGAATAATAAGTAACAGGGGTTAAAGTATCTTTTTCTTCATTTAAATAAGTAACAAATTCTTTAATACCCTCTTCATAATGATAAACTTCCGAAACTTCTTCTTCGCCTCTTAAATCATTGAGAATGATTTTTACC
The DNA here is from genome assembly GCF_029893325.1 of Enterococcus sp. PF1-24. GTDB lineage: Bacteria > Bacillota > Bacilli > Lactobacillales > Enterococcaceae > HY326. The sequence continues at coordinate 135,081 of NZ_JARXWL010000001.1, forward strand.
CCACGTAAAAGAAAAGCTGATTCTCTTAAACGCTCAGATAAAGTATCGAAAGAAAAATTAATCGTTGTAAAAATCGTATCATCTGGTAAAAATTTAACCGTCGTACCGTTTTTCTTTTTCGTTTTACCAAGACGTTTTAACGTACCCGCAGGTTTACCGCCATCTTTAAATTTTTGTTGATACTCTTGACCGTCGCGAACAATCGTTACTTCTAACCAAGAAGAAAGAGCATTAACAACACTCGCCCCTACCCCGTGAAGACCACCAGAAGTTTTATAACCTCCTTGGCCAAATTTACCACCGGCATGCAAAACGGTAAAAATAACTTCAGCAGTTGGTTTGCCAGATGCGTGCATCCCCACTGGCATCCCACGACCAGAATCGACAACACTAATACTATTATCTTTATGAATCGTGACTTCAATCACATCACCATAACCAGATAGCGCCTCATCTACTGCATTATCAAAAATTTCATAAACCAAATGATGCAAACCACGGCTATCAGTCGAACCGATATACATCCCCGGACGTTTGCGAACAGCTTCTAACCCTTCTAAAACCTGGATTGAAGCATCATTATACTCATTCGTTATTTTCTTCGCCAAATTAATACTCCTCGCTTAAATAAACTCATTCAATGGATTCACTTATAAGTTTCCATTACCTATAATTTTGACAATCAACAAAAAACACCGATTGCCACAGCATTTCTATCATACGCTAAAATCGACAAAAAAAAAAGACTTGAAAATTATATTTGTGAAAAAAAGCGGAATGGCTTGTTCTGCACCCGAGTAAAGTGCATAAAGAAATTATAGTGGCGTTTTCTGCCACGAATTTTTTTATCACTTTACCGAGTGGTGCAAAGCCATGCAGCTAGATTACGAAAAAAAGCGAAGTGGGCTCGTTCAACTCTCGAGCAAAATGCAGAATCAAATTATAGTGGCGTTTATTGCCACGAATTTTATTCTCATTTTGTCGAAGAGAGTTAGCCCACATAGCTAGATTAAAAAAGTGAAGTGCCTTGCTCTACATCCCCCCCGATAAAGTACAGAACAAACCACTTCCACTTAAAAATTAGCCAACTAAATTCGCTAACTCGACTTTAATACAACGATTCATAACTACGTCTTTCTTACCAGCTTTAGCTAAAATCTCAGCAGCCGCTTCGCTTTCCAGCCCTAATTGCGCCCAGAAAACTTTTGCATCAGTTTCAATAAACTCTTCAGCGATTTCTGCTAAAAACTCGCTTCTGCGGAAAATATCCACAATATCAATGGTTTCTGGCACTTCTTTGATGCTAGCGTAAACTTTTTCGCCTAAAATTTCTTCGCCAGCTAAAACCGGATTAACAGGTATCACGCGATATCCCTGATTTTGCAACAACTCAGCAATTTTATAGCTGATTCGCTCAGGTTTATTACTTAAACCAATAATCGCAATTATTTTAGCTTCTCGCAAATATTGATTAATTACTTCTTGTTTAGGATTTTGAAAACTCATCTTAAATCTTCCTTTCTATTGAGCCTATCTGATATTCATGTTAAAATTATGCTATTCTGAATTAAAAGGTAGGTTTCGTAAATTTTGATAAAAACTATTTTACTATTTCTGGCTGCCTACTTGTTAGGCTCCATTCCTTCCGGTGTCTGGATTGGAAAAATTTTCTTCAAAAAAGATATTCGCCAATTTGGCAGTGGCAATACCGGAACAACCAATACCTTTCGCGTATTAGGAAAAAAAGCTGGGATTGTTGTTCTCTTTATGGATATTTTAAAAGGGACTTTAGCGACTCTAATTCCTACCATTTTTGGTCTTGAAATTAATCCCTTACTCTTTGGTGCTTGTGCCATTTTCGGTCATATTTTTCCCATCTTTGCTAATTTTAAAGGCGGAAAAGCTGTAGCAACTAGTGCAGGCATGTTACTTGGCTACAATCCAGTTTTCTTTATATTCTGTGCTGCTATTTTTGTGATTAGTTTATATCTTAGTAGTATGGTGAGTGTTGCCAGCATGGTAACCGCCGTTTGTACTACATTAGCAGCGATATTTTTACCCTATATCGCTCCCTGGATTTTGCCCAAACAAGATATGTTGTTAATCATTATCGCCGTCGTCGTTAGTGCATTTATTTTCTACCTACATCGCACAAATATTCAACGAATTAAAGATGGCACTGAAAATAAAGTTCCTTTTGGTTTAAACAAAAAGAAAAAGGCTAAATAATTGTTAAAAAGCGGCTAGCTAGCCGCTTTTATTTTTTTATTTCAAAGTAATCGCATATTCTGTCGTAAATTCTTCGTTCGCTGCTAAATGATTAATTGCATACTTTTCATTCAGTTCACCAGCAAATTCAACCGTATCTGCTACACCACACCAAGGTTCAATACAAACAAACGGTGCTTCTTTAGGATAAGGCGACCAAAGTCCTACATGGTTCATGCGATTAAATGACAGTGTAACACTATGAGGTGATTTTTCGCTACGAATCGTATAGGCATTTAAATCCTTCGTTTCATAAACTAGCGCATCTTCAACAAAAAGGTCTCTTGTTAGCATAATATTATTGTTAGTTTGACCTAAAGTCCGTCTTTCTAAATCTAAATACGGTCCTTTTAAAGGTACGCGAATCCGCGTTCTTTTAGGAGAAAAATTCAAATAATAATCTTCAAAAGTTAAAGCTTCCGTTAGTGGCACGTTAAACGCAGGATGTCCCCCTACAGAAAAATGCATTTCTTCAGAACCAGTATTTTTCACTTGGTAAGTGACTAAAATCCCTTCGCCACCTAAACGATAAGAAACAATTAAATCAAAATCAAAAGGATAGTTCTTTTTCGTTTCTGGACTACTTTGCAGAATAAAACTGATTTCATCGGCTTTTTGTTCCAATACAGCAAATTCCATGTCTCTAGCAAAACCATGTTGTCCCATTTGATAAGTTTTTCCTTGATAACGATATTGATCATCTTTTAAGCGACCAACAAAAGGAAATAAAACTGGGGCTTGGCGACCCCAAAATTCAGGATCCCCTTGCCATAAATATTCTAGCCCGCTTTCTTTTAACACTAAGCTGGTTAGTTCGGCACCGTGAGTATTAAACTTGGCAACAATTTGTGGACTTTCAATTGATAATTGCAAAAGTAGCTCCCCCTTTTCAAATTGGATTCAGCAAGTAACTAAATTAGAAGCACACGTTACTTGCTGAAAACACTTATGATTTATTGATTAATAAGAATGTTTGAACAATTCTTCTTTAAAGCGACTATTTAAAACTTTTAAATAAGTCCCTTTCATGCCTAAGGAACGTGATTCGATAATTCCTGCAGACTCTAATTTTCTTAAAGCATTAACAATTACCGAACGTGTAATCCCAATTTTATCAGCGATATTAGAAGCAGTTAAACGACCTTCATCACCATCTAAAGCTTCAAAAATTGCTTGTACAGCTTTTAATTCACTGTAAGATAATGTGTTAACCGCCATTTGTACTGCAGTTGAACTACGAACTTCATCTTCAATATTGCGAGATTTTTGATATAAAATCTGCATTCCAACTACTGTTGCTCCGTATTCAGCTAAAACCAAATCAGCTTCATCAAAAACTTGATCCATTCTTGATAAAATAATTGTTCCTAAGCGTTCTCCAGCACCAAAAATAGGCACAACCGTCGTTAAACCATTAGGATACTGACTTCTTAACTCTTCTGGAAAAGCTGTCATGTCGCTATCAATTGGAATATTTGCTGCCGTTTTAACTAAAACCGCTACGTCATCCGTATATGATTTAGGAAATTGCTTTTCAACAAACATTGATTTTACCCGTTCATTATTGACATCATGGCGTTCGTTATAACCTAATAAAACCCCATTATCACTAATAATATAGGCATTACTATCTAAAATATCCCCTAAAGTTAAAGCAATTTTATCATACGGTAAATCTGTCGTCATATCAAAAGCATTTTTCTGTTGTAACAATTGATTAATTTGTCTCGTTTTTCCCAATAAATCCTGCATTGTTTTCACTCCTTGTTCATTTTTTTGTATTAAATTTTAATTTTATAAAATAAAGCGGCTTAAATCTTCGTTTCTTGCAATGGAAACTAGTTTTTCGTCAACATAGGCTTCGGTAATTGTAATTTCACCCATTTGCATATCAGGGGCTTCAAACAATAATTCTTCCAGTAATTTTTCTAAAATCGTATGCAACCGGCGAGCACCGATGTTGTCGGTGTCACGATTGACATCAAATGCGATTTGAGCGATGCGTTCAATCGCTTCTTTAGTGAAAGTCACTGAAACATTTTCGGTACCGATTAAAGCAATATATTGTTTAATTAGAGCATTGTTTGGTTCCGTTAAAATCTTAACAAAGTCTTCAGTTGTTAAGTCTTCTAATTCCACGCGAATTGGGAAACGTCCTTGTAATTCTGGAATTAAATCACTTGGTTTTGATAAATGAAAGGCGCCTGAAGCGATAAATAAAATATGGTCGGTTTGAATCGCGCCATATTTAGTATTCACTTGTGAGCCTTCAACAATTGGTAAAATATCTCGTTGAACACCTTCACGGGAAACTTCGCCAGATTGTTGTGATTTGGAAGTGATTTTATCAAATTCATCAATGAAGATAATACCGTTCGCTTCGGCTAACTTAATCGCTTCACTGTGAATATCCGCATCATTGACTAATTTCGCTGACTCTTCTTTAACCAGTAACTCTTGTGCTTCTTTAACAGTTACTGTTCGTTCAACTTTTTTCCGTGGGGATAAAGCACCGATGGTTTCGTTAATATCAATACCCATTTGTTCTAAACCATTGTTCATGTTAGGCATCGTTTTTTTCGGTTCTTCAATTTGAATAGTTACTTCACGATTATCCAGTAAACCTTTTTCTAATTGCTCTAAAACCGTTTTACGATTCACGCGAATTTCTTCGGTTACTTCTTCTTGCGGTTCATTTGGTTGTTGGGCATTATTAAACATTTGCATCATTTGCTCTAACTGATTATTACTTTGCTTTTGTTCCTTTTTAAGACCCGGAACTAAAACTTTTACTAAGCGTTGATTGGCACGTTTTAAAGCATCTTGATAAACATTGCTGTATTGTGCTTTTTCTACGATTTGAATGGCATTTTCAACTAAATCTCGCACCATTGATTCTACATCGCGGCCAACATAACCGACTTCAGTGAATTTAGTTGCTTCAACTTTTACAAAAGGCGCTTGCACAATATAAGCTAAACGTCGGGCAATTTCGGTTTTACCCACACCAGTTGGGCCGATTAGTAAAATATTTTTTGGGGTAATGTCTTGTTGCATTTTTTCATCTAATTGTAAGCGACGATAACGATTCCGCAAAGCCACCGCGACAGATTTTTTTGCTTCATGTTGACCAACAATATATTCATCTAGTTCTTTAACTATTTCTTTGGGTGTTTTTTCATTCATCATCATTAGCAAAACCTCCCTATAATTCTTCCACAATGATATTGTGATTAGTGAAAATACAAATATCAGCGGCAATTTCTAAAGCATTTTTTGCAATTTGTTCAGCGGTTAAATCTTTATCTCCATAGCGTTTTAAAGCACGCGCTGCAGATAATGCAAAATTCCCGCCAGAACCGATTGCTAAAATACCATCATCGGCAGTAATTACTTCACCAGTTCCTGAAACCAATAGCATTTCTTTTTTATTCATAACAATTAACATAGCTTCCAATTTTTGCATGGATTGTTGGGTGCGCCACTCTTGAGCTAACTCCACCGCTGCCCGTTGTAAATTGCCATTATATTCATTTAATTTACCTTCAAATTTTTCTTCTAAAGTAAAAGCATCTGCTACACTACCTGCAAAGCCGACAACCACTTCATCATTATAAATCCGGCGCACTTTACGAGCGCTACCTTTCATAACGACAGATTCTCCCATTGTTACTTGACCATCGCCAGCCATAGCAAATTTACCATCTTTTTCTACTGCACAAATCGTGGTAGAGTGAAATTGTGATTTAACCATCTATTATTCTCCTCGCTTATTCCTTATTATTTAAATTGAAATAAACCAACTAGCTAGTCCTTTTACAAATTTTCCTTTTTACTTATGCTCGCGGGTGAAAGCTGCGGTAATTTTTTTGCAAGCTTTCTTTTGTTACATGAGCATAAATCTGCGTTGTTGATAAATTAGCATGGCCTAATAGCTCTTGAACCGTCCGCATATCAGCACCATTATTTAGTAAATGCGTGGCAAAAGTATGCCGCAACATATGGGGATGAATATCACTATCCAAACTGCTTTTTTTTATCAATTGATTTAAAACATACTCAATTCCAGTCGGCGTAATTGAATCCCCACGATGATTGACAAAAACTAAATCATGTTCCTTATGGTATTTGTTCATTAAAACTTGACGGCCATCAGTTAAATACTGTTGTAAAGCGTCTGCTGCAAAAGAGCCTAGCGGTACGTAACGTTCTTTATCCCCTTTACCGTGAATCAGCATAACTTGATTTTCAAAGTCGATAGCTGAAATGGGTAAATTTGCACACTCGCTAAGACGAATTCCTGAACCGTACAAAACTTCTAACAAAGCTTGATTTCTTAAATCTAACGGCTTCTCTCCTTCGGCACTAGCGAAAAGGGCTTTCATTTCATCTTCGTAAAAAAAGCGTGGTAAACGTAGATTCTTTTTCTTTAAATGCACATAAGAAAAGGGATTTTCTTCAATCACACTTTGTTTTAACAAAAATTGATAAAAAGAACGTAAGCTGGCAATTTTTCGGCCAATTGAGTTACGACTATATTGTTTGTCATATAATGCTGCTAAATAAACTCGCACATCAAAGTGGTCAATCGCGACAAAATCTTCAGTCCCGTTTTCTTTTAAAAAGACTAAAAAATTTTCAATATCTTCTTGATAAGCCGCTTGTGTTTTTTCAGAGTAGCCACGTTCAACTAGTAAATAACGATAAAATTCTGCTGGCCAATCTTTTTCAACCATTTTGTCAACTCCGCGTTTCATTTTTTATATCACATAGTCACTCTAGCACAAAGGTATTCAAAAAACAAACCAATTGTCAGAATTTAATCATTATCTAAAACAATTCGAATTATTTTCACTATTTCATCATAATTCTGCTATTTTTCTTAATAAAAACTAAATGTTTTTCGCTTACAAATAAAAAAACTACAAGAAGTCTCCTAAAGAGATGAACTTCTTGTAGTTTGAATTTAAATCTTTTCTTTGACTGCTTCACAATGAGCTAACGCCCGTTCAGCAATTGCGGCATAACGTTCTTTTTTATCTCTAATTCGTGTTGGTAACTCAGGGAATAAACCGTAATTAGCATTCATCGGTTGGAAATGTTTGCCTTCAGCGTGAGTGATGTAATAAGCCATACTACCAATCGCTGTTTCTCTTGGAAATTCCACTGGTTCTGTTCCTTTAGCTAATTTAGCAGCGTTAATTCCCGCTAACAAGCCGCTGGCGGCACTTTCCACATAACCTTCTACTCCAGTCATTTGGCCAGCGAAAAATAAATCACTGCGCTTGCTAGATTGATAAGTTGGCAATAATAATTCTGGTGAATTCATAAAACTATTGCGATGCATCACGCCATAACGGACAAATTCAGCATTTTCTAAACCGGGAATCATTTGGAAGACCCGCTTTTGTTCTCCCCATTTTAAATGTGTTTGGAACCCAACAATATTATATAAAGAAGCTGCCGCATTATCTTGACGTAATTGAATCACGGCATATGGGCGTTTGCCTGTTTTGGGATCTTCTAAGCCCACTGGTTTCATCGGACCAAATAACATTGTTTTATAACCTCTTTGAGCCATAACTTCAATCGGCATACAGCCTTCAAAATATTTTTCTTTTTCAAAAGTTCGCAAAGGTGCCACTTCAGCATTAATCAACGCCTCATGAAAGGCATCAAACTCTTCTTTTGACATTGGGCAATTTAAATAAGCGGCTTCCCCTTTATCATAGCGGGATTTCAAATAAACTTTATCCATATCAATGGAAGATTTTTCAATAATTGGTGCCGCAGCATCATAAAAATAAAAACCTTCTGAACCGTTAAACTCTTGAATCGCTGTTCCTAAAGCCGCTGAAGTCAACGGACCAGAAGCCACTACCGTAATTCCTTCAGGCAAGGCGGTAATTTCTTCATGAACAACCGTTACTAAAGGATGATTTTTAACTCGTTCAGTAACTAATTGTGAAAAATCATCTCGGTCAACCGCTAAGGCGCCCCCAGCTGGAACCGCCGTTTGATCTGCCGAACCAATCACAACTGAGTTTAAGCGGCGCATTTCTTCTTTTAATAAACCTACCGCGTTAGCTAAGCTGTTGCCTCGTAAAGAATTCGAACAAACTAATTCAGCAAAATTTTCTGTTTGATGAGCATCGGTCATTTTAACTGGCCGCATTTCATATAATTTTACCGGAACGCCAGCTTCAGCAATTTGCCAAGCCGCTTCACTGCCAGCTAAACCAGCACCGATTACATTAACTGTGGGATACATCTTTTTCCTCATTTCATATAAAATCGGTTCATTTTCCCAAAGACTTGAAATAGTTTTTGGAAAAACGAACCTTTCGTTTTTTATTTTTGAACGGCTTCTTCATAGTCGCCATTAATACAAATGACTTGTTTGCCACCTTTAACTTTTTTCTCCACTAAATATTTACCACATTTCGGACATTTACGACCGACTGGTTTATCCCATGAAGTAAAATCACACTCTGGGAAGCGAGAGCAACCATAAAAAATTCGATTCTTTTTAGATTTTCGCTCCACTACTTGGCCTTTTTCACAAACCGGACAAGTTACGCCAATTTCTTTAATAATTGGTTTCGTGTTGCGACAATCGGGGAAGTTACTACAAGCATAAAATTTGCCGTAACGACCTAATTTGATCACCATTGGATGACCACAAAGATCACAGTCAAAGTTAGCTGGTTCATCTTTAATCTGAATTTTTTCGATTTTTTCTTCCGCTTCAACTAATTCTTTTTCAAAAGGTCGATAGAAGCGGTCGACAACTTTAACCCATTCTTCTTTGCCTTCTTCAATCTTATCAAGGCTACCTTCCATCTCAGCGGTAAAGTGAACATCAACAATTTGTGGGAAGAAATCAACGATTAAAGTATTGACAATTTCTCCTAATTCCGTTGGTTCAAAACGCTTTTGCGTTAATTTGACATAGTAACGCCGTTGAATCGTCTCTAACGTTGGCGCATAAGTTGACGGACGGCCCACACCATTTTCTTCAAGAGTGCGAATTAAAGTCGCTTCACTAAAGCGTGCTGGCGGTTGAGTAAAGTGTTGTTTTGGTTCGATATCTAATGATTGAACCACATCGCCAACGACTAATTCTGGTAAAATGTTTTCTTTTTCCTCTTTACCATCATCCCGGCCTTCAATGTAAACTTGCATAAAACCTTTAAACTTAATTTTTGAACCATTGGCAATAAAAATCACGCCGTTTTGGTTTAAAGTCACTTTCATCGTATCCATCACAGCTGGTGTCATTTGGCTAGCGACAAAACGCGACCAAATCAAGTTGTACAATTTCAATTGGTCTTTATCTAAATATTGCTTCATTTCATCAGGGGTTCTTAAAGTGCTAGTTGGGCGAATCCCTTCATGGGCATCTTGCGCTCCTTGTGCGTTTTTAACCTTACGGCCCCCATGAGAAGAATATTCCTCACCGAATTTCTTTTGGATGTATTCAGCCGCTTCACCTTTGGCGCTATCAGCAATCCGCGTTGAATCGGTACGCATATATGTGATTAAACCAACTGTGCCTTGTTTCCCTAAAGCAATACCTTCATATAATTGTTGGGCAATCATCATGGTTTTACGGGTTCTAAAATTCAGTTTACGAGCAGCTTCCTGTTGCAAGCTACTAGTAGTAAACGGCAAAGCTGGATTGCGTTTGCGTTCTTTCTTTTCAACCTTCGTAACATCAAAATCTTTACCAGCTAAACGCTGAGTAATTTCTTTAACACTTTCAGCCGTTGGTAATTTTTGTTTCTTACCATCGACACCCCAGAAATTTGCTTTGAATTTTTTCTTTTCTTTTTTGAAATTTCCGTCTAAGCTCCAATATTCTTCAGGAACAAATTCACTAATTTCTTTTTCCCGGTCAATAATAATTTTTAAAGCTACTGATTGAACACGACCAGCGCTTAGACCTTTTTTAACTTTTCGCCATAAAATCGGACTGATAGAATATCCCACTAAACGGTCTAAAACCCGTCGTGCTTGTTGAGCATCCACTAAGTCAACGTCAATACTACGAGGTTCTTTAAAGGCCGCTTTCACAGCATCTTTAGTAATTTCATTGAAAACTACCCGATTTTTATCTTTTAAATCTAAACCTAGTAAGAAAGCTAAATGCCAAGCAATTGCTTCTCCTTCACGGTCCGGGTCACTTGCGAGAAAGACTTTTTGGGCTTTTTTAGCCGCTGCTTTTAAACTTTTAATGACATCGCCTTTACCGCGAATTGAAATATAATGAGGTTCGTAATTATTTTCAACATCAATCCCCATTTTACTTTTAGGCAAATCACGAACATGTCCGACACTGGCAACTACTTTATAATTTCTTCCTAAATACTTTTCAATTGTTTTAGCCTTAGCTGGTGATTCCACAATAACGAGATATTTATAGGCCATAAATAATGGTTTCCCCTTCCGAAACTTTTTCTTCTATATAATATATAACTTAAACTTATTTAACCAATCACTTGTTTCTCAAGGTGACGATATAAATCGTATGTAATCATAGCGATTCAAAAAGTATTTGTCAAGAAAAGCTTTTTAAAGATTTAAAAAAATTTAGCAGTTAAGAGAGAAAAACAGCTGTTAATGAGCGTTATCAAAAGTTTTTTCAATAATTCACTACTATTTTATTAAACTTTTAAAAAAATAGCTTTTATGTTCTAAAATATTCAAATTCATCAATAATATCGCCAATTTCCATGATACACTTCGCTCCATCTTGAATTAACTCTAAACATCCCGTTGATTGACCACTTAAAATATCACCAGGAACTGCAAAAACTTCTCGTCCTTCTTCGCTGGCCAACTGAGCAGTAATGAGCGAGCCACTTCGTTGACGTGCTTCAATCACACACGTTCCCCAAGTTAAACCAGCAATAATCCGATTGCGCATGGGAAAATGATATTTCCTTGGTGGCACACCATCAGGATATTCTGATAACAACAGATGCTCTTGTTTAATTTTATCTTGCAACGCTTGATTTTCCTTGGGGTAGCAGCAGTCAATGCCATTGCCAATTACCGCAATCGTCTGACCATCATTAGCAATCGTCATCTTATGAGCTAAGCCATCAATCCCTTTAGCTAAACCACTTACTACGACAAAACCGCAAAATACCATACCTGGAATTAATTGTTTCAAGACTTTTTGACCATAAGTAGAGGATACTCTTGAACCCACCACCGCCAAACTTCTTTGTGCTAATAAAGATAAATCCCCTTGGTAAAATAACAAAACTGGCGGATTATTGATTTCCTTTAATGCTTCAGGATAAATTTCATCTAAAATCGTAAAATAAGAGCGAGTATTTTGCTTTACCAATAAGTCAGCTTCTGCAAAGGATTCTTCAAAAATTGCTTTCGTCCGAAACAGTTTAGCGATTTGAATCATTTCATTCATAGATAAAGCTGTTCTTTGATTTTCTAAACAATAATTCAAAAGTTTAAGTCGCCCAATATTACTAATTCCTTGACAAAACATCAATTTTACTAAAAATGCCTTTAATTCTTCCATAACAAAAAAACCTCTTTTCCAAAAATAGTAAAATAGTCCTCTTACTATAAGATTTGCAAAAAAAGGTTGATTTCATTTTTTATTTATAAATAATTTTTAATTGGTGCAAAAGTTTTCCGATGAATCGGTGTAATACCTAATTTTTGAATACCAGCCAAGTGTTCTGCTGTGCCGTAACCAGCATTGCGGTCAAAACCATAACCGGGATACTGTTTATCATATTCAACCATCATGTGGTCTCTGGTAACTTTCGCAACAATACTCGCCGCCGCAATTGAAATCGAGCGAGCATCCCCTTTAATCAAATTCTCTTGCGGGATACCGTTAGCTAATTTCATAGCATCAATTAATAAAAAGTCAGGTATTTCGGGCAAATTATCAATAGCTTGTTGCATCGCTAACTTAGTTGCTTCGTAAATATTAACGTCGTCAATCACTTCTGGACTAATAATTCCCACGCCAATTCCTAAAGCTTGCTTTTCGATCTCCACTAATAAAGATTCTCTTTTAGCTAAAGAAAGCTGTTTAGAGTCATTAACTCCCACTAAATCTACATTTTGTGGTAAAATAACCGCCGCCGCAACAACCGGACCCGCTAAAGGTCCGCGGCCAACTTCATCAATGCCAGCAATAATTTGATAGCCTGCTTGCCAATTTTGTTTTTCAAAGAGTAGCATTTCTTGATAATGAGCAGCTATTTCCGCTTGTTTAGCAAGCCTGTTTTGCCACTGCTGAAGGGCTTGTTGCACGCCCTTGCGCTCATCGCTTTGCCAAAGAGCTAAGCGCTCATCAGCTGCATCATTAATTGTTTGCAGCTGCTTTTTAATTTCACTAATTGATTCACTCTTCATCTAAACTAACCTCAGCTTCTTCATAGCGATCTAAAGTAAAACCGCCTAACTTGCCATTACGCAGTTCGTGAATAAACATTTCACTGCCCCGTTCATAATTATCTCGAAAACCACGTTTTTCAGTAATTAACATCAATAATTCTGCACCAGGTAAGAAAGTATCTTCCTCAGTTAGTTTATAGCGCACTTGTAAGTTTTCTGGATAAAAACGACTGAAAAATTCTAAGCCATAAATAGCTAAATCATCTAAATGTAACAGTTGATCTTTAATTGCACCAGTTAAAGCTAATTTTTTACCAATTTCGGCATCATCAAATTTAGGCCACAAAATCCCTGGCGTATCTAACAACTCCAAATCAGTCCCCATTTTCAACCATTGCTGACCTTTTGTTACGCCGGGTTTATTGCCAGTTTGAGCGATTTTTTTGCCAACTAAACGATTCATTAATGTTGATTTACCAACATTAGGAATCCCGATGACCATCGCCCGAATCGCTCTTGGCTTCAAGCCACGAGCTTTATCCCGTGCAATTTTTTCTTTTAAAGCAACTTTGGCTGCTGGAATGATTTTTTTCGTACCTTGATTATCGTGGGCATTAATCGCTAAGGCCGCATATCCTTTGGCGATGAAAAACTGCACCCATTTTTGCGTTTGTTGCGGATCCGCTAAATCGGCTTTGTTTAACAAAACCAAGCGCGGCTTTTGTTGAATAATTTGATCTAACATTGGATTTCTTGATGCCAAAGGTAACCGGGCATCCACTAGTTCAAAAACAATATCTACAAATTTTAATTTTTCCGAAACTTCTCGTTTGGCTTTAGCCATATGGCCCGGAAACCATTGAATTGTGGTCATGATTGTACTCCTTATTTCCGTCATTTTTTATGTTAAATAGCTTGTCTTTAATCAAATAAAGACAGCTTTTATTAAATACTAGATTAATTAAACTATTTCCTATTTTAACATATTAAGCCAGGCTTATGAAATTATCATTTGTAAAATTATTGGTAAATGAATTCAAAAATATATTTAAAAGATAGCAAAATCTTTTCATTTCTGCCCCTTCTCTGTACCCTTTTATAACTTTCAACTTGTTACAAAGCAAAAGACCCCTTGATAATCAAGGGGTCTTTCTAACTGTCTTATTTAACAGCATCTTTTAACGCTTTACCTGGTTTGAATGCAGGCACTTTGCTAGCTGGAATTTCAATTTCAGCACCAGTTTGAGGGTTACGACCTTTACGAGCTGCACGAGCACGTACTTCGAAGTTACCAAAACCGATTAATTGAACTTTTTCACCGCTTGCTAAAGCGTCTTGAATTGAAGAAAATACAGCATCTACTGCTGCAGTTGCATCTTTTTTAGTTAAGCTAGTAGCTGCTGCAACTTTTTCGATTAATTCTGCTTTGTTTGCCATGGATTGATTCACCTCCTCGACAATAAATTGTTGATGTAAAACATCTCAGATTGTACTCTCTTCGAGTGGTCCAAAAAGAGTAAGCAAATATTGATTTGGTTCAATATTCTGTAACAACGATAGCATAAGAACCTTACAATAGCAAGGTTTTAAGGTTTTTTTTGTTAGTTTTTTTCTTTTTCTACATAAAATTCTCATTTTATCAAATTTTCTTTTACAAAAGACTAGTTTTATGATAAAATGCCTATTTTCTCCGACGTGGAATAATTTTGATTGGTGTTCCTTCAAAAGCAAAAGCTTTACGAATTTGATTTTCTAAGAAACGCGCGTAAGAAAAATGCATCAATTCTTCTTCATTTACGAAGATTACAAAAGTTGGTGGTTTCACCGCTACTTGAGTTGCATAAAAAATCTTCAAGCGTTTGCCTTTATCGGTTGGTGTCGGATTAATCGCTACGGCGTCCATAATAATATCATTTAAAACTGCAGATGGTACCCGTAAGTTTTGGTTGTAACTAACTTCACTAATTAAAGCTGGTAATTTATTTAAGCGCTGTTTGGTTACTGCTGAAACAAAAATAATTGGCGCATAATCTAAATAAGAAAATTCATCACGAATTTCAGTTTCAAAATCACGTAAAGTATTGGTTTCTTTTTTTACCAAATCCCATTTGTTAACAACGATGACCATGCCACGGCCCGCCTCGTGAGCGTAGCCAGCTACCCGCTTGTCTTGTTCACGAATACCTTCTTCAGCGTTAAGCACCATTAAAACAACGTCAGAACGGTCAATTGCACGCATCGCACGCATGACACTATATTTTTCGGTGTTTTCATAGACTTTTCCGCGTTTACGCATGCCGGCAGTATCAATCATTAAATATTTTTGACCTTCTTCATCAACGAAATTCGTATCAATGGCATCTCGCGTCGTTCCTTCAATTTCTGAAACAATTACACGGTCTTCCCCTAAAATAGCATTAATTAATGAAGATTTACCGACATTTGGACGGCCAATTAAACTAAATTTAATGATGTCTTCTTCTTCGGCTTCAATTTCATCGGAAAAATGTTTAACTGCTTCATCTAAAACATCCCCTAAACCTAAACCATGGCTACCTGAAACAGGGAAAGGTTCTCCTAAGCCTAAACTATAAAATTCATAAATTTCATTACGCATCTCAGGATTATCTACTTTATTAATCACTAAAATAACTGGTTTGTTGCTTCGATATAACATTTTAGCAACCATTTCATCCGCATCAGTAATACCTTCACGACCACTGGTCACAAAAAGAATAACATCGGCTTCATCAATCGCAATTTCTGCCTGATATTTAATTTGTTCCATAAATGGTTCGTCACCTAAATCAAGTCCACCAGTATCAATTAAACTGAATTCTCGACCTAGCCATTCACCTTTAGCATAAATACGATCTCGCGTAACCCCTGGTGTATCTTCAACAATTGATATTCTTTCTCCGGCTATTCGGTTAAAAATTGTCGATTTCCCCACATTAGGACGACCAACAATAGCTAATGTTGGATTTGCCATATTGCTTCACTTCCTCTATTTATTCTAAATTGCGC
The DNA here is from genome assembly GCF_029893325.1 of Enterococcus sp. PF1-24. GTDB lineage: Bacteria > Bacillota > Bacilli > Lactobacillales > Enterococcaceae > HY326. Next base: position 150,759 of record NZ_JARXWL010000001.1, read on the forward strand.
ATACAAACTTACACTTGATTACCTAAAAATAAAGCGCCTAACAGTTCTCTACTATATAATAATAGATGAAATTTGAAAAAAATTCACCTTTAACTACTAAAAAAACTGATTATTATTGATTTTATTACTTTTTTCAACAATAAAAAACTCTCAAAAAGCAGATCATATAAATTTCTTTGCAACTTTCCTTAGTTTAACGAAAGTTCCATTTGGTTGCAAGGAAAAAAAGATGGTAAAATTCAAATTTTACCATCTTTCATGACTATTAATTTGTTAGTTTACTCTTCTTCGCCAGCATCTTTCAATGCTTGACCAAGAATATCTCCCATTGAAAAGCCAGTTGATTCTTCTGGAAGTTCATAACTTCCTTCAGTAACTTCTTCAACTACTTGTTCTGTCTCAGTTTTTTCTTCCAAAGCTTTAATGCTTAAAGCAATTCGGTGTTCGCTAGGATTAAGTTCCAAAACTTTCACTTTAATTTCGTCGCCTTCTTTAAGTAACTCATGAGGCGTTGCAATATGTTTGTGAGAAATTTGTGAAATGTGAACAAGTCCTTCAACCCCAGGGAAGACTTCAACGAATGCCCCAAAGCTTGTTAAGCGTTTAACCACACCATCTAGAACACTGTCAACAGCCGCTTTTTCTTCCACTTCAGACCAAGGTTCTGATAAAGTAGCTTTAATTGATAATGAAACCCGTTCTGTTTCAGGATTAACTGAAAGAATTTTAACAGTTACTTTGTCGCCAACTGCTAAAACATCACTTGGTTTCGCTACATGAGTGTGTGCTAGTTCAGAAACGTGAACTAATCCATCAATCCCACCTAAATCAACGAACGCCCCAAAGTCTGTTAAACGAGCAACAGTTCCTTCAACAACAGCGCCTTCAGTTAAGTTAGCCATTACTTGATGTTTTTTAGATTCTTTCTCAGCTTCTAAAATAGCTTTGTGTGAAAGAATTAAACGATTTTCAGAAGGTTCAATTTCAACAATTTTGAAAGTTAAAGTTTTTCCTTTATAATCAGAAAAATCTTCAACAAAGTGATCAGCTACCATTGAAGCTGGTACGAAACCACGTACGCCTGCATCAACAACTAAGCCACCTTTAACAACGTTGGTAACTGCTGCTTCAATAACATTGCCTGCTTTGAAATCTTCTTCAATTTTTTCCCAAATCTTTTTCGCATCAATCCGGCGTTTAGATAATAAATAATTGCCGTTTTCTTTGTCTTTACCGACGATTGGTGCGATAACTACCAATTCCAGCACATCTCCAACTGAAACAACTTCAGAAATATCCTCAATTGGTAAAGTTGATAATTCTTTAGCAGGAACTACGCCTTCAACACCAGCGCCTTCAATTCCTACTACAATTTGTTTGTCTTCAATGACCAAAACTTCTGCTTTGACAACATCTCCAACGTTTACTTCTTGGAAACTACTTAAGGCATCTTCCATAGTTTCTCCCGCTAAATCTTGCTTTTGTTCAAATTCTGTCATGACAAATATCCTCCTAAACCAACAAATTAATCACACTACTTACATCAGTTTATAGCATTTTCACAAAAAAATAAAGCGATTTCTTATTTTTTTGTATTATAAAATAGATTTTTATAGCCTTAGGCAAAAATAAAAAAACAAAAAAATTTTTTTATTTTTTTAAATAGCACTTTTTTTGAAAAAAATTCTCAATTCTATAAAATCTTTTCAGCCGATTTCCTTTTCAAAACTAGCTTACAGAGCTTTTATAAATAACAAAAAAACAGCACTTAACCAACATTTATCAAAAAAAATAAATTTATATACTTTTTTTGAAAATAATCTCTTTGATAGCAGCAACAACCTCAATTACAGAGAGTCCTGTCGTATCTAATTCAATCGCATCTTCAGCTTTCACTAAAGGTGAAATTTCTCGGGTAGAATCTAAATGGTCTCGCTTTTGAATCTCTGCTTGCAACTGCTCTAAAGGCGTATTAATTCCCTTAGCTAAATTTTCTTTATAACGACGTTGTGCCCGTTCTTCCACGCTAGCAATTAAGAAAATTTTCACTTCAGCATTTGGCAACACGGCTGTGCCAATATCACGGCCATCCATCACCACGCCGCCATTAACGCCATAGGCTTGCTGTTTTTCTACTAATTTTTCTCGCACAATTTTTTGCGCAGATACTTCAGAAACTGCATTAGTGACCTCGGGCTGACGAATCGCTAAAGTCACGTCTTCTTGATTGGTAAAAACTAACTGCCCCTCATCCGCTTGTTTAAAAGAAATTTCGTAGTTATCAATTAATTCCGCCAATTTTTCCTCATCAGAAAAACCAACTTGATTTTGAATCGCTAAATAAGTTACCGCGCGATACATTGCGCCGGTATCCAGATAAATATAATTAAAATCTTTTGCTAAAATTTTGGCAACTGTACTTTTACCAGATGAGGCTGGTCCATCAATTGCTATACTGATTTTTTTCATTCAATGACCTCTTTTATGATTGATTACAAGAAGATACAGCCTCCTTATAGAAAGAGGCTGTATCAAGTTTTTTATTTAATACGTAAATATTCACCAGGTAAAAGTACATAGTATTCATCAATACCATTTAAAGAATATAAAGTATCTACAGAAATACCATTGCGTTCCGCAAAAGCATAAGGTCCGTCGCCCGCATAAATTTCAGCGTATTCTGCTTCGCCCTCTTCTTCTAAACCATCCTCAGCTTGTGGGTCTTGGTTTTCAATTGGATCTGAATAACCATTACCTTCACCAGGGATTCCTTGATTGTCCACAGAATCGGTTGAAGGATCAGCGATTGCTGGGTTGGTTTCAGAAGAAACCACTAATGATGAACTAGTTGTTGATGTCGCAGCAGTCTTCGGCTCGTTAAATGAATTCTTAAAGATATAATAAGCTACAAAAAGTACCGCAATAATTAAAAATAGCATAATTAACATTGACGTTAGGAAAAAAGTGTTACCTCTTTTTTTCTTGCGTTGTTGCATCCTTGAAGACTTTGTTTCATACTCGGTGTCATATATAGTCTGCTCCCAAGGTTCAGTTGCTCTATTTTTTTTCTGATCGTTCATTTTGCTCACGTTATTCTCTACCTCCCAAAATACTGTCACTTGTCATTATAGCATATTCCTTTTATTTGTGGTTTCTAAATTACAATTTTATTTTATTCTTTAAAAATTTTTTCTAAAATTACTTGCCAAGCTTCATTTTCAGTTGAAAGTTTTGTTGGTTTGGCTGGTTTTTCAGCTAATAGCAGCTGGCTTTGATGATAATCACAACACTTTTCAGGAACTTTCGTTATTTTTTCAGCAAAATGCTTTAATAAAAATTCCCGGCGACAGTTTTCTTCATTAATATAATTTAAGACTGTCAATAATTGCTGGCGTTTTTCTGCTTCGTGAATTTTTAAGCGTTGCATAAGTTCAGTCGCAGCACCGACTTCCTCAGCTTCTGCAAGCCATTTTTGCTGCAACTCTGAAAGTTCCGTTTTTTCAATATTGAGTTCACCTTGCAAGAAATCGCTAAATAGCTGGCGTTCTTCCCGCAAGTTTTTTTGAAAATAGTAATGAACTTGTTCATCATGCTGCTTGTACAATAAAATTGCTTGGCTAGCTTGGCCATCACGACCGGCACGACCAATTTCTTGCAGATAATTTTCAATGCTTTCTGGCAAATCATAATGAATAATCGTGCGAATGTCGCCTTTATTAATCCCCATGCCAAAAGCGTTAGTTGCCAATAACCAAGTTAATTCTCCCGCTAAAAACTGCTGTTGTAATTGGCGCCGCTGCCCGCTAGCTAAGCCACCATGATAATAACCAATTGAAAATTCTCCTGAAAAAATTTGGTACAATTCTTCAACCTTTTTACGGGTACTGCAATAAATAATTCCTGGTGCTGCTACAGTTGAAAGAATTTCCCGCAAGCGTTGCTCTTTTTCAGCAGTTTTTTCTACAAAATAACTAATATTTTGTCTTTCAACCGATTCTCTGACTAAATGAAAACTTTTATGAAATAATAATTGCTTAATATCCTCCGCTACTTTCGGTGTCGCTGTGGCGGTTAATGCTAAGAGTAATGGTGAATTTAACTGCTGTAAAATCCCGCCTAATTGGCGATATTCTGGTCGAAAATCATTGCCCCAAATTGATAAACAATGAGCTTCATCCACTACAAATAAAGCTAACTGTAACTGTTGAATCTTTTTAAAAACGGCGGGCTGCCTTAACATTTCTGGACTAATAAAAATAAATTTATAGCTGGCTAAATTTTGCAGTAACCAATTTTTTTCAGGCTGAGATAAATTACTATTCAAAGCAACAACTGCTTTTTCACCCAGTTTTTGCAACTGACTGACTTGATCTTCCATCAAAGAAATCAAAGGCGAAACCACCAAAACTGTCCCTGGCAATAAATAGCCAGTTAGCTGATAGCATAGCGATTTGCCTTTACCCGTTGGTAAAATTGCTAGCGTATCTTTACCACTAAGCAATTGCTGAATAATCTCCTCTTGCCCTTCGCGAAAGTGACTAAAATGAAATTTTTCTTGCAACACTTGATATAGCTGAGCTTCATTAATCACTAGTTTCACCCTCACGAATTTCTTGAATTTGATAAAGTCGAAAAGTAAAATAATCAACTGCGGAAATTTCAGTAACTTCTCGATATTGCAGTTCTCTGATTGGTTTGGTTAAGGTTATTAAAGGCTGTGTATTTTCCCAGGTTAAAAATTTTTCATAAGGAAAATCTTCATCAAACAACGCCCACTCTAACAAATGATCGTAAACTGTCCCTTTAGCTAACCGCCGCTTTTTTTGAACCGTTTCAATAGTATCCCCTGCTAAAATCAACGATTTCGTGGCTATCATACTTTGGTTATAGCGTTTTTGCAAAATCGGTTGAACTAACTGATAAGTTAGCGACGCCTTCATTTGCTCTAGTAAAAAGAGAAAATGATGAATCGCTTGTTGCTCTTGCAAAAATTGTCGTTCTTTAGCGCTATCAGCTAACAATTGATAAGCAGTTTTGCCAATTCTGTTAACCCCAGAAAATTGCCTCGCTAAAAAATCAGCCTCAGCTTGTGGCATTTGCTTAAAGATTTGCGATAACTCTTGAGGGAACTTCTTGATTACCGTAATTTTTGACTCAGTTTTTAACCAAAATTTAAGTTGCTGCCCTAAAAGAAAGTTCGTTTCAATCGGTAAATAATCATTGCGGCCTGCTTGTAAATAAGAAACTACCTGCACCGCAAATTTAACTAACTGCCAAGCTTCGGTAGCACTACGACCATATTGAAAAAAATTCAAATGGTTTAAAGCTAGCTTCTCCGTTAATGCCGCTTTTTCCTTGGCACCTTTTACAGTTAACAGATAACCCTCAGCGGTTACCAATAAATATTGTTGGTCCACCCATTCTGCCAATTGCTTTTGGTAAGCTACTTCCGATAATTTAGGATACATGCCAAAGACAGATAAATAATCATTTAAAAATGCCGCCATTAAACTTGAAGCTGAGCGTTTACCTTTTAAAACATGATAAAAAGAACGTTCTTTCAGCTTGCTCTCTTCAGAAAACAAAGTTAAAATGAATTTATCCATTAGCTCTCTCCCATTTTTATAAAATGTTGCGTTGCAACAATTTAATTATACCTTATTTTGATAACAGAAAGGATGACAAAAGTTTGAATTTTTTTACTCTTTTTAGAAAAAAGAAACTTTGTCAAAAAAATAATGATTAACTGCCAAATTATCCCAGAAAAATGTATTGCTTGTGGCTTATGCCAAGTGATTGCTCCTGCTATTTTTGATTATACTGATGAAGGCTTAGTGCTTTTTACTACAAATCAAACAGCTAAAACAATGAATTTTCCTCTTGAAAATCAAGCAAAACTTAAGCATGCCGCCAAAAAATGTCCCGTGCGGGCAATCGTTATTAATCAGCACCACCCTTCAAAAGGGTGGTTTGCTCTGGGGCTATAAGCCCCTAAAACCGGCCAGCGCCTAAAGACGCTGGCTTTGCCTCTTTTGCCCACCTCTCAAGAGGTGGCTGTATCACTCTCTAACCCTTAAAAGGGTCGTCATATTCTCTGACACTCAATTTATCTAATGCTATATCATGTTTTTCTTGTTCTTGAATGTACTTCTTGATGGTCGCCTCATTCAATCCTACTGTACTTACATAATATCCTTCTGCCCAAAAATGTCGATTTCCGAACTTATATTTCAAATTTGCATGCTTATCGAATATCATCAATGCACTTTTTCCTTTTAGATATCCCATAAAACTTGATATGCTCATCTTCGGTGGTATACTCAACAACAGATGAACATGATCGGGCATCATATGTCCTTCTATTATCTCAACACCTTTATATTTGCATAATCTCTTTATTATCTCTTGAATAGTTGCTCGGTATTGATTGTAAATGATTTTTCTTCTATACTTTGGTGTAAATACAATGTGGTATTTACACATCCACTTTGTATGGGCTAAACTATTTGTTTTATTAGCCATTTTTATCCCTTCCTCTCGTTTTCAATATGGCCTGAACAACTATATTTTAACGATTGAAGGGACTTTTTGGTATAACCTTTTGTTTTCCACCCGCATAGCAGGTGGTTTTCTGTTTCGCTCGTTTCACTCACTCAACTGACTAAAGTCAATAATAAAAAAACTCAGTTAGCTCAATTTTTAATCAAGCTAACTAAGTTTATCAATTTTAGATTATGCGGGTGGTTCTGCTTGCAAATCCTCTTCAGGATTTCTGTTTGGTGGATTAGTCGGCCGTTCCCCGCTAGGATGACCACCACCACCTGCCACCATAGAAAGATTCCCTGATGTTGTTACGTTATCTGTTAAAAGATAGCTTCCTAATGCTTGCTTATCATAAGTAATCGTGACTTCTTTATCAATTTCAAAAGAACTATCACTAAGAACTAAATAAGTAAAAGTATTTTGTGGTGTGTAAGTAAGCCATTCGTCATTATCTGTCTGAATTGCTAAACTACCACCAGCTTTTTGCTGATTCTCCAAAGCGACTGCTAAACTAGCTTGTTGTGAATCTTCATTAGGTGTTTGCGCCATATTAGCTGTACCGATACCTAATAGCTGGCCACCAGATAATGTGAACGTACCATTATAATCTAATACGCCATTGCCACCGCTAACGGGCCCATCAACAATTAATAAGCCATCAGTCATTTCTACATCACCATTACTGTCAATTCCATCACCGTCAGAAACAACTACAGTGGTTTTTCCGCCAGCAATTATAATTTTTTTACTACTATCAGCAGTCATTCCACCGCCCATACCACCTTTAGGGCCAGCTGCAAAACTGTCTGCTCCGAAGTTGCCTGTAGTCGTTTCTTCATCGCTACCACCACCAGCATTTAAACCATCATCAGTCGCATGAACAACGAGACTACCGCCTTGAATTTCAATGATAGAAGCTTCTAAACCTTCATAGGATTCAGTAACGTTTAAAACGCCATCGTTTATTAATAGCTGTTGGTCTGCGTGTACCCCATCATCACCACTGGCTAATTGAAGCGTGCCACCATTAATCACAACATCTTGGTTGCTGTGTAAACTATCATCTGCCGAATTAATCTCGAACTCGCCATCATCAATAATTAAGGAACTTCCTGCTTTAATTCCTTTATAACTTTCCGTAGTTGTTAAATTTTCACTATCAGCACCATTAACCGTCGTTATCGTTACTTTGCCAGCTGATGCAGCAAATTGGCTTTCAGCTTGGATACCGTCATTTCCGGCTTGAATGGTAAACTCGCCACCATCCAAAGCCAACCAACCAGTTTCAGCTTCTGTTCCATTGACTTGAATCCCATCGCCAGCTGCTTCAATTGTAAAGCTTCCCTCCGCAATTGATAAAGAATCTTTCCCTTTAATGCCGTTGTTGGTTGCCTTTATTTCAAAAATACCACCTGTAATCACCAAATCATCTTTGCCGCGAATACCATTGTTATAATTGGCATTTACAATTAATTTTCCGCTACCATTAATTGTTAAATCATCTTTACTGTAAAGAGTAGCATCAGGTTCGTCTTCCTCAGTAGTAGCAAAATTATAATTTTCACCATCAGTTAAGGTATTGACACTGCCTTCAGCTAAAGTCACCATCACTTGTTCTGCTTGTTCCACATAAATTGCGGGAAAATCATCATTGGTAATTGTCGCATCTTTCAAAACAATTTGAACTTTATCTAAATCTTTATCTGCTGAAACTTGAATCATCCCTTGATAGCTGCCACTAATAAGGTAAGTTCCCCCGCTGTCAATGGTAATAATGCCGTCTGCTTCACTGGCACCACTTCCTGTGATTTCTGCTGAAGTTTCTTGCAACTGAATCTTAGTTGCTGTGGCTTCGTCATAAGAGCTATCAAAATCGCTTGTTTGATAGCTACCATAGCGCCCGGCTGTTTTAGTTAAGCTTGTAGCAGTTGACAAACTCGCAGTTTCCGAAGTTTCTGTCGCTTCTGTGGTGCTATCTGTGGTGACCTCTGCTGATTGGCTACAAGCAGTTAATGTTATTGCGACTAAACTCATTAAAAATTTGTGTTTTTTCATAGCTATCCTCCTCAATTCTATAATTCATCTTTATTTTTTGCTACTTTACCAGAGATAATTGGTAAATTGCCGTTTCTAACGCGGATGGCGTCAATTAACATTTTTTCTTTTTGAATATCTTTCAATTTGACTAAATAGCGTAATTCATAAAGAGAACCCATAGTTGTGGTGCGTACCGATTCACAAGTTGCTTGATAAGTATATTCAGTAAATAAATCATCAAATAAGCCTGGATAATCTAAATCTTCTGGAATCGAAATTCGTAATTCTCTTTCCGCAACTTTTTGCTTTTCACCAAAATGAGAACCATTCAATAAAAGATTAAAACCCGCTACAATTCCAGAAAATAAGATAATATAGCCAACATAACCCATGCCTGTCGCTAAACCAATCCCCATTGACCAAAAAATTGAAGTAATTTCTCTTGAGCCACCTGCTACAGAACGAAAACGCACCAAGCTAAAAGCACCTAAAACCGCCATGCCGGTACCTAAATTACCATTGACTAACATAATCACCAACTGCACTAAAACCGGCATCACCGCTAAGGTCACTACAAAATTTTTGGAATAAATATTACGATACATATGAACCAAAGCTACTAAAATCCCTAAAATAATCGTTGTTGCCGTACAAAGAATTAAACTTCTTAAAGTAACCGCCACACTATTTCCGCTGGCATCAAATAATAAACTAGTTAACATTTTAAAACTCCATTTCTACTGATATATTTTTATTTAAAACTTAAACTAAATCACTTGAGATAGTTTTGCTTTTTCTTGGGTAATAATTAACTTTTCTTCTTGCTTTATTACACTTTTACTTTCTTTAGGATAGATATAGCGCTGATAAGTTTGGGCATATTTAGAAAATGATATTTTGTGAATGTTTAATTGGGAGAGTATTTGCGTAAACCAAACTGGATAAGCGCCCATCGCCTTGACCTCCATTAAAATCGCAATTTCTGGTGCCACTAATTTTCCTTGGCAGCCTTTAAGTAAATCCAACTCTTCTTTGCGATAACGAATATTGGCATCAAAGGTAATCCGAAAATCCGATTCTTCATCGTCAATTAAATGAAACGCACAGCGATCATAAGCGATTAGTACGCTAGGTTTTAGTTGGTAGCGAGCGAGCACCCAATCAATTTCCTCTTGAATCTGCTTTTCTTTGCCCGTAATTAAAGGATATGTTTGAAAGTTTTGATGATAATTTTGAGCTTGTTGATAATTTAAAGCTAAGCGTCTTTTATAAACCACTCCCTGAATTTTTTTCTTCAACTCTAAAAATACTTGAGAATTTTCATTAGGTACACCATAACTACGCAAGCGAAATTTTTCTTTGTAGCGTGGTTTCTCCATTGAATGACGAATTAATTGATAATCTTCCGTATCATAATACAAAGACAATATAGTATGTAGACCATATTTATCTTCTGACATATATGGTTGAATTGCTTTTATCAATAAGTCATAAGTTTCAAAAGATAACCCATATTTATTCTCTTTCCGTTGAAAAACTTTTTTTAATTTCACCATAATTTATTTCATCCTATTCTATAAAGTAGTTATAAAATAGCTAACGCAGCTTAAATGAAACTTAAAAAAGCCCTCCTAAGTAACCTTAGGAGGACTTTTTCCGAAAAAATTCATATTTCTTTCAAAAATTAATCATTTACTCAACGAATTCAAACTCAAAATTACCAATTCTAACAATATCGCCGTCTTTAGCGCCACGAGCCCGTAAAGCTTCATCAACGCCCATGCCCCGCAACTGCCGCGCAAAACGCATTACAGTTTCATCATGGTCAAAATTAGTCATTTGGAATAATTTTTCAAGTTTTTCACCAGAAAGAGTCCAAGAAGCATCGGCTTCCCGATCAATGACAAAACCAGCATCTTCTGCTTGGTAGCCATAATTAACCACATCTTCTTCAATTTCTTCATCATATATTGGAAATTCTGGTGTAGTTTCCAATAAATCAGCAGCAGCATTCAATAAATTGTCAATTCCTTTACGAGTAACCCCAGAAATTGCAAAAATCGGTATATCATCTGCAAATTCATCCATTTTTTCAGCAACAATTTTTTCTTTAAATAAAACTAGATTTTCTTCTGCATCAGGCATATCCATTTTATTAGCAACAATAATTTGTGGTCGTTCTAACAAACGTAAGTTATGTTCAGCTAATTCCTTATTAATTGCCAAATAATCATCATAAGGATCACGACCTTCCATGCCACTCATATCAATGACATGTAAAATAACCCGTGTCCGCTCAATATGACGTAAAAATTGCGTGCCTAAACCTACTCCTTGAGAAGCTCCTTCAATTAAGCCTGGTAAATCAGCGGCTACAAAACTGCGGCCATCACTGGTATTTACCATTCCTAAATTAGGAACTAAAGTCGTGAAATGATAAGCGCCAATTTTAGGACGGGCAGCTGAAATAACAGAAAGAATCGTTGATTTTCCCACTGAAGGAAAGCCAACTAAACCAACATCAGCTAAAACTTTTAACTCTAACTCTAATTTTCGCTCTTGACCAGGTTCACCATTTTCAGCAATTTCTGGTGCAGGGTTTCTTGGTGAAGCAAAGCGAGTATTTCCACGACCGCCACGACCACCATGAGCAACAACTAAACTTTGACCATTTTCAACTAAATCACCGATTAAAGCACCAGTTTCTGCATCGCGAACAGTGGTACCGGCAGGAACTTTAACAAATAAACTGTCAGAACCGCGCCCGTGCATCCCTTTACTCATGCCATTTTCACCTGGTTGTGCTTTAAAATGACGATTAAAACGAAAATCTAACAAAGTCCGCAAACCTTCATCTACTACAAAGACAACATCACCACCGCGGCCCCCATCGCCACCAGCGGGTCCGCCATCTGGAACATATTTTTCACGGCGAAAGGCAACCATTCCATCGCCACCTTTGCCTGCCTTAACATCAATTGTAACTTGATCTAAAAACATGGACATTTAAACGTCCTCCATTCAATAATTTCTATCTTCTGAATCTCCACAAAATACAAAAGCCCACTTTATTTTAACGGTCAGCTTGCAATTTGTCCATGATTTCAGCAATAAAATCTCACTTATCTTTAAGGAAAGTTCTTTTCTTGTGATATGTCTAAACTTATATTTGTTAATTCCGTCATTTTATTTATGAGAAATTTAGTAAAGCTTATCTTTTGACAAAAAAACGGATCGCGAGCAAACTTAGCCTATAGGGAAAAATTTTTCTTTTCAAACTGTAGTGCTTTTCGCGAGAGCCTGCATTGATTATATGTAATTAAAGTTGCTAGCGTAAGATTTATTTTAATTTTGCAATTAGCCACTTACTATAGGAGGAATTTTTTATGACAGTAAAAGTTGGTATTAATGGATTTGGTCGAATTGGTCGCTTAGCCTTTCGCCGAATTAAAGAAGTTTCTGATGATATTGAAGTGGTGGCGATTAATGATTTAACAAGCCCGACTGTTTTAGCGCAATTGCTGCAATTTGATTCTACTCATGGCAACTATCCCGGAAACGTAACAGCTACTGAGGACGCCATTATGGTTGATGGCAAAAAGACTCGCGTTTATGCAGAAGCTGATGCCAGTAAAATTCCTTGGGTAAAAGAAAACGGCGTTGATATCGTCTTAGAGTGTACTGGTTTTTATACTTCCGAAGAAAAAGCCCAAGCCCACTTAGCCGCTGGCGTTAAAAAAGTGGTGATTTCAGCTCCGGCTGGTGCAATGAAAACCATCGTTTATAATGTCAACTGTGATACGATTACTGCTGATGACAAAATTATTTCAGCCGGTTCTTGTACCACTAATTGCTTAGCGCCAATGGCTTATTTCTTAAATAATGAATTTGGAATTGAAGTGGGAACCATGACAACTGTTCACGCTTATACTTCTACCCAAATGTTATTAGATGGACCTGTGCGGGGTGGTAATTTACGAGCTGCACGTTCAGCGGCTGATAATATTATTCCTCATTCAACTGGTGCTGCCAAAGCAATCGGCTTAGTAATTCCTGAATTAAATGGTAAATTACAAGGTCATGCACAACGGGTACCGGTAGTTGACGGTTCTTTAACCGAATTAGTTTCTATTTTGAAGAAAAAAGTAACGGTTGATGAAGTCAATGAAGCCATGAAAAAACATACGATTGACAATCCTTCCTTTGGTTATGATGATCGTCAAATCGTATCTAGTGATGTAATTGGTTCAACTTACGGTTCTATTTTCGATCCTACTCAAACCGAAATTACTACCGCCGGCGATTACCAATTAGTAAAAACCGTTTCTTGGTATGATAATGAATATGGTTTTACCTGCCAAATGATTCGCTTATTAGAAAAATTCGCTAATTTGTAGAAAAAAAGCGAAGATAGCTCTTTATTGCTCTCGACTAAAGTGCAAGAATAAAATTATAGCGACATTTTCTGCCATGAATTTCTTCTTCACTTTAATAATAAAAACTCAGTTAGCTTTTGCGATAATTGCAAAAGTTAACTGAGTTTTGTTGCTTTATTTCGCTAAAATATCCATTGAAAACATTTTTTGTTCTTCTACCATTAAAGCTAATTGCTTTTCAAATAGTAATTCATCTAAAGTTCCTTCAAACAGACAAGTTAACTCAGGAACACTCATATAATCAGATGGACGCATTAAAGATGGCTCTTTTGGCAAATCAAGAATTTCATTTTTTTGTAAAATTTCACTAACGAATTGTGAACAAAAATAATGGGTTTTTCTTGGAAAAGCAAAGCCGAATTTACATAAAATTAAGCCAATAATACTATAACGATACATTTCTTCATTATGATACATCTTTTCTACTTCACGTTTCGCTTGATGATACTTTTTCTTTGGCACTTTGATTTCATATAAAGCACAGGGCATCGCCGTACATTTTTCATAGTAGCCTTTTAACAAATTTTCCTTAATTAACCCAGCTGGTAATGGGTAATCAACTTTTTTTCGTGAAAAGCTATATAAAGAACCTAAATTCTTATCAAAAGAAATTGATGCGTGCGTATATTTATCGGCAGTCGCTAAATAAATCATTTTAGAAATATAAGTATCTGACCGTGTTAACAAAATAAAAATAGATTTCAACTACTTATCCCCCAGCAACAAAATGTGAATCCTTTTGTTTACATTCTACCGAAATTATGGGACTAAGGCAATAGTACCTTAGTCCCATTTGCAAATTATAAAAATTTTGTTTAAGTTTCTGGGAAAGAATACCCCTTTATGAAACTTTGCCATCACCATCAATATCTTCGTAAGCTAAGCGTTCCACTTCTTTGACAAACTCTTTACTGGCTTCTTCATAGCTATTTTCTTGCTCGTCAATTCCAGTGATTGCTTCATCAGGAATCGCATCAGTATTAGCAAAAAATTCAATATGCTGTTGCAAATTTTCAAAATTCATCGGTGCATTGCCACCATATTCGCCATCTAAATTAATCATCATTGGCTTTTTGTTATCATAAGTTTTGGCAAAAAGCTTGGTTGTTTTCGTATAAATAATCCGCGGGTCTTTCACATGTTTGCCGCCATTAATCATTAAAGCAATCAAATGAGCAATTTCAAAAATATTAGCGGTTTTAACGATAATCAATGAAAATTTACCATCATCCAATTTAGCATCTGGCACAATTTGTTCAAAACCACCCACTGAATTAGTTAACCCAACGAAAAACATAGAAGCATCGCCATCATATTCGCCATCATCGTATTTTAAATACATTTTAATTGGCTTCACTCGTGGCAACATTTCTGCTCCCTTAACTAAATAAGCTAAGTAACCAAAAATACTTTTCAATTCAGACGGAACTTCATAGGTTAATTCAGTTAAATAGCCACCTGCTCCAATATTGATAAAATAATTTTCATTGGCTTTACCGATATCCATGCGAACGGTTTGCTGTTTTTTAATGACTTCAGCAGCTGCTTTAATATTATTGCGCGGAATTTTTAAGGCCCGGGCATAATCATTAGTTGTCCCCGCTGGAATGACCGCCATTTTAGGACGCTTCTCTAAGGGTGCAATCCCATTAACGACTTCATTAATTGTTCCGTCACCACCGGCTGCAACTATTAAATCAAAACCAGCTTTAGCAGCTCGCGTAGCTTCATTTCTAGCTGAGTTTTCCTCTGGCGTAGTAGCATAAGCACTCGCTTCAAAGCCAGCTTCCTCTAAAGCCAACAAAATATCTGCTAAATTCTTTTTCAACAATTCTTTACCAGAAGTTGGATTATAAATGACACGTGCTTTCTTCATTACTGTCCCTCTTATCTTTTTGCTAACTCTTCTTTTAGTAATTTATTAACAATGCCTGGATTGGCTTGGCCTTTAGTGGCTTTCATAATCTGGCCTACTAAGAAACCAACCGCCCGGTCCTTTCCGTTTTTGAAATCTTCAACAGATTTTTCATTGTTATCTAAAATTTCATTAATAATTGGTAGCAATTGTGCTGGGTCAGATAATTGAACTAAACCTTTGGCTTCAACTACTTCTTTAGCAGCTCCGCCATTTTCGATTAATTCTTTAAAGACTTTTTTCGCCATTTTAGAACTAATTGTACCATCTTCAATTAAAGCAATCATTTCAGCTAAGTTTTGCGGTGTTAATTTTGTTTCTTCTAGGGCTAATTTTTCACTGTTTAAATAAGCGGAAACTTCACCCATTAACCAGTTAGAAGCTTGTTTTGCATCGGCGCCAGCTTTTAAAGTATCTTCAAAGAAATCTGACATTTGTTTAGTTAAAGTTAGCACCATTGCATCATATTCAGGCAAACCAAGTTCGTTAATATAACGTTGACGACGTGAAGCCGGCATTTCTGGTAAGCTAGCACGAACCTTTTCAATCCACTCATCTGCAATTACAAATTTGGGAATATCTGGCTCTGGGAAATAACGATAATCACTAGAGCCTTCTTTAACCCGCATCAAAATAGTTTTGTTAGTTGTTTCATCAAAACGGCGAGTTTCTTGTTCTATTACACCACCAGAAAGTAAAACTTTCGCTTGGCGAATTTCTTCAAAAGCTAAACCTTTTTTGACAAAAGTCATTGAGTTTAAGTTTTTCAGTTCAGTTTTAGTACCAAATTCTTCTTGACCATAAGGACGTAAAGAAATATTGGCATCACAACGCATGGAACCTTCTTCCATTTTCACATCACTAACATCCGTAAATTGTACGATTGAGCGTAAAGCTTCTAAATAAGCATAAGCTTCTTCAGGGGAACGCATATCAGCTTCTGATACGATTTCGATTAACGGTGTACCTTGACGGTTTAAATCCACATAAGAATAACCACCGATACCATGCATATTTTTACCAGCATCTTCTTCTAAATGCACCCGTTCAATGCGGATTTTCTTTTTCTTACCTTCTACTTCAATTTCAATCCAGCCATCATGACCAATCGGTTGATCAAACTGAGAAATTTGATAAGCTTTGGGATTATCAGGATAAAAATAGTTTTTACGGTCAAAATGTGTATCTTTAGAAATTTCACAATTTAAAGCTAACGCTGCCCGCATACCAAATTCAATGGCTGCTTTATTCATTACGGGTAAAACACCTGGGTAGCCCCAGTCAATGACGTTGGTGTTGCTATTAGGTTCTGCACCAAAATGAGCTGGCGCTGGTGAAAAGATTTTTGAATTAGTTTTTAATTCTACATGGACTTCCAATCCAATGACTGTTTCAAAATTCATTAGGCATTCCCTCCTAAAATCACAGGTTTTTGTTTATGGAAATCTGTTGCTTGTTCAAAAGCATAAGCAGCTTGATACATTGTTGCTTCATCAAAGTGTTTACCAATCAATTGTAAACCCACCGGTAAGCCTTCAGAAAAACCAGCTGGAATTGACATTCCTGGCAAACCAGCTAAGTTAACTGGAATGGTTAAAAGATCACTCATATACATCGAAATCGGATCATTGATATTTTCACCGATACCAAAAGCAACCGTTGGTGAAGCAGGCCCAATAATCAAATCATAATCCGCAAAGACTTTTTGGAAATCTTCCATAATTAAAGTCCGTACTTGACCGGCTTTTTTAAAGTAAGCATCATAGTAGCCGGCACTTAAAGAGAACGTCCCTAACATAATCCGGCGTTTCACTTCTAAGCCAAAGCCTTCACTACGAGAGTTTACGTAAACATCTTCAAGATTTTTAACATTTTCAGAACGATAGCCATAACGAATACCGTCAAAACGTTGTAAGTTTGAGCTTGCTTCAGAAGAAGCGATGATATAATAAACAGCTACCCCATATTTTGAATGTGGTAAACTAACTTCTTCCACTGTTGCCCCTAAAGCTTTGAAAGTTTCTGCCGCTTTTAAGACAGCTGCTTTAACATCTGCATGAACGCCTTCTCCTAAATATTCTTTAGGTAAAGCAATCTTCATGCCTTTAATTTCACCAGTTAAACCAGCAGTAAAATCTGGTACAGTTTCACCAGCAGAAGTGCCGTCTTTAGCATCATAACCACTGATTGCATTTAAAGTTAACGCATTATCAGTAACAGTACGAGTTAACGGGCCAATTTGATCCAAAGAAGAACCAAAAGCGATTAAGCCAAAACGAGAAACCCGACCATAAGTTGGTTTCATACCGACAATCCCGTTAAAAGCTGCAGGTTGACGAATACTACCACCAGTATCTGTTCCTAATGAAACTGGAATTTGACCAGCGGCCACAGCTGCAGCTGAACCACCAGAAGAACCGCCAGGAACTTTACTATAATCCCAAGCATTTTTAGTTTTCTTGAAATAAGAAGTTTCGGTACTTCCTCCCATGGCAAATTCATCCATGTTTAATTTACCAATTGGAATCATATCTGCTTGGTACACTTTATCCATAACTGTTGCATCATAAACAGGATTAAAGTTATATAAAATTTTAGAAGCTGCGGTAGTTAAAATATCTTTAGTTACAATATTATCTTTAATACCAATTGGTAAACCAGCTAAAACGTTGGCTTCATCAATGCCTTTAGCATCCATGTTTTTAGCAAGTTCCATAGCTTTATCTTCACAAACTGTGATAAAAGCGTCAACTTCTGGTTCAGTTTCTTTAATTCGTGCTAAAGTCGCTGCAGTTACATCTTGAGAAGTTACTTCTTTAGAAACTAATAAATTGTGTAATTCAACTAAAGACTTATCATATAATTTTTCCATTATGCACCAGCCTCCCCGTTATCAATAATTGCTGGTACTTTAATATAACCATCTTCTGATTCAGGAACGTTGCGCATTAATTCATCGCGATTCCAACCGTCAGCAGCTACATCTTCCCGCATCACATTAATTGCTTGCGCAACATTAGAAGTAAAAGGCACGCCTTCGGTATCTACCTCTTCTAATAATTCAACCATATCAATAATTTTGCCTAATTGCTCAGTAAAACCATGCAATTCATCTTGGCTAAAAGAAAGTTTTGCTAATTTAGCTACGTGTTTAACTTGTTCTTCGCTAATTGCCATTCACTTTGACTCCTTTTCTATTTTAACTTTTGCTGTTATTCAACCATTAAAATTTATTTCTCCCTATTTTATCATATTTTTCTAGTTTTTCTGTAATAATTCAGGGAATTTTTCCGGTTTTTTTATAAAATTATATTTTTATCTCATGACGATGTTACTAATTAAGCTCTTTGCTACTTATTTTACTGTCAACTAAGCTGGTGTACTTGCTTCAATCGCCGCAATCATTTGTTCTTCGGACCAAATTTCAATCCCTAAACTTTCTGCTTTGGTGCGCTTGCTACCTGCTTCTGCTCCAGCGATAACTAAATCAGTCTTTTTAGAAACACTACCAGTTACTTTGCCACCAAGGCTTTCAATAGCAGCTTTGGCATCTGGACGTTTATATTGGGTTAACGTCCCCGTAAGAACGACCGTTTTTTCTTTAAATGGTGATTCTATTTCAGCTAAGTCACTACTTCGCAAACCTTTATATTCAAGATTAAGGCCCACCACCTGTAATTCATTCAGTAGCTGATGAACTTCTTCGTTAGCAAAATAAGTCGCTACGCTATTGGCGATTGTTTCACCTAAGCCTGCAATACCAGCAATTTCTTCCACTGTCGCTTGGCTTAAAGTCATTAAATCACCAAAATATTCCGCTAAAATTTGAGCAACTTTAGCGCCGATATGGCGGATTCCTAAACCGAACAACAAACGCTCTAAAGAATTATCTTTACTAGCAGCAATTGCTTTTAAAATATTATCCGCCGATTTTTCTTTGATTTTATCCAGCGTTAACAATTGTTCTTCGGTCAATTTATATAAATCAGCAACATCTTTAACTAAACCTGTATCGTACATTTGCGCAATCACTCGTGGTCCTAAGCCATCAATGTTCATAGCATTACGAGAAACAAAATGACTTAGTCCTTCTTTTAATAAAGCTGGACATTTAGGATTGATGCAGCGTAAAGCCACTTCGTCTTCTAAATGAACCAATTCACTTTCACATACTGGACAATGTTTAGGCATTTCGTAAGGTTGACTATCCGGCTGACGTTTATCCACTAAAACGTGGGAAACTTCTGGAATAATATCGCCGGCTTTATAAATGATTACCGCATCATTTAAGCGAATATCTTTTGTGCGAATATAATCCACATTATGCAAACTAGCACGCCCCACCGTCGTTCCGGCTACTTGTACAGGTTCCATCACGGCTGTTGGCGTTACAACGCCAGTTCGACCAATCGTCCACTCAATATCAAGAATCGTCGTTTCCGCTTCTTCTGGCGGAAATTTATAAGCCGCTGCCCATCTCGGTGCTTTAACAGTAAAGCCAAGTTCTTCTTGTAAGGCAAATTCATTGACTTTAACCACTATTCCGTCAATTTCATAAGGTAATTGACTACGTTTATCATGAAATTCTTCAATATATTGCCAAACTTCTTCAATATCTTGACACAATTTGCGTTCTTGATTAACCCGAAAACCTAATTTAGCTAATTCTTGCAAAGCCTCGTCTTGTGTCGCAGCTGTTAAAGGACCGAAATCAGCCACCGTATATAAAAAAGTACTTAAATTTCGGCTAGCAACCACTTTAGTGTCTAGTTGCCGCAAACTGCCAGCAGCTGCATTACGGGGATTGGCAAAAACTTCTTGACCAGTTTCTTCTCGCTCTTGATTTAACTTAGCAAAAGAAGCTTTCGGCATATAACATTCGCCACGAACTTCTAAAGAGATCGCTTCTGTTAAAGTTAAGGGAATGGATTGTACGGTTTTCAAATTTTCCGTAATGTTTTCGCCCACCGAACCATCGCCACGAGTCGCTCCTTGCACAAATTTTCCGTCAAGATATTTTAAAGAAATGGATAAGCCATCAATTTTCAATTCACAAATATAAGAAACTTGGCGCTCCAAAGCTTTTTCAACTCGTTGATTAAAGGCCAAAAGTTCTTCTTTATTAAAAACATCATTTAAACTATACAAAGGGACTTCATGAGTTACTTTTTCAAAGCCGGCTAAAACCTTGCCTCCCACTCGTTGTGTTGGTGAATCTTCGGTAATAAATGCCGGATATTCTGCTTCTAAATTTTCTAATTCTTGATATAACTGATCGTATTCAAAGTCCGCAATCGTTGGTTGATCAAGAACATAATATTCATGAGCATATTTTTTCAGTAAAGTCTGTAATTCTGCGATACGCTTTGCAGCTACATTTTTTTCTACCATAGTCATGCAAACCTCACTTTTTTATATTTTTTCAATTGGTGCAAAAGCAGCTAAAACTCGCTTAATACCTTGTTCCGGAAAAGCAATATCTAATTCGATATCTTTAGCTGTGCCACCAAGCCGCACAACCGTGCCGATTCCCCACTTTTTATGCTTCACTTTACTACCGACTTGCCAATCAGCATTTTCGCCACCCGTGGCTATCTTACTTGTCGTTGCTGGTTTAGCAGGCGTAGCAAAACTAGTTGTTTTTGCAACATTGTTTTCTTTAAAGACTCGTGGATTAAAGGTTTGTGCCGGCGCAGTTGTTGTAAAAGCTTGACCGAAGTTTTCTAACAAGTCCTCATCAATTTCATCAATAAAGCGGGAAGGCCGATTATACTGGGTACGACCATATAAAGTCCGGCTATAAGCATTGGTTAAGTATAACTTTTCTTCCGCACGGGTGATCCCCACATACGCTAAACGGCGTTCTTCTTCCAATTCGCTTTCTTCTAACATCGCTCGTGAAAGTGGGAAAACACCATTCTCCATACCAATCAAGAAAACAATCGGAAACTCAAGGCCTTTAGCAGCATGTAAAGTCATTAAAGTAACTTGGGATGTTTCTTCTTCTAAAGTATCTAAATCAGAAACTAGCGCTAAATCTGTTAAAAAGGTCGTCAGTTTATTTTCATCGGTTATTTCAGCATCGGCTTCTTTTTGTGCTTCAAATTGTTTATCAAATTCTTTCGTCACTGATAAAAACTCTTCTAAGTTTTCTAAACGAGTTTGGGATTCTAAATTATTTTGCAAAACTAATTCAGCTCGATAACCACTGCGCTCTAAAGTTTCTTCAACTAATTCAGTCATGGATAAATAAGGAATCATTTTAGTGATTTGTTGAATCATTTCATAAAAACCAGCTAATTCTCGCCCCGCTTTACCGCTAATATTCGCTAGTAAACTTTGCCCGGCTGCTTCTAATAAAGAATAATCTTGAAATTCGGCAAAATTACGTAACTTTTCAACGGAACTTGGTCCGATTCCCCGTTTAGGTACATTGATAATTCTTTCAAAACTCAAAGAGTCTTGCGGGTTTGCCATAATCGTTAAATAAGCCAAAATATCCTTAATTTCTTTACGATCATAGAATTTGTGGCCTCCTACCATCTTATAAGGCATATTAGCTTTCAGTAAAGTTTCTTCAATCACCCGTGACTGCGCATTGGTACGATATAATACCGCAAAATCACCGTACCCTCGTTGATTTTCTTGCATTTCTTTTTGAATTTGACCAACAATAAAGCGAGTTTCATCCCGTTCATCTTCCCCGCGGTAATAAATGATTTTTTCCCCGGGTTCATTTTCGGTCCATAAATCTTTTTTCTTACGGTTACGATTATTTTCAATTACTTGATTGGCAGCTTTTAAAATATTTTGGGTTGAGCGATAATTTTGCTCTAACAAAATTACGGCAGCCTCAGGATAATCTTTTTCAAAATCTAAAATATTTTGCATATCTGCGCCACGCCAGCCATAAATACTTTGATCTGCATCCCCAACTACGCAAAGATTTTTAAAGCGATCTGCTAATAAATTAACTAAAGTATATTGCGCGTGGTTCGTATCTTGATATTCATCCACATGAATATAGCGGAATTTATTTTGATAATAACTCAAAACTTCCGGTTTTTCTTCAAACAAACGAATCGTTAACATAATTAAATCGTCAAAATCCATCGCTTGATTGCCTAACAGCTCTTGTTGATAGCGGGTATAACATTTCGCCACCACTTCATCGTAATAACTACCAGCTAATTGACTAAAAACTTTCGGAGTATGCAAGCTATTCTTAGCGTTGCTAATTGTCCCTAAAATACTGCGAGCATCATATTTTTTCGGATCAATATTTAATTCTTTCAAAATCCGTTTCATTAAAGTTTGCTGTTCAGAAGGATCCACAATCGTAAAATTACGATTATAGCCAATATGATCCACATCTCTTCGCAAAATTCTAACGCACATGGAGTGAAAAGTTGATACCCAAACATCTTCGCCACCATGACTCAAGATGCGATTCACCCGCTCTTTCATTTCTTTGGCAGCTTTATTAGTAAAAGTAATCGCTAAAATATTCCAGGGATTAATTTCTTTTTCTTCTATTAAAAAAGCAATTCGGTGAGTTAAGACCCGTGTCTTACCACTACCAGCGCCAGCCATTAAAAGTAATGGTCCTTCTGTATGTAAAACCGCATCTTTTTGGCGCGGATTCATTCCTTGCAACAATTCTTGTGTGGAAGCCATGAAAAACGTCCTTTCTTCTTTTCAATCTTTTCTATTATAGCAAGATTGCTACAATAATTAAAGGTCATAGCAAAACTTATGTTCTAAAAAAACACCCCACTCAAAAAAATGTTTTTGAATGATGTAAAATCAACAAGCGAATGTTTTTGGACGTTTTCTACCGTTTTTTGTTGATTTATAAAGTAAATCATGCTATGATACTTTATGAGGAGGCGGTGCAAATGCTTACAGAGGAACGTCGTGAAAGAATTTTACAACTTTTAACAACACAGACAATCGTTAAAACTCAAGATTTAATGCAGCAACTAGATGCTTCAGAGTCCACTATTCGTAGAGATTTACAAGAATTAGAGAATGAAGGTTTACTGGAACGTGTTCATGGTGGTGCTAAAATCAATCAAAAACTAGCTTTTGAACTAAATATGCAAGATAAATCTTCCAAAAACAGTCAAGAGAAGAAAAAAATCGCTCAACTAGCCGTCGCAGAAATTCATGAAGGTGATGTCATCTACTTAGATGCTGGCTCAACCACGCTAGAAATGATTCCCTTGCTACAAGGAAAACAAATTACGGTTGTTACTAATTCTGTTGGCCACGCCGCTCAATTAGTCAATTTGAACATCCCCACTATGATTTTAGGTGGCAATATTAAGTTAACAACGGATGCAGTTTTAGGTACAACTGCCATTCAACAGTTAAAACAACTACGCTTTAATAAAGCTTTTTTAGGCATGAACGGCGCTGATAGTCAATTTGGCTTTAGTACCCCTGACCCTGAAGAAGCTGCTGTGAAACGGGAAGCTATGGAAGCTTCTAAAAAATCTTATGTTTTAATTGATGCCACTAAATTTAATACCATTACCTTTACTAAAGTTTTAGATTTAGAGTCAGCGACTATTTTAACAGACTATTGTCCACCAGAATATTTAGCAACTTTTGCAGCCACTACTACAATTAAAGAAGCTAATTCAGTGGAAGGAGGAAAATAAATGATTTATACCTTAACCCTAAATCCTTCGATTGACTTTATTGTTCATGTGAAAGATTTGCAATTAGGGGAACTCAATCGCATGGAAAAAGATTTCAAATTACCTGGCGGAAAAGGTATTAACGTTTCGCGAATTTTAAGTAGAATGGGGATTGCTTCAACCGCTCTAGGTTTTTTAGGCGGCTTTACTGGTGATTTCATTCATGATTGGTTAGTTCAAGAAAAAATCAATACTGACTTTACAAAAGTTCAAGCCGACACTCGCATTAATATTAAATTGAAATCAGCAGCTGAAACGGAAATAAATGGTTTAGGCCCAACTATTTCTGAAGCTGAAATTCAAAATTTAAAAGCTAGCTTAGCTAAAATTACTAAAGACGATATTGTCGTTTTATCAGGCAGTTATCCAAGTAGTTTACCGCAATTTTTTTATCAAAGCTTAATTGAAATCATTAAAGAAAAGCAAGCTACCTTTGTCATTGATACTACGGGTAAAGATTTGCAGGCGGTTCTCCCCTCACAACCTTTATTAATTAAACCGAACACTCAGGAGTTAGCCGAATTATATCAAACAACTTTAACAACGATTGCTGACATTATTCCTTATGGTCAAAAATTATTAAAAGCTGGCGCGCAAAATGCCATTATTTCAATGGCTGGTGATGGCGCATTGCTTTTTACCCCAAACGGAACTTATCAAGCGAATGTGTTAAAAGGAACCGTTAAAAATTCCGTGGGTGCTGGCGATTCAATGATTGCCGGATTTATTGGTAGCTATTCCCTTAATCAAAATCCAGTCGAAGCTTTTCGCTGGGGCGTAGCCTGTGGTAGTGCTACCGCCTTTTCTGACGATTTAGCCACGGCTACTTTTATCGAAGAATTATTACCAAAAGTTGAAATTACTAAACTTTAATGAAAAAAGGAGGAAAATAAAATGAAAATTACTGATTTATTAGTTAAAGATGCGATGATTATGGACTTGCAAGCGACTGATAAGCAAGGAGCCATTGATGAAATGGTGGCAAAAATGTATGCAGCGGGTAGAATTTCTGATATTGATACTTATAAAGCGGGGATTTTAGCTCGTGAAGCGCAAACTTCAACCGGTTTAGGTGATGGCATCGCTATGCCTCATGCTAAGAATGCTGCTGTTAAAGAAGCAACGGTGCTTTTTGCCAAAAGTGCTAAAGGTGTTGATTATGATGCTTTAGATGGTCAACCCACGTATTTATTCTTTATGATTGCTGCTCCAGAAGGGGCTAACGACACTCACTTGCAAGCTTTAGCAGCACTATCTCGTCAGCTAGTTAATGCTAATTTCGTTGCCAAATTAAAATTAGTAAAAACTCCTGAAGAAGTTCAAGCCTTATTTAATGAAGCTGAATTAGAAAAAGCTCAAGCAACAGAATCAGAAGCAGTTGTTAGCGAAAATCAAAAATATATTGTTGCCGTAACCGCCTGCCCAACTGGAATCGCCCACACTTATATGGCAGAAGATGCTTTAAAACAAAAAGCTAAAGAAATGGGCGTGGCAATTAAAGTTGAAACCAATGGTTCTGAAGGCATTAAAAATCGCTTAACTGCCGAAGAAATCGCTAAAGCGGATGCAGTAATTATTGCCGCAGATAAAAATGTTGAAATGAACCGTTTTGATGGTAAACCTTTAGTTAATCGTCCAGTTAGTGATGGCATTCGTAAAACTGAAGAATTAATCACTTTAGCTTTAAGTGGTAAAGCCCCTATTTATCATGGGGATAATAACGCCAGCAATGAAAACGATAATCAAGCTGAAGGTTCTGTCGGTCAAAAAATCTATAAAGATTTAATGAACGGTGTTTCCCATATGCTACCTTTTGTTATCGGTGGTGGGATTGCCATTGCACTTTCCTTTATGATTGACCAACTGTTGGGCGTGCCGCAAGATTCGTTAGCTAGCTTAGGAAGCTACAACCAACTTGCTAGTTATTTTAATCAAATTGGTAGTGCCGCTTTCGGCTTTATGTTACCTGTCTTAGCTGGTTTTATCGCTTCAAGTATTAGTGACCGCCCTGGTTTAGTGGCTGGTTTTGCGGCTGGTGCCTTAGCTAATGCGGGCGGCGCTGGTTTCCTTGGTGCTTTAATCGGCGGTTTTATCGCCGGCTATGTCATTGTCTTTTTACGAAAAGTCTTTAGTGGTTTACCAAAATCGCTTGATGGTATTAAAGCCATTCTCTTCTATCCGGTTTTCGGTTTGCTAATTACTGGTTTCTTAATGTTTTTAGTCAATATGCCAATGAGTGCCATTAATACCGCTTTTAACAATTTCTTGACCAGTTTAAGTGGTGGTAACGCCGCTTTGCTAGGGGCGCTACTTGCAGGGATGATGGCGGTTGACTTAGGTGGACCAGTTAATAAAGCCGCTTATGTTTTCGGTACAGCAACTTTAGCTACTACTGTCGCTGATGGCGGTAGCGTGGTAATGGCAGCAGTTATGGCTGGTGGCATGGTACCACCATTAGCAATTTTCGTAGCTACTCGCTTGTTTAAAAATAAATTTTCAAAAGATGAACAAGATGCTGGTTTAACCAATATTATTATGGGGCTATCTTTTGTAACTGAAGGCGCGATTCCTTTTGCGGCGGCAGATCCATTAAGAACCATTCCAAGTTTCGTGGCTGGTTCAGCAATTGCTGGCGCTTTAGTTGGTGGTTTTGGGATTAAATTATTAGCGCCCCATGGTGGTATTTTCGTAGTTTTCCTATTAAGTAATCCTTTCTTATATTTACTTTTCATTTTAATTGGTTCTATCATTTCTGGTGTTTTACTAGGCTTATTGAAAAAAAGTAATTAATTTAACTAAAAACTAAAAAACAGCTTCTTCAATTGATAAGTTTCCCAAAAGACTTTGGGTTAATCATCAATGAAGAAGCTGTTTTTACTTTCAACTATTAACTGAATTTCGGTTGTTGCAGACGTTTCATATTTTATTGACTTAAAAATAAAACTTGTAAATGATTTTCCCCTTTTTTCAAATCAAGCCGAATACCTTCCCGCATCTTTTGAGTTCGGCCGATTGTCACATCAGCTAAACGCTCTTTTAATGGCGTTAAAGGTAAAGAATCGAATTGCTCTTCCGGGATAAATAGTTGTAAAATTGGCGTATATTTTTGATATTGCTCATCTTTCACTTTAATCTCTAAGTGGGAACGAATATAGTATTCATAAGCTGCTAATCCCTCATCTAAGGTCAATTGCGGATTTAACACTTTGTAATTCATCATCCCGGTACCCTTTTCATCTACCCAAGGAAAATAAGCCTGAGCATTTAAAGCGCCAAAAACCCGGCGCTCACCATAAGCTTCTTTAATTAAATCATAGCTACGGGTTACAAAATGCGTGGCATTACTTTTAGGCACAGGTTGCAAACGGCTATTTTGATATTGAACCGTTTGTAAACAGTGGTCACGCTTCGCAAATTCAATAAAAGGCTCTTGCAAAATTCCCACACCATTGTTCCAGACAATTTGATTAAAGCCCATTTGACTACGAAATAATTCCTGAAATTGCCGATTAGTAGGATGCTGCCAATTAAAAGGATTGGCAAAAAGCACCACTTCAATCAGTTGATTTTCCAACTCTTTCACAGAATCCACTTGTTGAACATCCAAAAAGATTTCTTTTAAAAACAAAGAATAATAGGCTTTAGTAAAATACATCTTCCAACAAGAAGTTAAGCATAACTCTTTGTAAAAAATATCATAGCCGGCTAAGTGATTGCAATCAACAATAACTTCCCCAGTTAAAGCTTTCATTTTAGGTAGTTTAGCCGTTTCCTCAGTGCTTTCAAATAAACCGCGTTTACTGATTTCTGGCGTATTATTCATTAAATATTCTTGATAACTGCGGACGTAGCCGTATAAACCCTTCTTTTGTAAACGTTGAATTTGATAATCAGTCAATAAATTCTGCTGGTGTTGATAAATTTTTTCGTTAAGGATTATTTTTTCTAATAACTTATCTTCTGAAAAATAAATCATCAGCGCGTTTTCCTCATCCCCAACAGTTAACCACTGCTGATTGATGCTCTGACTATCTGCTAACAACGCTTGCACCAGTTCTAATTCAAAAAGTTCCGTTGGGCCATCAGCTAATTGAAAGAAAGTTGGCTGAATCAACAAGCGTGCTAAAACTAACCAATCTTGACTGTAATTTCGTAACTCTTCCTCAGTTAAATCAATCAATTGATTCACTAAATAAATTTGATTCTCCATCTTTTTCACATCCTTCAAAAAGCTTTATCTCACTCTTATTATAACGAATTTTTTCACAAGTACCTAATTATAACCACTTTGCCAACGACAGTATTTTCATTTTAACATTTTTCGTGGTAAAATAAACGGGCGGAGGTGAAAAACATGGCTCTAAAATTTGAAAAAACTGATGATTTAGATAAATTATTTGCTGAGTTTGCAATTGATCCTGACAAAATTGTAGCACCTGATGAAGAAATCAACCAATTCTTAAAACCTAATCAAGAGGAAGAAGAAAAAAAGAAAAAAATTATGAAATAATTAGCAAAAAGCACAAATGGGTAGTCATCTACTCACTTGTGCTTTTTTTCGTTTCAAATAGGCTATTTTCTGTTTACCAACTTTTCGTTACCTCTTTTAAAATTGCCTGTCACTTTTGCTAAAGCCAGTTGGATTTCTTCATCTGTCCCGTGATTCAAGCGTTTTAAAAAACGACTAGCTTTTTCCCCTTTAAGAATCATTACTTGTTTACCGTAGTGATAAATAAAGACTTTGCCATCATTTTTCTCTTCAAAAGTAAAGGCCTTTTCGGTAACTAATTTTTCTAGGCTCATAAGTAAACTCCTTCTTACTCTCCTAAAGACTCTTCTAGGTATAGCTGATTTAATCTAACGGCTAAATCTTCAGCTTTTTTTAATGCTACCAAGTCATTTTTTGCTGCTAACTTACTAGTGTTTAGAGAAAAAATCTGACCAATGCAAGTTGTTTTTAAATGCCTAAAAATAATTTCTGCTGTTTTTTCGGCGTTAACAGTCGTTCCATCACCAGCACCAACAATTATTAGTACACCGTTCTTCAACTTATTTACCAACTCTTTTTCTTTAAAAAAGCGTGAAATCCAAAAATATTGAAATCTGCTGCACATGCTTATTAAAGAATCTGACAATTCAGAAAAATATAACGGAGAAGCAATAATCACGTTATCATACTCATTAATCTTTTGGTATAGCTCTTGCATTTTGTCATCTAAGCGACAAGTGGCTTTTTTCCAGCATTGACGACAATCATCACAAGGTTGGATTTGATCATGATAAGCTGAAAAAACATCAATACTACCATCTAAATTTTTACACAGTTCAGATAATAACGCTGCCGTATCTCCTTTTCTATGAGGAGAACCATTTAAAACAAGAGTTTTCATTATTCATCCTTCACACCTTTACTAGAGGTTAACATTATGTTTGGTTATTATTTCTATAAATAAGATTCAATTGCCTGCCAAGCTTCAGTTTTACCAGCTTTTGTTTCGGAAGAAAACATGACAAATTGATCGTTATTATCAAAATCTAAAGCTTTTTTGATAATACTTTCGTGTTTATTCCATTTTCCCCGAGGAATTTTATCAATTTTTGTCGCGACAACAATTACTGGAATTTCATAGTATTTCAAAAACTGATACATTTGCACATCTTCTTTCGAAGGTTCATGGCGGGCATCAACCAAAGAAACCACTGCTTTCAGCTGTTCTCTTTGAGTCATATAAGTTTCAATCATCTTGCCCCATTTAGCTCTTTCGGTTTTTGAAACTTTAGCGTAGCCATAACCAGGCACATCCACAAAATGTAATTGGTTTTCAATTAAATAAAAGTTTAGCGTTTGGGTTTTTCCTGGTTTCCCAGATGTCCGGGCTAAATTTTTACGGTTAATTAAAGTATTGATAAAAGAAGATTTTCCCACATTAGAACGGCCTGCCAAAGCAATTTCTGGCAAATTAGTTTCTGGATATTGTTTCGGTTCAACCGCACTAATAATTATCTCAGCATTATGTACATCCATCATTTTTCCTCCTTGCTCATATTTTTCTACGAAAAAAAGACAGAAGCTGTTAAGCACCGCTTTCTGTCTTTTTTAAAAACAAATCATTAGCCGGCTTTTTTCGTTTCGCCACTATAGTAAATAGTTGGTTCACCTTCACCGTCAGCTGCTGCTTTATTGATGACAACTTTTTCAATCGTATCATCTGATGGAATATCAAACATGATGTCCATCATAATATCTTCAATAATTGAACGTAAACCACGGGCACCAGTATTGCGCTCAATGGCTTTGTTAGCAATCGTTTCTAAAGCGGCTGTTTCAAATTCCAACTCAGTATCATCAAGAGCTAATAATTTTTGGTATTGTTTTACTAAAGCATTTTTCGGCTCAGTTAAAATTCGTACCAAATCTTCCGTTGTTAATTTATCCAAAGCAGCCATTACTGGTATCCGACCAATAAATTCTGGAATCAAACCAAATTTCAATAAATCTTCAGGAATGATATGTTGCATAATGCTTTCATTCTCATCCAATTTTTTATTTGTTGTTCCAAAACCAATTGTCTTTTCACCAAGGCGGTTTCTAACAATCGTTTCAATTCCGTCAAAAGCACCACCAACAATAAATAAAATATTGGTTGTGTCGATTTGAATAAATTCTTGATGAGGATGCTTTCTGCCTCCTTGAGGTGGCACACTCGCAACCGTACCTTCTAAAATTTTCAGTAAAGCTTGTTGCACGCCTTCACCGGAAACATCTCGGGTGATTGAAACATTTTCGCTTTTACGAGCAATTTTATCAATTTCATCAATATAAATAATCCCTTGTTCAGCTCGCTCAACATTATAATCAGCGGCTTGTAAAAGTTTTAGTAAGATGTTTTCAACATCTTCCCCAACATACCCCGCTTCTGTTAAGCTCGTTGCATCAGCAATTGCAAAAGGAACATTTAATGTTCTAGCTAAAGATTGCGCTAAAAATGTTTTACCAGAACCTGTTGGTCCGATTAAACAAATATTACTTTTTTGCAATTCCACATCATCATGATGCTCATTTTCTTGCTGATTCACTCGCTTATAATGATTATAAACAGCTACTGACAAGGCGCGTTTCGCACGCTCTTGACCAATCACGTACATATCTAAAATATTTAGGATTTCTTGAGGTTTAGGAACTTCAATCATCACATTTTCGTCTTCATCATAAAACTCTTCATCAATAATCTCTTTACACAAATCGATACACTCATTACAAATATAGACACCAGGTCCTGCAACGATTTTCTTTACTTCTTCTTGCATTTTTCCACAAAAAGAACAACGAACTGTATCGCTTCCGTCAGTGTTATCGTACACACCTTCACCACCTAACGCATTTTCGATTTAAGCTTTTAAATCTTGCTCTATCATATCATAGAAAACCAGAAAGAAAAAGACTTTGCCAGCAACTTAATTAATTTTGTCTACGCTATTAAAGACTAAACAAATAAAAAAAGTAGCAACATTCCAAAGTCATTTCTTTAGAGCATATCAGTTAAGAAAGGACTAAGCAGTAGTTTTTTTCAAAACTTCTTGCTTAGTCCCAAAAGTCTTAGACTTCTTTAGCAGTACTTGTAATTAATTCAATCGCTTTTTTCATGTTAATGTCATGAGCTAACATATCTGGTGAAAGTACGTTTTGTACTTGCTCAACTGGCATACCATATTGTTCAGCTAAATCTTTAACTTCTGCTTCAAGTTCAGCTTCAGTTGCTTCAAATTTTTCAGCTGCTACGATTGCTTCAAGAACTAAGTTAGTTCTAACGCGAGCATCCGCTTCGCCTTCAAATTGTTTATGCAAATCAGCTTCTGAAGTACCAGTAATTTGGTAATACATTTCAGGATTGATTCCTTGACGTTGCATGTTACCTAAGAATTCATTCATGGCACGGTGAACTTCATCGTGAACCATTTCATGTGGTAATTCTACGATTTCTGCATTGTCAACAGCTTTTTGTAAAGCTTCTTCGTCGCGAGCTTCTTCAGCTGCGTCCTCTTTTTGTTCAGTTAATTCTTTAAGATATTTTTCTTTTAATTCTGCTAAAGTTTCAACTTCATCGTCAATATCTTTAGCAAATTCATCGTCTAATTCAGGTAATTCTTTAGCTTTTACTTCATGGATTTTAACTTTGAAGATTGCTTCTTTACCAGCTAAGTCAGCTGCTTGGTAGTCTTCTGGGAAAGTAACGGTAACATCTACGTCTTCGCCAGCTTTATGACCAACTAATTGTTCTTCAAAACCAGGAATGAATGAACCTGAACCAAGTTCTAGTGAATAATTTTCACCTTTACCGCCTTCAAACGCTTCATCTCCAACAAATCCTTCAAAGTCGATAACAGTTGTATCGCCTTCAGCTGCTGCTTCGTCTTCTTTAAGTACTAATTCAGCATTAGCTGCTTGTTCTTTTTGCAAACGTTCTTCAACGTCTGCTTCAGAAACTTCACGGTCTTGTTTAGCAACTTCTAAATCTTTATAATCGCCTAATTTAACTTCAGGTTTTACGATTACTTCAGCACTGATTTCCCAAGGTTTCCCTTTTTCCATGCTTTCAACATTGATTTTTGGTTGCGCAACTGGTGTAATACCAGCTTCTTCAACTGCTGCTTCATAAGCGGCTGGTAAAGCTGCGTTTAAAGCATCTTCAAACAATGCTTCTTCGCCGTACATTCTGTTGAAAACAGCACGGGTAACTTTTCCTTTACGGAAGCCAGGAACATTTAAGTTTCCTTTAACTTTATTAAAGGCAGTTGTTAAGCCTTTTTCGATTTCTGAACTTTCAATAGAGAATGTTAGCACACCATCGTTTGTGCCTTTTTTTTCCCACTTAGCAGTCATTAAATTTCCCTCCGAAATATCTATTAATTTTATGATACATACATTATTTTCTGCATACCTTTAAATAGTACACTAAGCCTTGAAAATTGTAAACATTTTTACAATGGAAGATTGCTTTTTTTCGCCGATATTGATTAAAAATTGCTATTCTTTAATTAAAATTTAAGGTAAACTCCCGCAATTTTTGTTTTTGAGCTTGCAAAGCTTGACCAGCAGGTGAAAAAAGCAAAGCTTCATCGACATCTGCCAACTGATAATCCGCCAAGTAACTAGCAACGATTAATTGTGGCTGCGTAAAGACTTCATCACTAAAAGGATATACAATCGCAAAATGTAGCTTCAACTCATCTAATAAGGCTGGTAGCATCACCGGATTATCATCTTCAAGGGCTTCCCTTAAAAGCTTCGCACTAGCTAAATAATTGGCTACCTCAGCTGGCATGGTCATGGCTTTTGGTAAAAGAGTTTTGATTTCACCGTTGTACCAAAGAAAGTCGATTTCTTGATTAGCAGCGATTTCTACTAAATCTTCTACCAAGCGTAAGCGACTAAAATAATTTAATTCTGGCTGAATCAATAATTTGCGGCTCACTTGGATGAATTTTTCATAAGGTAATTCTTTTAATTCTTTAATACGGGCAAATTGCTGATTAAGACTAACTGTTGCTAAATCATCAGTCAGAGTTAACAAACGTTGAATCCGCTGTTTTTCAAATTTCAAAACATAAGCTTCCGCTTCGGCTAATTGTTGCTGCGCTATCGTTAGAAAATCTTCGTATTTTTCTTGCCGTTGAAAATATAACAGCCATTTGCGCGCTTCTAAAAACTGCCGATTTAAAATTAACAATTGCCAATAAGTTTTAAAAGTGTCCGTTTCAGCTAAATATTCTTGAGGAAAATCGCCTGCTAAAGTATAAGCTTTTTGATTTTCGCCAACTTCGATTAACAGGTTTACCAAGATATAATTTAAAGAAAACGTCGCCCCAATTTGATAGGCCGCTTGATAATGCTGAATGGCTAGTAATAAATCGCCAGCCGCAACTGCCCCCTCCCCCAAACGTAAAAAATCTTCATAATCATTGGGGAACTCTACTTGCTTCATAAATAATAGCTCCTACTTTTTTTATTTTCTAATATAAATTACGAATAATCAGCGCTTGTTCTTCACTAGTTTCGCCTTTATCAACTGCTTTGGCTTTTTCTTTTAAAGAATAGCCAACAAAAACATCTTGAGAAACCGGATCAGCAATCTTGAAACGCAAGACAGATTCTACCGAAACAGCTTCCGGTGAAATCTCTTGTACGCTATCCCAGCCAGTATCCAGAAAAATTTTTGTATCATCCGTTAACTGATGCACTTGCTCCAACTCAACAAGTTTAGCTTTTAATTCTTTTAAAGTAATTACTGGTGCTTGATTTTCCATAGTACGACCTCCACCATTCATTTGAAATATTTAGTATTCCTATTATACCGAAAAAACATCAAAATTGCTTATTTTTATATCAACTGACAAGCAAACTTACTACAATTTTATAAATTCTGCTTCTAGCGAAATGACTAGACCAATTATTCAAATATTTAAATTATCATTTGACAAAACGAGATGAACAGATTATCATTATTAATGTTTCTGAAAATAAAAAAGCAGGAGGTTTGTTAGACCAATCGGAATAGCGCCTGCCCGATGATTCGTCGGGGACGAGGAAAGAGTTTATCGAAATATTCGGCGGATGGCTCTAGGGACTGCACTCTACAGATAGATCTAAAAACTTTTCGAAAGAAAAAAACAAAAAATCTATCCCGCAGCAGAAACACAAAAATCAAGCTTTACTTAATAAAAGATACGCTTTTTTAAGTAAAAATACTAAAAAATAGTCGAAAGTAGGATTTTGATTTATGTGTGGAATAGTCGGAATTATTGGAAAAGAAAATGCAACCGAAGTGCTCCTTCAAGGATTGCAAAAATTGGAATATCGTGGTTATGACTCCGCTGGCATTTTTGTCAGTGACGGTGCTCATAATCATTTAATTAAATCGCAAGGCCGCATTAAAGACTTAGCTGAAAAAATCACGCCAGTTGTAACAGGAACTATCGGTATCGGGCATACTCGATGGGCAACTCACGGTGTGGCTAACGAGGTCAACGCTCACCCTCACACTTCTGAAAATCAACGCTTCGTTTTAGTTCATAACGGCGTGATTGAAAATTATTATCAACTGAAAGAAACTTATTTACAAGGGCAACAATTTCAAGGAGAAACCGATACAGAAATCGTTGTTCATTTAATCGAAACTTTAGTTAATCAAGGTTTGACCACCAAAGCAGCTTTCAAAAAAGCTTTAACTGTCATCGCTGGCTCTTACGCTTTTGCTTTAATTGATAAAGAAGATTGCCAAACCATTTACGTCGCTAAAAATAAAAGTCCTTTGCTAATCGGCTTAGGCGATAACTTTAACGTAATTTGCAGTGATGCCATGGCTATGTTGACGGAAACTAATCAATTTCTTGAAATCAATGATGGCGAAATGGTGATTGTAACTGCTACAGCTGTTTCCATTGAAAACAGTGAAGGTCAGCATCTTACCCGCGAAGCTTTTACAGCCGAAATTGATTTAACTGACCTTGAAAAGGGAACTTATCCTTACTATATGTTGAAAGAAATTGAAGAACAGCCAACTGTTATCAGAAAAATTGTGCAAACTTATACAAATCAACAACAAGAAATCACGATTGATGAACAGCTCCTACAAGCAATGGCGGAAGCTGAGCGGATTTATATTATCGCTTGTGGAACTAGCTACAATGCTGGCTGGGTGGGCAAACAACTCTTTGAAACCTTAAGCGAAACGCCGGTTGAAGTTCATTTAGCTAGTGAATTTGGTTATAATCTGCCTTTACTTGCTAAAAAACCTTTCTTTATCTTTTTAAGTCAAAGTGGCGAAACTGCTGATAGTCGCCAAGTATTAGTTAAAATTAACCAACTACAGCACCCGGCATTAACCATTACTAACGTCGCTGGCTCTACCTTATCCCGCGAAGCTCAATATACACTGTTGTTAAACGCAGGGCCAGAAATCGCAGTAGCTTCTACCAAAGCTTACACTGCTCAAATTAGCGTAATAGCGCTTTTAACGAAAGCCTTAGGTGAAAAGAAAAGCATCCCTGAAGCTTATGCTTTTGACATCTTGCAAGAATTGAGTATTGCAGCTAACGGCATGGAAGCAATCATCACTGAAAAAAATTTGATTAACCAGCTAGTGATAGAATATTTAGCGACAACCGGCAATGCTTTTTATATTGGCCGCGGTTGTGATTATTATGTATCTTTAGAAGCCGCTTTAAAACTCAAAGAAATTTCTTATATTCAAGCAGAAGGTTTTGCAGCTGGCGAATTAAAACACGGCACGATTGCCTTAATTGAAGAAGATACGCCCGTCATTGCTCTCATCACTAATCCGATAACTGCACCTCATACACGTGGAAATCTGCGAGAAGTTGAAAGTCGTGGGGCTAAAACTTTGGTGATTGCAACTGAAGAATTAGCTATGGCAACAGACCAAATTATTTTAGCTAGCGTGCATCCACTTTTATCAGCCTTAGTTAGTGTGGTGCCTACCCAATTAATTGCTTATTTTGCTACTTTACAACGGGGTTACGATGTTGATAAACCCCGCAATTTAGCAAAATCAGTTACTGTGGAATAAATAAATTGTAGTAAAATAGCCAATTGCTTCGTCAACGGTCTCGACAAGCAATTGGCTATTTTCAATGTATGTTTAAAACTCTGATTTTAAAATACTATAAACATTCATATCATGAAATCTTTCGCGGAAGAAAACCGCTGCTCGCTCAGTTCCCTCAAGCGTAAAACCACAACTCATCGCCACGCCATTACTTCCCATGTTTTCAACATCAGCCCGCAAGATAACCTTATTCAAACTCAGGTCTTCAAAAGCAATCCTTAAAACAGTTTTGACACATTGAGAAACAATCCCTTTACGAGTAGCAGTTGAATGAATCCAGTAACCAATTTCCGCTTTTTTATATTCTTGATTAATAAAATGTAAATCAAGGCAACCAACAATTTCATCTTGATAAGCAATTAAATACATCCGATCTGTTCCTTGCGCACAGCCAGTTAATTTCATTTTCAAAAAATCCCGTTCATCTTCAACTTTCGTTGTAGTGTTAATAAAATCTAAAAATTCTGCTAAATGCTCACGATCGCTATCAATCAAATTAAATATCACTTCGGCTGATGTCAATTCTGGATGAACCAAACAAATTTCCTCAGTTACTTTTAAGCTTAAATAATTTTCCATTGTTAATCCTCCTTTTAAATAGCAACATTATTTTTAATTACAAAAATTCCCTCCAATTTAGCAAAGTAGACACTTAAAATTGAAGGGAAATTATTTTAATCTAAACCAATTTCGCGGCGAACAACAGCAGCGATTTTTTCTACATAGTAATCAACTTGACCGTGAGTAGGCGCTTCAGCCATAATTCTTAGCAGCGGTTCCGTTCCTGAAGGACGTACCAAAATGCGACCTTCTCCATTCATTTCAGCTTCCGCTTCTTCAATCACAGCTTTAATTGCTGGCACTTCCATCGCACCATTTTTATCAGAAACTCGAATGTTAACTAATTCTTGTGGGTAAATTGCCACTTCAGCTGCTAACTCAGATAATTTCTTACCAGTTTGTTTCATAACATTTAGCAATTGAATCCCTGATAACATCCCATCACCTGTGGTTGTGTAATCCAAGAAAAGAATATGACCTGATTGTTCCCCACCAAAACTGTAATCATTCTTACGCATTTCTTCTACTACGTAGCGATCCCCAACTTGAGTAATCACATCTGCCATGCCTTCTGCTTCAACCGCTTTATGAAAACCTAAATTACTCATCACGGTCGTAACAATCGTATCTTTTTTCAAACGATTTTTTGATTTTAAGTATTTACCACAAATAAACATAATTTTATCGCCATCAACAATATTTCCCAACTCGTCAACTGCAATAATGCGATCGCCATCGCCATCAAAAGCTAAACCAGCATCAGCACCTTTTTCTAAAACAAAAGCCGCTAAAGCTTCGGGATGAGTCGAGCCAACCCCAGCATTGATATTTAAACCATCTGGATTCGTTCCCATTGTGTAAAAATCAGTTTCTAAATCAGCAAATAAGCGATTAACTGACGTTACGGTTGCGCCATTGGCAGCATCTAAACAAACTTTAATGCCCGATAAATCATTAGGGATTGTTTGCACTAAAAATTGTGAATACTTCAATAAACCTTCTGGAAACTCATCAACAGAGCCTAAACCTTCGGCTGATGGGCGTGGCAATTCATCCACTTCCGCATCTAATAAAGCTTCAATCTCTAATTCTTGCGCATCCACTAACTTAAAGCCATCAGCCCCAAAGAATTTAATGCCATTATCTTCTGCTGGATTATGTGAAGCTGAAATCATAACACCCGCTGAAGCTTTTTGAACTCTTGTTAAATAAGCCACACCCGGTGTGGAAATCACACCTAATTGGAAAACTTCAATTCCCACCGATACTAAACCAGCGATTAAAGCTTGCTCCAACATTTGACCAGAAATTCTGGTATCTCTACCGACTAAAACCCGTGGTCGTTTTTCTTCGTGCTGACTTAATACATACCCGCCACAACGTCCAAGTTTAAATGCTAATTCAGGTGTCAACTCTTTATTGGCTACGCCTCTGACACCATCTGTACCGAAATATTTACCCATAATTAAAACTTCGCTCCTTATTTCTAGTTAAACAAACTTATCCTAAAAGTTAGCAATTGAATCATCCTTTTGATTATTCAATCATAAAATTGTTTGCTTATCTGCCTAATTCATAATCATTAATTTAAAAGCTTATTCCTCTTCATTAGGAATTGCTTTTGCTATATCTGACGATTCAACAACATCATTACTTTCAGCACTGCTCTCACTAGTTTCAGGTGTTTCTTCCTTAGTTTCACTAGTTTCTGGCGGTGTGTTAGAGTGTTCGTTGTCCCCACCACTATTAGCAGGTGGTGTATTTGAAGAATTACGACTCGGTTCCTCTGATTCGCTATTAGAACTATTCTCAGCTGAAATCGGTGTAATCGTCACTTGAATAATTGTTGGTGAAACCCGATAATTCCCTGTTGGGATAGAT
Organism: Enterococcus sp. PF1-24; assembly: GCF_029893325.1. Lineage (GTDB taxonomy): Bacteria > Bacillota > Bacilli > Lactobacillales > Enterococcaceae > HY326. The sequence goes on from NZ_JARXWL010000001.1 coordinate 189,463, forward strand.
ATTGAACGAGTAGTAGTCGTTACTACACCAGAAACATCAATCGGAATCACAATTTCATCAATGCCAGCTAGCACCGATTTCGCTCCCATAATCGTCACTTTTTCTTTAGATAAAGTAATTCGGTGAGTTGGTGTTTCAGGTGATTCTTCACCTTTTATGCTAGCTTTTAAAGCCACTTCTTTTTTAGGTGATTTCAAATGAACTGCTACCGTTACTTGATTTGGATTTGCTAAAATACTTAAAGGTTGTCCATTGGCATCCAAGGCTTCGACATTTACTGTTTCAGAAAAATCTTCATCCCCAGTTTTTGATGGATCGACAATAGCCACTACCCGCTTAATCGCAGCCAAGGTATCTTCACCAGTAATGATTTCCACTGACAAAGGTGAAACGGTAATATCATCAATTTCAAAACCCTCTTCCAATGCCTCAGAAGAAATAACGGGCTCTACCTCAACCTTTTGAGAAACACGTTTTTCAATGGTAACAGTCACCGTCAAAGGTTCAACTTCAGCCGAAACAGCACTGCTTAAATTTTGAGCTCGCAAAGGAACTTCAAAAGTTCCTTCTTCCAAATCGGTTAAATCAGCCACCAATTTGAAATCACGAGTATCTTCGTTGACTTCAGTATCTAACTGAACACGATTAGCACTTGATAAACGTACTGTCGCAGTCGTTTCATAGCCATGAACATAGTAATCATTAGAATCATAAACTAAACTAATCGGAATATTTTGAATGGTCTCCTGATAAGTTTGATTATAAACGCGATCTTGTAAAGAATTTCCGTTGGTATTTAAAAATAAAATTACACTAAAAAGTAAGGCTAATAAGCGAGAAGTAAAATCAGCTTCTTGCCATTTTTCAATCAGCTTTTTCATTTGCGTTTCCCTCCTAAATGAATAAATTCATCTAAGGCTTTACGGAACCAAGCTGATGTTTTTAAAGAAACAGATTTATTTTCAAACTGCTCTTCGCCAAATAAATAATCATGTAAAAGTTTACGATAAGCCTCTTGGGATAAATCCGTTAGAAACTCATTATTAACGGTAATACTAACATTCCCGGTTTCTTCAGAAACAATAATCGTTAACGCATCACTGACTTCACTAATTCCCACAGCTGCCCGATGCCGAGTTCCAAATTCTTTAGGAATTAACATACTTTCAGAAAGGGGTAAATAAGCACAAGCGGCAGCAATTTTATCATCTCTGACGATTACGGCGCCATCATGTAAAGGGGTGTTGGGGATAAAAATATTAATTAATAATTCCCCAGAAACATCTGCATCTAAAGGAATCCCTGTTTCGATATAATCATCTAAACCAGTATTGCCAGCAATCGCAATTAAAGCTCCGATTTTTCGCTTCGACATATATTGAATAGCTTTATCATAGGCTGCAATCATGCGTTCATCTTCTTGCGCTTCTTTTCGTAAAGGGTTGATTAATAAGGAACTGCGCCCCATATGCTCCAACCCGCGACGCACTTCGGGCTGAAAAATGACAATCGTAGCAATTACTCCATAAGTAATGACTTGGTCCATCAACCAAGATAGAGTATGCAGTCCTACATACTCAGCAACAATTCTAATTAAAATAAAAACGGCAACACCTTTAATTAGCTGAACAGCCTTTGTTCCGCGCATAATTTGAATTAATTTATAGACAATAAACCAAACAACTAATATATCAAGAATGTTTATCCAAAAATTTAAACTTAGAAAATTATCATTAAATAATGATTCCCAGTGGCGTAAATCAAACCAGCGACTTAAATCAAATGACATAAAAAACCTCATCTCCATTTAATAGGATTTCTAATAAGATTATAACATAGTTTTGTGAATTTTTTTCGATAAATCATTAGGAGTTTTCACATATTTGACTTTTTAACAGCAAGATAACTCTTTTATAGAGCTATTTCTGGCAATTTCTTTTAATAAGCAGTAAAATAATTTTAATTAAGAAAATAGCTGGAGGTGTCTTTATGGATATTTCAAAAATTGATACTACAAATTTAAATTTAAAAAACGGTATAAAAATTGGTAGCGACACAGCCAATAAGCAAATCATTGAGTTCATTAACGTTAGCTGTCCTTATTGTAAAAAATGGTTTTTCGATTCCTTAGAGATTTTGCAAACCGCCGTAACAAATGGTGAAATTCAACGGGTGATTAAATTATTTGATAAAGAAAAAGCCAGCTTGCAAGCCGGTAACGTGATGCACCACTATATTAACCAAACAGATTCACAAGCAGCTTTGTTCACTTTAGAAAAACTTTACACTACTCAATCCCAATGGAAAAACTTACCATTAGAAGAAGTTAGCATTTTTGCTGAAAAAGAATTACATTTAACTAAAGAACCGCATCACACTCAAACAGCGACCGCGATAATCGCTGAAGCTCAACAAGCTAATATTCAATTTGTTCCGACCTTAGTGTTGCAACAAAATATCTTTGATGAAAATATCACGCAAGCAGCATTATTAGCGTTAATTAAAAAATAAAAAAAGTTGTGACTCGCAAAAAAAAGGAGTCACAACTTTTTTATTGACCGTTTCGTAAATTGTCGGCAAACTCATTAATTTTACGAATGCGATGATTAATGCCGGATTTTGAAATCATCCCTGAAGGAATAATTTCCCCTAGTTCTTTCAAACTGATTTCAGGATGCTCCAATCTCAGCTCAGCAATTTCTTGCAACTTCTCTGGTAAAGCTTGCAAACCTACCGTATTTTCAATAAAGCGAATATTTTCAATTTGCTTAGAAGCCGCATCAATCGTTTTATTCATATTAGCCGTTTCACAATTAACTAAGCGATTAACGGAATTGCGCATATCTCTAACAATTCGCACATCTTCAAATTTCAACATGGAACTAGTGGCGCCGATTAACACCAAGAAATCAGCAATTTTTTCCGCCCCTTTTAAGTAGCAAATATAACCATTGCGCCGCTCTAAAGTCCGGGCATTTAACTCATAATAATTTAACATTTCACAAACATCATCATTATGCTCTTCGTAAAGGGAATAAATCTCTAAATGATAACGGCTCGTTTCAGGATTATTAATTGAACCAGAAGCCATAAAAGCTCCCCGCAAATAAGAACGCATTTTTTGAGCATTCCCCATAATCTCATCAGAAACATGACTGTTAAAAATCAAGCCATCCATAATATCTAAATCTAACAAGATTTTTTGCGTATCTTGTTTCAAGCGAACAATGTAGACATTATTTTTTTTCAGTTTCATCTTTTTCCGTACTAAAAGCTCACTTTTTACATCGTAGTGGTCTTTTAGCAAGGTATAAATTCGGCGGGCAATCGCGGCATTTTCTGTTTGAATATTTAATACAAACTGTTGATTATTTAAACTTAAAGAACCGTTCATGCGAATCAAAGCTGCCAACTCTGCCTTAGCATGCTCTCGATGAACTTCAAGACCAGTTAATTCTTTTTTCACTTCCGACGCAAAGGACAAGCCCTACACCGCCTTTCAGCTCACTAATTATTATTTTCTCACATCATAAATTAAGCGCATTAGCTCATCAACAACTTTATCGCCATCATGGAAAACCCCACCATCTCGCAATTTCAAAAAGTCAGCAGAAATCACACGACAGCCTTGCTCTCTTAAACTTTGAAAATCATGAATGACTTGCACTAAATACTCATCATAAATCTCGGGATCCATATAATCTTCCGGAACCGTTTCAGTATTAACTAAAACTGTATCAATATATTCTGCTTGTAGATGCTCATGTAATACGCGAATATGATCGGCGTCAGTAAAATGTTCCGTTTCACCTTTTTGCGTCATGATATTACAAATATAAACCACTTCAGCCTTCGTTTCTTTGACAGCTTCACCAATTTCAGAAATAACTAAGTTAGGTAAAATACTAGTGAATAAACTCCCAGGACCTAAAACAACCATATCGGCTTCCATAATACTATTAACAACTTTGCGGGCAGCGCGTGGTTCTTCTTCATCTGAAACATTGGTCACGTAAACATGATCAATCGTCTTGCGATCCAAAGCAATTTTAGATTCTCCGGCTACAGAAGTGCCGTCTTTAAAAACTGCGTGTAAAACTAACGGCTGCTCTGAAGAAGGATAAATCCGACCATTCACATGCATCATTTTTGAAAGCAACTGAATAGCTTCATAAGTGCTACCTCGCATTTCAGCGACTGCCGCAATAATTAAATTACCAATCGCATGATTCGCTAAAAATTTATCTTCCTTTTTAAAACGATATTGAAAAATATCTTCATATAATTGTGGCATATCAGATAAAGCCACTAAAATATTCCGCATATCTCCTGGCGGCGCAATATCAACTGAGTCTCGCAACTCACCACTACTTCCACCATCATCAGCAACCGTCACTACAGCAGTAATATCGGCACCTTCTTGACGTAAACTATTTAAAATAACCGGCAAACCCGTTCCTCCACCAATCACGACAATCTTCGGTTTACGAATACGATATGTTTTCATGAACGGTTCACCGTTTCCTTCCTTTTGTCCTTATCGCGATGAGTGATATTGACTTTATAGTCAGCCGCCAAACTATTACCAACCCGTTCTGTTAAAGCCACTGAACGATGCTGACCACCCGTACAACCAATTGCTACCGTTAAACTACACTTACCTTCTTTAACGTAGCCAGGTAAAACCGTACTTAATAAATCATAAAATTTTTCAAAAAAGTCATTGGTTTCAGGAAAAGACATCACATAATCATAAACTGGTTTTTCCATCCCTGTTAAAGGACGTAATTCCGGAATATAATGGGGATTCGGTAAAAAACGAACATCCATTACTATATCAGCATCAATTGGCACACCATATTTAAAACCAAAAGAAACCATTTCAATGCGGAAACCTTGATCACTCTGAGTTTTGAAGACTTGATTGATGCGCTCTCTCAACTGCCGTGGGGTTAAAGTTGTCGTATCAATCACAATGGAAGCTTGTGTTTTTAACTCACTTAAAATCGCCCGCTCTTTCCGAATGCCTTCAGTTACTAAACCATTCATCGCCAGCGGATGCACTCGTCGTGTTTCTTTATAACGAGAAACTAATTCTTCATCTGAAGCATCTAAAAACATAATACTAGTATCAATAAAATTAGTATTTTCAATTTCAATTAACATATTCTGAATTTCTTCAAAAAACGAACGTGAGCGTAAATCAACCACTAAAGCAATTTTAGTCACTTTCCCACTTTCTTTAATTAATTCCCAAAATTTCGGAATTAAGCTTGGGGGCATATTATCAACACAGAAATACCCCATATCTTCAAAACTTTGAACGGCTACCGTTTTACCGGCGCCACTCATGCCAGTAATGATTACTAATTGTAAATTATCAGCCATTTTCGTCATCCTTTCTCTAAAAGCCGAAAAGCTAAATAAATTTTATTTATTATTGTTTCGTTAAAAATTTACTTGTCAGTACAATTCATTATAGCATTCCGGGCGTATCGTGACTAGCCATAACTTTTTAGCTTATTTTTATAATATAGAAAAAAGTTGCTTATCATCAATGACAATAAGCAACATCTTTTTTATTTATGCAAAACTTTCTTCAAATACTGACCTGTATAGCTAGCTTCGGTTGCGGCAATATCTTCTGGTGTGCCCACTGCTAAAATGGTACCACCACCATCGCCACCTTCTGGTCCTAAATCAATAATATGATCGGCACTTTTAATCACATCCAAATTATGTTCAATCACTAAAACAGTATTACCGGCATCAACTAAACGTTGTAAAACACCTAGTAATCTCGCGATATCATCTGTATGCAATCCGGTGGTCGGTTCATCTAAAATATAGAAATTACGACCATTAGATAACTTATGAAGCTCACTAGCTAACTTCATTCGTTGGGCTTCCCCACCAGATAAAGTCGTGGCTGGTTGCCCTAAAGTCACATATCCTAAACCAACATCAACAATCGTTTGCAGTTTCCGATGGATTTTTGGAATGTGTTGGAAAAATTCAACCGCATCTTCAACAGTCATTGCTAAAATATCGGCAATCGTTTTACCTTTATAATGGACTTCTAACGTTTCAGAATTATACCGCTTGCCATGACAAACTTCACAAGGCACATAAACGTCAGGTAAAAAGTGCATTTCAATTTTGATAATGCCATCACCTTTACAAGCTTCACAACGGCCACCTTTAACATTGAAAGAGAAACGCCCTTTTTTATAACCACGCACTTTGGCTTCATTCGTTTTAGCGAAAAGATCTCTGACATCATCAAAAACACTAGTATAGGTTGCTGGATTACTTCGTGGTGTCCGTCCAATTGGTGATTGATCTATATCGACAATTTTTTCAATTGTTTTATAACCAGTAATTGTTTTAAATTTACCTGGTTTGTGAGAGTTACGATTAATTTTTTGCGCTAAGGATTTTTTCAAAATCTGATTAACCAAAGTACTTTTCCCTGAGCCAGAAACACCAGTTACTGCCGTGAAAGTTCCTAATGGGAAATTGACCGTTAAATCTTTTAAATTATTTTCAACAGCACCAGTAATTTTAATTTTCTTACCATTGCCTTTACGGCGTTTTTTAGGCACTGGAATTTCACGTTTACCTGATAAATATTGACCGGTAATCGAATTTTCATTGGCAGCCACTTCAGTTGGCGTTCCCGCAGCAACGACTTCCCCACCAAATTCACCAGCGCCAGGACCGATATCAATTAAGTAATCAGAAGCCCACATGGTATCTTCATCGTGTTCCACAATAATTAAAGTATTGCCTAAATCTCGCATCTTCTTCAAAGAATCAATTAAGCGATTATTATCTCGTTGATGCAAACCGATAGAAGGCTCATCTAAAATGTATAAAACCCCTGATAAATTGGAACCAATTTGTGTCGCCAAACGAATCCGCTGAGCTTCCCCGCCAGATAAAGTTCCCGCCGCTCGACTTAGTGATAAATAATTTAAACCAACATTTTTTAAGAAAGTTAAACGATCATTTACTTCTTTTAAAATCGGCTTCGCAATCATTTGTTCTTGTTGCGATAAAGTTAAATTTCCAAAGAAATCTAAAGCATGATTAATTGATAAATTGCTAATCTCGCCAATATGTTTTTGATTAACTTTAACAGATAGAGCTTGTGGATTTAAACGATAACCATGACAAGTTTGACAAGGTAGCTCGGTCATATAAAGGCGCATCTGCTCTCTAGTAAAATCACTATTGGTTTCATGATAACGGCGATTAATATTAGTGATAACTCCTTCAAAAGGCACTTCTACATCACGAATTCCACCAAAATCATTTTCATAATGAAAATGAAAAACTTCACCATTCGAACCATGTAAAATAATTTCACGATGCTCTTCTGGTAATTTTTCAAAAGGCGTATCCAAATCAATTCCAAAACTATCGCAAGCCTGAGCTAACATTTGTGGATAATATTGTGAGCTAATTGGATTCCAAGGTGTAATCGCTCCTTCTCGCAATGTTTTTTGCGGATCAGGAATAACTAAATCAATATCAACTTCTAATTTCATCCCTAAACCATCACATTCAGAGCATGCGCCAAATGGTGCGTTAAAAGAAAACAGACGTGGTTCTAATTCCCCAACTGTAAAACCACAATAAGGACAAGAATAATGCTCACTAAATAGCATTTCTTTTTCACCAATCACATCAACTAGGGCATAACCTTCTGCTAAGCGTAAAGCTGCTTCAAAAGAATCAAATAAACGAGAACGAATGCCTTCTTTTACAACAATTCGGTCGATAACAATCGCAATTTCATGCTTTTTATTCTTTTCTAACTCTGGGACTTCTGAAATATCATAAGTTTCTCCATCCACGCGAGCCCGCACATAACCTTCTCTTTGAATCATTTCAAAGACTTTTTTATGTTGGCCTTTTTTACCATAAATAACTGGCGCTAAAATTTGAATACGGGTACTTTCAGGTAACTCTAAAACTTGATCAACCATTTGTTCAACTGATTGACTGGTGATTTCCGTACCATCGTTAGGACAAATTGGATGTCCGACACGGGCAAACATCAAACGTAAGTAATCGTTGATTTCGGTAACAGTTCCCACCGTTGAACGGGGGTTTTTACTGGTTGTTTTTTGATCAATTGAAATAGCTGGACTTAAACCATCAATACTATCAACATCAGGTTTATCCATCTGGCCTAAAAACTGCCGCGCATAAGAAGAAAGACTTTCTACATAGCGACGTTGTCCTTCCGCGTAAATTGTATCAAAAGCCAATGAGCTTTTGCCAGAACCAGATAACCCAGTCACCACAACCATTTTATCTCGGGGAATTGTTACATCAATATTTTTTAAATTATGTGCTCTTGCACCATGAATTACTAACTTATCATTGGCCATGCTTGAAACTCCTTTTATCGTAAAATAATCTATTTCTTTTATAAATTAATTGCCAGCTTTCAATTCTAAAATTGTATCTCGCAAAGTTGCTGCTCGTTCGAAATCTAAGGCTTTAGCTGCTTCCTTCATTTCTTTTTCTAAGTTCAACAAGACAATTTCTTTTTCTTCTTTGGACATTTCGTCGTATTTCAAATCAGTTCGATAATCGCTGCTATCTTCCGCTACTTTAGTAATAGCGATTAAGTCACGAATTTCTTTGATAATCGTCTTAGGAACAATGCCGCGCTCTTCATTGTAAGCTTCTTGAATCGAACGCCGACGAGCGGTTTCATCAATCGCTTTTTGCATAGAATCGGTCATCTTATCAGCGTACATAATGACTTTACCTTCGGAATTTCGAGCAGCCCGACCAATTGTTTGAACCAGCGAGCGTTCACTTCGTAAGAAACCTTCTTTATCCGCATCGAGAATTGCTACCAATGAAACTTCTGGTACATCTAAGCCTTCTCGCAATAAGTTAATACCGACTAAAACATCGAACTCGCCTAAACGTAAATCGCGAATAATTTCTGTTCGCTCTAAGGTTTTAATATCGCTATGCAGATATTTAACTTTAATCCCTAACTCTTTAAAGTAATCTGTTAAATCTTCTGACATTTTTTTCGTTAAAGTTGTCACAAAGACCCGTTGATTTTTAGCAGAACGTTCATTAATTTCCCCAACTAAATCATCAATTTGTCCCATAATCGGTCGCACTTCAATGACCGGATCCAATAAGCCTGTTGGACGAATAATTTGCGGAATCACAATATCTGTTTGTTCAGCTTCATAAGGTCCTGGTGTGGCAGAAACATAAACGATTTGATTGACCCGCTCTTCAAATTCCTCTAAACGCAAAGGACGATTATCCAAGGCCGACGGCAAACGGAAACCATAATCCACCAACATTTGCTTACGAGCTCGGTCGCCGTTATACATCCCACGAATTTGTGGCATCGTTACATGGGATTCATCCACTACCATTAAAAAGTCATCAGGGAAGAAATCAATCAAGGTATAAGGTGGCTCCCCTTCTTTTCGTCCATCCATATGACGAGAATAATTTTCGATCCCAGAAGTGTAGCCCATCTCTAACATCATCTCAATATCGTAATTGGTCCGTTGTTCTAAACGTTGCGCTTCTAATAATTTATTTTCACTTCGTAAAACAGCTAAGCGGTCCGCTAATTCCTGTTTAATATTAGCTACCGCTTCTTCCATATGGTCATCATTAGTCACAAAGTGGGTTGCTGGAAAAATTGCGACGTGTTCGGTATCTCCATAAACTTCACCAGTTAAAGCATCTACTTCGCGAATCCGTTCAATTTCATCACCAAAAAACTCCACTCGTAAAGCTCGTTCATCACGTGAAGCAGGGAAAATTTCCACCACATCTCCCCGTACCCGAAAACGTCCCCGTTGAAAATCAATGTCATTGCGCTCAAATTGAATCGCCACTAAATTACTTAATAACTGATTACGCTCCAATTCCATCCCAGTTCGCAAAGAAACGACTTGTTCTCGATACTCATCTGGGGAACCTAACCCGAAAATACAAGAAACTGAGGCGATTACAATAACGTCATTCCGCTCTAGCAATGCACTAGTGGCAGAATGGCGCAGCTTATCAATTTCGTCATTGATACTTGAATCCTTTTCAATATAAGTATCACTGGATGGTACATAAGCTTCTGGCTGATAATAATCATAATAACTAACGAAATACTCCACAGCATTATCGGGAAAGAATTCTTTAAACTCTCCATATAATTGGCCTGCTAATGTTTTATTATGGGCAATAATCAAAGTGGGCTTATTGACCTCTTTAATTAAATTTGAAATTGTATAAGTTTTCCCCGTTCCAGTAGCTCCTAATAAAATTTGCGCTTTCTTATTACCGACAACGCCTTCCACTAATGATTGAATCGCCACTGGCTGATCGCCAGCTGGTTGATATTTTGATACTAAATTAAAGGTATGGGAGGTATTTCTCTCAAGCATTCCATTTGCCCCCTCAACTATTTTTTTAAGTTTGAATAAAATCTTCAAAAACTTGGCTTCATTATTATACCATACCGAACATACTTTCGCTATTGTTAGAACTTATTTTTTACACGTGAGATTTTCTAACATAAAAAGTTATCTTTTTATACAAATTTTCTTAAGTTTTTAGGTTTTTGCTTTTTTTATTTAAAAAAAAGGCTTATAATTCACAAATATCAGGAATTATTTGGAGGGATATTATGAAAAACAAGTATTTAGCGGGGAAATTGATGGCGATTCTAATTGTTATGTTAGCTTTTTTCACTAGCCAACCAGTCCACGCAGAAGAAAACACCACTTATAAGATAGGTACGGATTTAACTTTCGCTCCTTTTGAATTCCAAAATAGCGACGGTGAATATATCGGCATTGATATTGATTTATTAAACGCAATTGCCGAAGCCGAAGATTTCAACATTGAGCTGAAAGCCTTAGGTTTTGATAGCTCGATTCAAGGAGTTCAAGCCAATCAATTAGATGGTATGATTGCAGGTATGAGCATCACCGAGGAACGCAAAAAAACTTTTGATTTTTCCGAAGCCTATTTTGATAGCGGCTTACAAATGGCAGTGAAGAGTGATAACACCACTATTAATAACTACCAAGATTTAAAAGATCAAACTGTTGGTGCTAAGGTGGGTACCGAAAGCGCAACTTTTTTAGAAAATAATCAAGCGAAATATGGCTACTCAATTAAACTTTATGATGCTGCTGATGCTCTGTATGGCGCAATTAATAATGACACAGTAGTAGCAATTTTTGATGATTATCCAGTTTTAGGTTATGCCATTACTAATGGTCAAAATTTAAAATTAGTCGGCGAACCGGAAACCGGTAGTTCTTATGGTTTTGCCGTTAAAAAAGGCGAAAATCAAGAATTATTAGTAAAATTCAACGCTGGTTTAGCAGATTTAAAAGCTAGTGGAAAATACGATGAAATTGTCGCAAAATATATTTCTTCAGGCACTACGACAACAACCAGTAAAAAAACAAAACCACAAGCGACTGGTAAAAATTATAAAATTGGTACTGATTTAACTTTTGCTCCTTTTGAATTTCAAAATCAAAGTGGTGAATATATCGGCATTGATATTGATTTGTTAACAGCTATCGCTGAAAATCAAGGTTTTACTTTTGAACTACGACCTTTAGGCTTTGACTCTTCTATTCAAGGGGTTCAAGCCAAACAGCTTGATGGCATGATTGCTGGGATGAGTATTACTGAAGAACGTAAAAATACTTTTGATTTTTCAGCATCTTATTTCGATAGTGGCTTACAAATGGCGGTGAAAAGTGATAACACTTCCGTTTCTACTTATGAAGATTTAAAAGACCAAGCAGTCGGTGCTAAAGTTGGTACCGAAAGCGCGGCTTTCTTAGAAGAAAATCAAGAGCAATACGGCTATTCAATTAAACTTTATGATGCTGCTGATGCTTTATATGGTGCCATTGACAATGGTACAGTTGTGGCGATTTTCGATGATTACCCCGTTTTAGGTTACGCCATTACTAATGGTCAAAATTTAAAATTAGTCAGTGAACCAGAAACTGGTAGCTCTTATGGATTTGCTGTTAAAAAAGGCGAAAACGCTGAATTACTAGCTCTTTTCGATGCAGGTTTAGCAGAACTGAAAGCCAGCGGCGAATACGATGAGATTTTGGCTCGTTATATTTCAACAGGTGAAGAAAATGCAGTTACAGCAGAAGCAGCTGCAAAAACAGTGGATGAATCAACACTAACCGGTTTAATCAAAAACAACTACAAAGCCCTACTTAACGGTTTATGGAAAACTATTTTACTTTCACTCGTTTCTTTCCTTTTAGCTTTAGTTATCGGTGTGATTTTCGGATTATTTAGCGTTTCACCAATTAAAGCATTACGAGGTCTAGCGACTGTTTATGTGGATGTGATTCGTGGGATTCCCATGATGGTTTTAGCCTTCTTTATTTTCTTTGGCTTACCAGGAATTTTACCCTTTACCATTCCTGATTTTGTTGCTGGTGTCATCACTTTAACCTTAAATGCCAGTGCTTATATCGCTGAAATTGTTCGTGGCGGAATTAACGCGGTACCAGTCGGACAAATGGAAGCTTCCCGCAGTTTAGGACTTTCTTACAATCGCACCATGCAAAAAATTATTTTGCCACAAGCGATAAAAATTATGATTCCCTCATTCGTTAACCAATTTGTTATTTCTTTAAAAGATACAACAATTATTTCTTCAATCGGTGTCATTGAGTTGCTGCAAACTGGTAAAATTATTGTAGCTAGAACTACGCAAAGTACGCAAGTTTACTTTATCATTGCTGTCATGTATTTAATCTTAATTACAGCATTAACTAAGCTAGCTAAAGTTTTAGAAAAGAAGGTGAAATAAATGGCAGAAAAAATCTTAGTTGAAAATTTAGTTAAAAAATATGGTGATAACACCATTTTGAATAATGTTAACGTAGCAATTAATGAAGGTGAAGTCGTTTGTGTCATCGGCCCTTCTGGTTCTGGTAAAAGTACCTTTCTTCGTTGTTTAAACCGCTTAGAAGAACCTTCAAGTGGTGATATCATTATCGACGGCGCTCATTTGATGGATAAAAATACCAATATCAATTTAGTGCGGCAACATATCGGAATGGTTTTTCAACATTTTAACCTTTTCCCCCATCTATCAATTTTAGAAAATATTATTTTGGCGCCAATGGATTTGAAAAAACAAAACCGTGCCGAAGCAGAAACAAAAGCTCGGCAGTTATTAGAAACAGTTGGTTTAGAAGAAAAATGCGATGCTTATCCAGACAGTTTATCTGGCGGCCAAAAACAACGGGTAGCTATCGCTCGCGCCTTAGCCATGAACCCAGATATTATGTTGTTTGATGAACCAACTTCAGCTTTAGACCCAGAGATGGTTGGCGACGTTTTAAACGTTATGAAAAAATTAGCTAAACAAGGCATGACGATGGTAATCGTCACTCACGAAATGGGTTTTGCCAAAGAAGTTGCTAATCGCGTAATGTTTATTGACAGCGGGAATTTCTTAGAAGATGGCACCCCCGAACAAATTTTTGAAAATCCCAAAAATGAACGAACCAAAGACTTTTTAGATAAAGTTTTAAATATTTAAAAAAACACCCCAACTTTCTGTACCGACCCCCAAAAGTTAGACCAAAAATCTAACATTTGGAGGTCGGTATTTTTATGGCTAAATATAGTTTTGAACTCAAATTGAAAATAGTT
>NZ_JARXWL010000002.1 GCF_029893325.1 Enterococcus sp. PF1-24
ACCTTCTTAAACCCCCATTTAATAATAGAAGATCCATTTTCTGTACCACAACATAAACAACGTTGTGGTTGATAAGAGAGGATTCCTTTATAAACAGAACAAATCTCTTCTTTGAATTTTCTTCTTTCAAAATAATCCTCAGAAAAAGTTAAATTTATATCTAGAATATCTAGCTGTTCTTTGATAATATCAGAATGAGACATCTTGAATTCCTCCTTTGGTTTTTTTCCGCAAATTAATTCTAAAGGATTTCGAGATGTCTTGTCTATTTTTGAAACAAAAAAATAGGTGCTAGTGACTTTTTTTGTCACCAACACCAGATATTATAGAGCCTTTTTTATTTGCTATAAAGGCAACAGGTGTTATTTATTTTGCGAAATCAATAAAGCAGCGAGTAGAAAATTTAAAGTATCAAATTTTTGTCTTTATTATCTAAAAATTAACACTTTGTAGTCGTATCTAAAAAAAACTATAGGGAAATAAAAGGGCTTTCGTTATAATAGAATTATCAATTAAATAGTAAAAAAATAGTTGAGCTGAGGGAATGAGGTGCGAATCCTCAACAGCCCCTTTCTACTGTATAGCGGATGAAATCTCACCAGCCACTTCAAATGAATTTGAGGGAAGGCGAGAAAGTAGGTTGATGCTAAGTCAGGATACCTTAGGTAACTATTGCAAATGATTGGATTGGGAAAATTATTTTTGCTTTATTGGATGACGCCGGTTAAAGAGTGTTTATTTGACGTATTGCCAACGATGCAAAACATGATTTTTCATTATGTTTTGTGTCGTTTTTTTTATCATAAATTAGGAGGGAAAAATAATGAATCAGTCAACTAAGAAAATTGCTTTACTAGCTATGCTACTGGCTCTTTGCGTTGTCGGTGCTAATATTAAAATTTTAGGTTCTATTGCTTTTGACTCATTTCCGGCCTTTGTTGGAGCTTTTGTTTTAGGGCCATTAGCAGGGGCATTTTTAGGCTTTTTTGGACATATGATTTCTGCGATGCTCTCGGGTTTTCCACAGACCTTACCACTGCACTTATTGATTGGAGTAATTATGGGCTTGTGTATGCTCTTGTACGGTTGGGTGTGGTTAAAATTGCGAAAGAATAAACTAGCTGCTTCAGTTGGAGCTAATTTATTGGCTTATTTTATAAATGTTCCCTTTAACTTGTTAGTGTTGTATCCTATAATGGGGGCAGCAATATTAGCGTTATTTATGCCGTTAACAATGGCAACAGTTGCCAATTTAGTTTTGGCGGAAGTTGTGATTTTAGGAATTCCTGAAAGATATGCAAATTTTGCTGAAGTAAAATAATATGATGAAGCGGGTGTGAGGATATGAAAATTAAGCACGGAGGAAACTTGCAAGAAATTGCTGAAAAATATCAAGTTAAGCAAGAAACGTTGCTTGATTTCAGTGCCAATATCAATCCTTTAGGTATGCCTAGTAGTTTGCAACAAAAACTAGTCACTTCTATTCAAAAATTAGCTCATTATCCTGATATTCGTTATCGGAAGTTAAAAGAGGCGATTGCTAAATTTCATCAGCTGCCACAGCAAGATATTTATCTAGGTAATGGAGCTGCGGAAGTAATTTTCAACTTAGCACAAGTTTTAAAATTATCCCAATTATTACTTTTAGCCCCGACTTTTATGGAGTACGAAGGAGCTTTTCGTAATTATGATACAGTGTTTTCTTATTATTTATTAGCACCACATAATTTTCAAGTAGATGTTGCTGATTTAATCGCTTATGCTAAAAAAGAGAAAGTGACGGGGATTTGCTTATGTAATCCTAATAATCCAACAGGGCAAGTAATTGCAAAAAAAGACTTATTGATTTTGTTGGATTTTTGCCGTCAGAAAAAAATTTCGTTAATTATTGATGAAGCTTTTATTGATTTTACACCGCTGGAAGAAAATTCAATGATTTCTGAATTGGCAAATTATCAAGAGTTATTTATTATTCGTTCTTTAACTAAAATGTTTGCAATACCAGGTTTACGTTTAGGATATTTATTAACTAGCAATCAAAATATTTTAAAGCAAATGGAAATGATAACAGTTCCTTGGCATATCAATACTTTTGCTGAAATTGCTGGTAGAGAAGTACTGAAAAATCCTGACTTTATTAAAGAAACGCAAAATTATGTTAAAGAGGAACGGGAATTTTTAGTGGAAAACTTACAAAAATTCAAACCAATTTTAAAAGTTTTTCCTAGTGAAGTGAATTATTTGTTTTTAGCTTATCAAGGTGTAACTTGTTTACAAGAAAGACTGTTAGAAAAAGGGGTTTTAGTACGGAAATGCGATAGTTTTCGGGGCTTATCAGCAGGATTTTATCGCATTGCAGTTCGTAGCAGAGTTGAAAATATGGCTTTGCTGCAAGCATTGGAGGAAGTTTTATGCGAAGAGTGACAGCTAAATGCCCGGGATCTTGTGGTGAATTAATTCAAGGTTGGGTAGGTGATTCACAAAAATTGGTTAGCTATGGAATTAACAGCTTTTCTTGGGCGACGATTGCTGAAGGTAGCCAGAAATTAAAGACAGCTGATAAAAAAGCTTGGTTAGCTTTGCAAAAGTCTTTGCATAAATTAAATTTACCTGCAGCAGAAGCTGAAAACTTAAGCTTGCATATTTATTCTGAGCTGCCAATTGCTAAAGGGATGGCTAGCAGCACTGCTGATATTGCAGCAACTTGTTTAGCGGTAGCGGAATATTATCAAAGAGAATTAGCTATTGAAGATATTATTGAAATTTGTTTGGAGATTGAACGGACAGATAGCACGTTATTTTCATCATTGACCTTATTTGAACAGGAGTTTGGTAAGGTTCGTGAATCGAGTGGTTGGCGACCTAATTTCTATGTTTTAGTTTTAGAGCCAGAAGAGCGGATTGCTACCGATACTTTTCATTCACAAGCAACCAGTCAGTTATTTTATCAGCAGCGTTATCAGTTTCGAGCTGTTTATGAAAAATACTTAGCAGCGGTTGAGGAAAAGAGCATTCAAAAATTAGGGACTGCAGCTTCTGAAAGTGCGACGCTAAATCAAGGGATTTTAGCGAAACCCTTTTTTGAAGAACTGTTAATGATTAAAGAGCATTTTCAACTTATGGGAATTAATGTAGCTCACAGTGGTTCGGTTGTTGGCTTAATGATTGCCGAAAAAGAACAGATTCAACCGGTTTTACGAGAAATTGAAAATTCACCGATTCGAGATTTTTATACTAAAATTAAAGTGCACCGCAGTTGTTATCAAGGAGTGCAATTGGCATAGACTTTATTAATGGAAGGAAGGCGACCTGATTTATGAAAAAAATGTTGATTGCTGCTGCTTCTAGTGGCGCAGGAAAAACCACAATTACTTTAGGTTTAATGCAATTGTTGATGAATCAAGGTTTCGTTGTACAACCTTATAAAGTTGGTCCCGATTACGTTGATACCGAATATCATAGTAGGATTACTGGGCGTTCCTCTCGAAATTTAGATATGTTTCTAATTCGCGATGAGGCACGCTTAGCTGAGCTTTTTCAACGACAAGCAGCAACTGCTGATATTTGTGTGATTGAAGGCGTGATGGGGCTGTTTGATGGTTTTGGGGTGGATAAAGATTACTGCTCCAGCTCAGGAATTGCGAAACAATTGAATTGCCCAGTGATTTTGGTGGTGGATGGTCAGTCGGCTTCCACTTCAGTAGCGGCAGTAGTCAAAGGCTTTTTAGATTTTGACGAAGAGCTGACGATTGCTGGCGTAATTATTAATAAAGTAGCTTCAGAAAATCATTATCAGTTAATCAAAAAGGCAATTGAAAAATATACTAAAGCCGAAGTTTTAGGCTATTTACCTCGTAATTTAGGGATTCAACTGCCCTCCCGCCAATTAGGCTTAGTGCCAGATCGAGAAATCGCTGATGTTTTAGCCAAAGTGCAACAAGTAGCTGACTTATTAAAGAAAACAGTCAATCTTGAAAAATTGTTAGCTTTATTAGCTGAAGAAGAAGTTCCTAAAAAAGTAGGGAATTTCCCTAATTACGCCGGCCTTAAAGTCGCTTATGCTTTAGATGAGGCATTTCATTTTTATTATCCAGATAATCTGCAATTATTGCAGGATTATGGCGTAGAATTACAGCCTTTTAGCCCAATTAATGACGAAAGCTTGCCACCAGCTGATTTATATTACTTTGGTGGTGGCTACCCAGAAGAGTTTGCTAAAGAATTAGCCGCCAATCAAAAAATGCTGACAGCGATTAAAGCCCAACATAAAGCAGGAGCTTATATTTTAGCGGAATGTGGTGGCTTAATGTATTTAGGAGAAAGCTTAAAAGTTAATGAAGAAACTTTTTCCATGGTAGGTATTTTTCAAGGTGAGAGTCAAATGACGACTGGTTTGAAGCGTTTTGGCTATTGTTACGGTATACCGCAGCAAAATACGTTAATCGGGCGGACTGGAGAAAAAATTTATGGGCATGAGTTTCATCATTCAATTTTTGAAACCGATGACCCCCCCGTTTTGTTAATGGAAAAGTTTCGTGATGGTCAGGTAGTTAATCAGTGGCAGGGTGGCTATCAAAAGAAAAATACTTTTGCTAGCTATCTACATTTGCATTTTTATCAACGACCGACATTTTTAATTGATTTATTGAATCAAGTGAAAGAAAGTCGAGAAAAATAAATGGATACGATGAAATTACTATGGATAGCAGTGGCGTTTTTACTTGATTGGTTATTAGGTGACCCTTATAGTTGGCCCCACCCAGTAAAGGTAATTGGTAATTATATTAGCTTTTTTCAAAAACAGTGGCTAACAGACAAGCTTAGCGAAAAAAAGAAATTCTATTTGGGTATTATTTTGTGGTTTTCGACTGTTATTTTGACAATAGTCACCACTTACGGATTGCTAAAAATAACCAGTAAAATCCATCCCCTACTAGGTATTATAACGTATATTTATTTAAGCTATACAACTTTGGCAACCAAGAGTTTAGCTCTTGAAGGCAAAAAAGTTTATGATAAATTGGCTCATGGTACGCTTACTGAAGCCAGAGCACAAGTAGCGATGATTGTCGGCCGAGATACCAGTGAATTGACAAAGGCGGAAATTACCAATGCTACTATTGAAACAATCGCTGAAAATGCCAGTGATGGTGTGATTGCACCTTTACTATGTTTAATGATTGGCGGACCTGTTTTAGCGCTGACTTATAAGGCAGTTAATACTTTGGATTCGATGGTTGGTTATGTCACACCAAAATATCGCGCAATTGGTTGTTTTTCAGCAAAAATGGATGATTTGTGGAATTTGATACCAGCTAGAGTGACTTGGTTTTTGCTGTTGCTAGCAAGTGGACTTTTAGGAATGAATCTAAGAAATGCTTTTAAAGTTGGTTGTCGTGATTGTCGAAAGCATAAAAGTCCTAACAGTGGTTTCCCCGAATCAGTAGCAGCTGGTGCATTAGAGATTCAACTAGGAGGCACGCACATTTATCATGGGGTAGAAATTTATAAACCCCACATCGGCTCACCTTTAAAAGAAGTAGCGATAACCGATATTCTTAAAATGAATCGTTTACTTTACATGACCGCCTTTTTAGGTTTAATCAGTTTTAGTGGCATTTGGCTTTTGCTTCAACAAATAATTTTGAAATGAGGAAATTTAGATGAACTATATTCAAGATCCAAAAATGATTGAAGTGGAAAGTTTTAAAATCATTCAAAGTATTATTGAAGCAGATTTTCCTAATTATCAATTTAAAGACGATAAGGAAGAAAAAATCATCAAAAGAGCGATTCATACTAGTGCAGATTTTGATTATTTACAAAATTTAGTTTTTACTCATGAAGTGATTTCTCAGCTGGAAACTTTTTTCTTAGGTGGCAAAGGAACTTTATTTACAGATACAACGATGGCTTTAAGTGGTATCAATAAACGACTTTTAGAAAAATTAGGGATTCAATATTGTTGTTACATAGCAGATCCTGAAGTTGCTGAATTGGCAAAAAGCAAAGGGATTACTCGCTCAATGGCGGGGATTGAAGTAGCAGCTAAAATAGCCGGTCCTAAAATTTTTGTGATTGGTAATGCGCCAACAGCTATTTTTAAAATTTTGGAAATGGTGGCAGCTAATACTTTAGCAGTAGAGGCAGTGGTGGGAGCACCGGTAGGTTTTGTCGGAGCAGCAGAATCAAAAGAAGCCTTGTTTGAAAGTCAAATACCAGCTATTGTAGCTCGGGGACGTAAAGGCGGCAGTAATGTGGCAGCGGCGATTATTAATGCGATTTTATATCAACTGCCACTAAATGAAGGGTAGGCTTAGTCGATGCAACAAACAGAAGATTTTGTCTTTTATAATGGCAAGAAGTTGCGAAAAGGCTATACTACCGGTTCTTGCAGTACAGCAGCGGCAACAGCGGCGGCGATCAAATTATTCACTGGTGAAGAATTAAGTGAAGTTAAAATTCAATTGCCCAATGAAACCTCTTTAATGATTCCTATTGAGAGCATCATTGCTAGAGACGACTGTGTGGTAGCTTTTGTAAAAAAAGACGGTGGTGATGATGTTGATGCTACCGATGGCATGCTGATTGGCGTTGAAGTAAAACGACGTAGCAAAGATCAGCAAATAATTATTGATGGTGGCCAAGGAATCGGTCGGGTAACTCAAGTTGGTTTACCGACGGCAGTTGGTGAAGCTGCTATTAATCCTGTTCCCAGAAAAATGATAGCTCAAGCTGTCCGTCAAGTCATTGGCGAAGAGCAGGGAGCTTTGGTTACCGTTTTTGCTCCTGATGGGGAGAAAATTGCGAAGCAAACCATGAATAGTCGTTTAGGAATTATCGGCGGTATTTCAATTTTAGGAACTTCTGGTATTGTAACACCAATGTCAGAAGAAGGTTGGAAACAAGCTATTTCGATTGAATTAGAGATGAAAAGAAAACAAGGATATCGCAAAATTATTTTATGCCCAGGAAATTATGGAGAAGATTTTGCTGTGAACGAATTAAAGCTTTCTCCTGATTATATCGTTTCTATGAGTAATTTTGTTGGTTATGTGTTAAAAGAAGTGCAACGCTTGGCTTTTGAAGAAATTTTATTAGTCGGGCATCTTGGTAAATTGGTGAAAGTAGCTGGCGGAATTTTTTCCACCCATAGTAAAGATGCCGATGCCCGCATGGAAATTTTAATTGCTAATTTGGCCTTAATGGGGGCACCCCTTTCCTTATTGCAAGCCATTGAAAAATGCACCACTACTGAAGCCGCAACTGATTTGATTGAAGAAGCTAATTATCAAGGAGTTTATCAAATTTTAGCAGATAAAATTCAACAACGTAGTCATCAGATGCTGAAATATCGCGATTTTCTACCACAAATTGATGTCGTGCTCTTTTCTTCAACTAAAGGTTATTTAGCGGCAACTAAAACTGTTGCTACGCTGAAGGAGGCGTTTCAATGATTACGGTTGTTGGGATTGGACCAGGTAGTCCGGAATTTCTTTTTGAAAAAAGTAAACAAGCCATTATGGCTGCGGAAATTATTATCGGTAGTGCTCGACAATTAACAATTGTCCCGTTGGAGAAACAAGCAGCTAAGTATGAACTACCAAAAAAGCTCAATGATTTAGCAATATTTTTGCAAGAACATAAGCAACAAAAGATTGTCTTGTTAGCTTCTGGTGATCCCTTAACTTACGGCATTGCCAAATGGTTGGGCCAGTATTTTTCGATTGATGAAATGCAAGTGATTCCTGGGTTAAGCTCGATTCAATATTTATTTAATAAAGCACGGATTCCCATGGAAGATTGTTTTATCACCAGTAGTCACGGCAAGATTCCTGATTTTGATTTGCTGCTTTCTTTACCTAAAGTCGGTTTAGTGACTGACAAAGAGTTGGGGCCTTATGAATTAGCACAAGCAGCTATTAAACGAGGCGTTAAAAAGTGGTTTTTAATCGGCGAAAATTTAAGTTATGAAAATGAACGATTACGCTGGTTTTCAGCTGAAGAAGTCCCTAATGAAGAATATCAAATGAATGTGGTGGTGATTGTTGATGAAAGATGAATTATTTATTCGTGGAAAAGTGCCCATGACTAAAGAAGAAGTTCGAACCATTAGTTTAAGTAAGTTAAACTTACATCAGGCCAAAAACTTTTTAGATATTGGCACAGGGACAGGGAGCATGGCAGTTGAAGCTGCTTTAACGGTTCCCACTTTGCAAGTAGTCGCGATTGATAATAATCCTGAAGCTTTAACTTTGTTAAAAGCCAATCAAGAAAAATTTCATTTAAACGACATTATTGGAATACAAGGGAAAGCACCTGCTGATTTAACTAGCGCTTGTGAAAGCGGAGACATTCCTGCAGCTTATGATGCGATTTTTATTGGGGGAACCGGCGGTAATATGTCAGAGATCCTTGAGTGGAGTTTTCAACATCTAACCGATACAGGTCGGCTTGTTTTAAACTTTATTTTATTAGAAAATGCCCTACAAGCAATCGCTTGGTTAAAGGAAAATAACATCACTTTTGATGCCTGTCAATTACAAGTAGGCCGTTATACAACGTTAGGTCAGGGGCATTACTATAAACAACAAAACCCAGTTATTATTATTGAATGTAGTGCAGAAGAAAAGCGAAGTGAGTTGTTCTAAAGCTGAGTAAAATGCAAGAATAAATGATAGCGGTAATTTCTGCCGTGAATTTCTTCTTCACTTTATTGAGCAGTGCAAACTCACGTAGCTAGATTAATAGAAAGTTAAAGCTTAACAGCTAGAAAGAGGCAGAACGCTATGGCAAAAGTCCATTTTGTAGGAGCAGGACCGGGAGATCCTAAATTAATTACTTTACAAGGCTATCAATTATTACAAGAGGCGGGGGTAGTTATTTACGCGGGTTCACTAGTTAACCCAGAATTATTGAATTATTGTGGCACAGATTGTCAAATTTTCAATAGCGCTTCTATGGATTTATGGGAAATTATTGACGAGATGGAAAAAGGAGTCAAAGCTGGCAAAGAAGTGGTTCGCTTACAGACGGGAGATTTTTCAATCTATGGTTCCATTCGTGAACAAGTGGAAGAATTAAGAAAACGTCAAATTGAATTTACTTGCACACCTGGTGTCAGCTCATTTTTAGGAGCAGCCTCTAGCTTAGGGGTTGAATACACGGTGCCAGAAGTTTCCCAAAGCGTGGTTATTACTAGGATGGCAGGACGGACACCAGTACCTGCTAAGGAGAGCATTCGCTCTTTTGCTCAGCACCAAACTTCCATGGTAATTTTTCTATCAGTTCAATCGATTAAAGAAGTAGTTAGAGAATTATTGGCAGGTGGTTATCAGCCAACGACGCCGATTGCGGTGGTTTATAAGGCTACTTGGCCAGAAGAAAAGAAAATCATCAGTACTTTAGCAAATATTGTTGATGAAATTAAAGCGACTGATATTACGAAAACAGCGTTAATTATGGTAGGCGATTTTTTAGGGGATGAATTCCATTATTCCAAGCTTTATGATGCTACTTTTCCTCATGAATATCGCGATGCCAAAATAGAAGAGTAAATATTTGATTTAAGAAAGGTAGGTAGCTGAGTGAAAAAGATTGCCATTTTAGCTTTAACAGAAAACGGGAAAAATTTAGCAAAAAAAATCAGTGATAGTTGGCAGACTCAGCTAGCGATTTTTGTACCAGCGAAATTCGCTGATGAAATAGCAAAAGAATTTCCTGAAACTACTTTTAAAGCAACCATTGCCAGCTTCTTTTCTACCTATGATGCGTTGATTTGTATTATGGCAACAGGGATTGTGGTGCGCAGCATTGCACCAGTGATTGAAGATAAACGGCAAGATCCAGCAATTATTGTCTTAGATGAGAAAGGGCAGTATGTCATCAGTCTTTTATCTGGACATATTGGTGGTGGCAATCAATTAGCTGTTGAAATTGCAGAAAAACTTGAAGGTACACCGGTTATTACCACTGCTACAGATGTTCAAGGGGTAACCGCTCTTGATTTAATGGCGCAAGCTATTGATGGATTCTATGCTGATTTTCACGAGAGCACCAAGTTAATTAACGGCTTATTAGCGGCCCAGCAAAAGGTTGGTCTTTTTCAAAGGCAAGAACTTGTTGAAGATTTGCGAGGACTAACTTTGTTAACAGAAAAACAATTATTAAATCTACAAGAGCAAGAGTTTACAGCAATAATTATTGTTTCACCCTATGTGGAGACTGATTTATTGCAGAATATTCCGTTGTTAACAAAAGTAGTTCATGTGATTCCTAAACAATTTGTTTTAGGGATTGGTGCTAAGAAAAATATTGAATTTACTACTGTTAAAGCTGAATTTTTAAACTTCTGTCAATTGCAGAAAATTGAGCCACAAGCAATAAAGAAAATTGTTAGTATTGATTTAAAAAAACAGGAATCAGGGATTTGCCAGTTGGCAGATTGGTTGACTATTCCTTTTGAAACTTATTCAGCAGATGCTTTAGCAACAGTAGCTGATAAGTATCCTCAGTCTGAATTTGTTAAACAGACAACTGGCGTGGGGAGCGTTGCTTTAGCGGCTGCTGATTTAGCCAGTCAAGGAGGAGTAATTTCGCAGCGCTATGCCAATCAAGGAGTGACCTTGGCATTAGCTGATTTAAAAATAAGCAGTGAGGGGATTAAATAAATGTTATATGTGATTGGTTTAGGTCCTGGTGGCCGCAGTGAAATGACTTATGAAGCAGTTGAAGCTTTACAAAAAGCGGAAGTAATTGTTGGTTATACAACTTATATTCGTTTGATTAAAGAATTCATTACAGATAAAGAAGTCGTTACTACCGGTATGAAGCAAGAAATAGATCGTTGCCAAAAAGCGATTGATATTGCTTTGACGGGGAAAGAAGTTGCGGTAGTTTCTAGCGGAGATGCTGGCGTTTATGGAATGGCGGGTTTGATTTTAGAGTTAGTCAGTAAAATGGCTGAGCCAATTGAAGTGAAAGTCATCCCAGGAATTACAGCTAGTATTGGTGGTGCTGCATTATTAGGAGCACCATTAATGAACGATTTCTGTCATATTAGTTTAAGTGATTTAATGACGCCGTGGGAAATGATTGAAAAAAGATTACAAGCAGCTGCAGCTGGTGATTTTGTGATTTGTCTATACAATCCTCGCAGTAAAGGGCGGCCAAAACATTTAGCTAAAGCTTTAGCTATCATTAAAGAATATAAGGGTGGCGCAACAATTGTTGGCTTAGCTAAAGATGTTGGCCGCAAAGACGAAGCGACGATTATCACAACGATTGATGAGTTAGATGAAAATGATGTAGATATGACCACGGTTGTTTTAATTGGCAATAAAGAAACTTTTGTTTCAAATGGTCTCATGGTTACCCCAAGAGGCTATCAACTATGATCTTCATTTTAGGAGGAACTTCTGATAGCTTACAAATAGCCCAAGCTTTAAAAAACAAGGACTATGATTTTTATTTATCAGTTGTTTCAGATTATGGGGCTGAATTGGCGTTGCAGATTACGGAAAATGTTTTAAAAGGTGCACTAAATCAAGCCGATTTACAAAGGATTTTAGCTGAAAAGCAGGTGGATTTGGTGATTGATGCGACGCATCCTTTTGCGACAGAAGTTTCAAAAACTGCGATGACTGTTTGTCAAAGGATGCAAATCACTTATTTTCGTTTTGAACGATCTTCGGAAATTCCTGCAAGTGCAAAAATTGTATATTCCATTGAAGAAGCCTGTCAAGTAGCAAAAGAGTTAACAGGTAAAATTTATTTAACAACCGGCAGTAAAAATATTGCTCTATTTTTAAAATATTTAGCTAAAGAACGCATCGTTGCCCGTGTTTTACCAACTAGCGAAGTCTTGCAGTCTTTAGAAAAATTAGGTTTACAAGCAGATCAAGTTGAGGGTATTAAAGGACCTTTTTCTCAAGAGTTAAACATTGCTTTAATGAAGCAAAATCAAGCAGCCATGATGATTACTAAAGAAAGTGGTGCGGCGGGTGGCTTTTTTGAAAAAGTAGCAGCTTGTGAAACCTTAGCAATTCCTTGTATCGTCATTGCTCGGGAAAAACTAGCTTATCCAGCGATGTTTGATTCAGTTACAGAAATCATTCAGCAAGTAGTAAAGATTGGAGTAAATAAATGATTGGCAAAATATCACTAATTGGTGCCGGCTTAGGGGACCCAGAGCTGTTAACCTTGAAGGCTTTACGAAAAATTCAAGCTGCCGATGTAGTCGTCTATGATCGTTTGATTAATCCTGCGATTTTGAATTATGCAGCTAGCCGAGCGGAAAAAATTTATGTGGGGAAAAATCCAACTTTTCATCCTGTTCCCCAAGATCAGATTGAAGAAATTTTGATTACCAAAGCACGAGCCGGTAAAAATATTGTGCGCTTAAAAAGCGGTGATCCTTATGTTTTTGGTCGGGGTGGCGAGGAAGGTGCCCATCTTAAAGCAGAAGGTATTCCTTTTGAAGTAATTCCGGGAGTTACTTCGGCAATTGGGGGCTTAGCTTATGCGGGCATTCCCATTACCCATCGTGATTTTGTTTCTAGTTTCCACGTTTTTACTGGACATTTAAAATCTGAAGATAATCAGATTGATTGGCCAAGTGCTGCAAAAGCTGAGGGGACATTAGTTTTCTTGATGGGTATGTCCGAATTAGCAAAAATTACTGAGAATTTAATCACTTTTGGTAAAGATCCTGCAACACCAGCAGCGATTATTCAATGGGCCAGCCGTAAAAATCAAAAAACAGTAGTGGGGACCTTAGCTGATATTTACACCAAAGCACAAGCAGCTCAATTACAACCGCCAAGTTTAATTGTGATTGGTGGTGTAGTAACTCAAAGAGAGCATCTGAATTTCTTTGAGGAGCGACCGCTATTTAATAGCAGTGTGGCTGTGCCTTATACCCAAGAGAAAAAAATGGCTAGTCAATTAACTGATTTAGGTGCAGAAGTCATTGAGTTACCTAAACCTCATGTGGAACAATTAGCTAATCAGTTAACAGCTGCTGACTTGCGAGAAAATATTATTTTTACTGATGTTTATAGCATTGAAGTTTTTGCCAAGTGGTTAATTGACCAGCAGCTTTCTTGGCAACAATTAAGTAATGTTCAAGTCATTGCTGTCGGTAAAAAAACTGCTAATGCGCTATTAAAGCAAGGGATTATACCTAAGAAAATTTATCAGAGCATGCCGACGTTTATAGCAGAGCATCAAGCGAAAATGAAACAAAGCCTACTACTAGGAGAAGCTGGAGTATTAGATAAATACGCTGATGAATCTGCCTTAGCAACACTCTGGCGGACGCATCGGGAATATTTACCAACGCCAATCCCTGATTTATGGCAAACAGCTGATTTTCTTTGTTTCCCTAGCTCTAAAACCGCTAATGTTTTTATCACTAGCTTAACTAGTGAAGAATTAGCGCTTTTAGCTGAGAAAAAGATTATCGTTATGGGAGCAGTAACAGCTGCAATTTTTGCTACTGTGGAAATTTCTGTTATCCAAACGCCACAAGCAACTTTTGCCAGTGTAATAGCAACTTTGATTGCTGAAAAAGCAAAATTATGAAGATGAAATGAATAAGAAAGGAATGCTTACAATGAAAAAAGCATTAATTGCTGTTAGTTTTGGGACGAGTTATCCAGAAACTCGCGCAAAAAATATTGAAGTCATTGAAAATAGATTAGCAGAAACTTTTCCTGAATATGATGTTTTTCGGGCGTTTACTTCAACAATGGTTATTAAAAAAATCAAAAAAGAAGAAGGCAACATCATTCCTACTGTAGCAGAATTGTTGCCACAACTAGCTGCAAAAGGCTATCAAGAAGTTTATGTTCAACCTTTGCACATTATTCCTGGGATTGAATATTCAAAGGCTATGCATCAGGCTTATGCTTTTCATGGTCAATTTAAGAAAATTAAAGTAGGTAAGCCCTTATTAACTAGCTTTGAAGATTATCAAGTGGTTATTAACTGGTTGGCGGATTTGGCGCAAGATTTACCAGCTGAGGAAGCTTTAGTTTTAATGGGGCATGGCAGTCAGCATTCAGCCTTTACGACTTATGCTTGCTTAGATCATATGTTATTAAACAAACCAATTTATGTTTGTGCAGTGGAAAGTTATCCTGAAATAACCTCTGTCATTCAGCGGTTGCAAGCAGCTAATTATCAAAAAATCCATTTATATCCATTAATGTTGGTAGCAGGTGACCATGCCACCAATGATATGGCTTCAACAGAACCAGATTCTTGGAAAAGTCAGCTAGAAGCTGTTGACTTTGAAGTTTCAGCTCACTTAAAAGGGATGGGAGAAGCAACCGCCATTCAAGATTTATTTATCGACCATGCGCAAGAAATGTTATCAGAAAAAGGTGAAGTAGATGGCTAAATTTTATGGTATCGGAACGGGTCCGGGAGATTCGGATTTAATTACAGTTCGTGGTAAAAATGTTTTAAGTAAATTGGATTGTTTATACACGCCAGAAGCTAAAAAAGCTGGTAAAAGTTTAGCGCTAAAAATTGTTACGCCCTATTTGCCAGATGATTTAGAGATTAAGCAACGGCATTTTCCGATGGTTAACCATTTAGCAGAAAAACAAGCCGCTTGGGATAAAATCGCAGAAGAAATTATTACTGACGTTAAAAGTGGCAAGGAAGTTGGTTTTATCACTTTAGGGGATCCGATGATTTACAGCACTTATAGTTATTTGTTAGAGCGGGTTGTAGGAAAAATTGCCACAGAAACGATTGCAGGAATTTCTTCTTTTACGCAAATGGCCAACGCTTTACAGTTACCGCTAGTGATTGATGAAGAAAGTTATGCAGTTTTACCTGCCACTGCTGATGAAGCTGTTATTAAAATGGCGTTGGAACAATTTTCAACAATTGTTTTAATGAAAGTGGCGGTAAACTTGCCTAAAATTATCAACTTATTGCAACAACAAGATTTGTTGAAACAAACAGTGCTAGTTAGCAACGCCTCAATGGCAACGGAAAATATTATGCTGGGCATCGAAAGTTTAGCTGCTGATGAAAAATTATCTTATTTTACAACTATGATTGTTTATAAAAATCGTAAAATTAACTAATTGATTTAATTTAAAAGTTAACATCGGAGGCTTGATCTGGAATAATTGGTCAAGTTTTCATAAAAAAGCGTAATGAGGTGAATAACTGTGGGAAAAAGTATTATGGTTCAAGGAACCGCATCTGATTCAGGGAAAAGCATTGTGGTGGCAGGTTTATGTCGAATTTTTCATCAAGATGGGTTAAAAGTAATTCCTTTTAAATCACAAAATATGGCTTTAAATTCTTATATCACTGCAACTGGTGCTGAAATGGGGCGAGCGCAAGTTTTTCAAGCCGAAGCTGCTGGGGTTGAGCCTGACGTACGTATGAATCCTGTGCTTCTTAAACCAACTTCAGACCGTAAATCACAAGTGATTTTTAATGGTAAGGTGCTGCAAGATATGGATGCCGTAGCTTATCATCAGTTTAAGCCACAGCTTAGTTCAGAAATTTCGGATTTATATCAAGAGTTATTAAAGGAAAATGATGCAATTGTTATTGAAGGCGCCGGAAGCCCGGCTGAAATTAATTTAAATGATCGCGATATTGCCAATATGGGGATGGCAAAAATTGCCGATGCACCAGTTTTATTAGTGGCTGATATCGATAAAGGTGGCGTTTTTGCAGCGATTTATGGCACAATTATGTTGTTGAAACCAGAAGAACGTCGGCGGGTGCAAGGAATTATCATTAATAAATTTCGGGGAGATATTGCTTTATTAGAGCCAGGTTTAAAGATGATTGAAGATTTGACCGATGTTCCGGTGGTCGGCGTGATTCCTTACGCTCAATTAAATATTGAAGATGAAGACAGTGTTGCATTAAAAAATGTCAATCGTTTCTATGATAGTCGTAAAGCGCTAGATATCGCGGTGATTGGCTTGACAAAAATTTCTAATTTTACTGATTTTAAGAGTTTAGAGTTGGAAGAAGATGTTTCCTTACGTTATGTTTTTCCTGGAGATGTTTTAGGGCAACCAGATTTAGTGATTTTACCTGGTAGTAAAAATACGATTGATGATTGTTTATATTTGCAAGAATCAGGCTTAGCGACAGAATTAATGAAACTACAACAAGCTGGCACTCGCATCATTGGCATTTGCGGCGGTTATCAGCTGTTAGGTAAAATGCTCCATGATGAAGAGCAGATTGAATCAAGTCATGGTAGCTTAGCGGGTTTAGGTCTGTTAAATGTAGAAACATATTTTGAAGCAGAAAAAACCACCACTCAAGTAATTGGGACCGTAACTGATTTAACGATTAGCGGTTATGAAATTCATATGGGCCGCACCTTAAATCACGAAGAAAAGTATTTTGCTAAAATCACTGAAGCCAATGGGGAAAAGGTGAATAAAGCAGATGGAGCAATTAGTTCAGATGGTCGCATCATTGGCACTTATTTACACGGCATTTTTGATAACAATAGTTGGAAACGTCAGTTGTTAAACGAAATTCGTCAAGAAAAAGGCTTAGCGCCTTTAGCAGAGTTACCTTTATCTTATCAAGCTTATAAAAATTTACAGTATGATAAACTTGCCGATTTGCTAAGAGAGCATTTAGATATGGAAAAAATTGTTGCAATTATGGAAGACTGGGGTGAAAATTAAGATGAAAATCTACACTGGTTATGGGGATACAGGCTATACTCGGATGGTTGGAGGCACCCGTGAACGGAAAAACCATCCTCGGGTAGAAACCTATGGCTCAATTGATACTTTGAACTCACAGGTAGGCTTTGCTGTTTCACTATTAGCAAAAGAAGATTCACTGCGGACAGAACTGCTACAAGTTCAACAATGGATTTTTCAATGCTCTAGTGATTTTGCCACACCTGATGAAAAACGACCGTATCGTTTAGAAACTCAAGCAACTCCTTGGTTAGAAAAGAAAGTTGATGAATATTGGCAGCAACTACCATCTTTAGATAAATTTATTTTACCAGGTGGCACCCAAATAGCCAGTGCCTTACATTTATGTCGTTGCTTTACAAGAGAGGTAGAACGTAAAGCGGTGACTTTAATTGAAAATGGAGGCACCTATAATCCAGAAACTTTGATTTTTTTAAATCGTTTATCAGATTATTTCTTTGCTTTAGCTCGTTGGGTCAACTGTCAAGCAAATGAAACTGAAATTGTCTATGAAAACAGTTCAAAAGTTTTTTCTAAGAAAGAAAAGTAGCATTCATTTTCAACAGGAAGTGAATACCTTAAGAAAAGTAAGGAGTAATGATTCTGATGTATCCAATTATGATGAATGTTCGTAATAAAACAGTAGTAGTTGTGGGTGGTGGCAAAGTTGCCACACGAAAAATTAAACTTTTATTAGCAGAAGGTGCTAAAATTACGGTCATTAGTCCTTCTTTGTCAGTCAGTATTTCTGCAGAAAAAAAAGTTACTTGGATTCAGAGAAAATACCAAACTGGAGATTTAGCAGAAGCGGCGTTGATTTTTGCTTGCACCAATCATGATGAAGTAAATCAGCAAGTTTTAGCGGATGCGACCGACAGTCAATGGGTGAACGTTACTAGCGATAAGCATATCTCTGAATTTTATAATATGGCAACGACACAAGTGAATGATTTATCAATAAGTGTTTCAACTGGTGGGGCGTCACCAATGCGAGCCAAAAAAATTCGGCAAATGTTGGAAGAATACTTAAAGGAATTGGAGATTTAAAGGATGTATTTATTAGCAGTTGGGCTAACTTATAAACATACACCAGTTAAGCTAAGAGAGAAAACAGCAATTGCCGAAAATCAGCTATTGACGATTAATCAACAATTGAATTTGGAAAAAAGTATTTTAGAAAATATTATTTTAAGTACTTGTAATCGCACCGAAATTTTTGCGGTTGTTGATCAAATTCATACGGGTAAATATTACATTAAACATTTTTTAGCGAAAACTTTTCAGTTATCGATGGAACAGCTGGAGCCATATTTAGAGTTTTATGAAAATCAAGCTGCGGTTAATCATTACTTCCGTTTGATTTGTGGCTTGGATTCAATGGTTGTAGGTGAAACGCAGATTTTAGGACAAATGCGGGGGAGCTTTTTAACGGCTCAGAGCGCGGGTACGACAGGGACGATTTTTAATCATTTATTTCCAGATTTAATTCATTTTGCTAAGGAAATGCATACACAATATCGAATTAATGATCATTCTAGTTCTTTAAGTCAGTCGGCTTTGCAAATTGCCAAAGATAAATTAGGAAGTCTGCATGATAAGCGAATATTCATTTTAGGTGCCGGCGAAATGAGTGAGTTGCTAGTTAAAAACTTGCAAAATTTTCAAGTGGGGGAAGTTCATTTATTCAATCGGACTTTAAGCAAAATTGAAAACTTTGCTAAAGAAATCAGCGTGCCTTGTTATACTCACGCTTTAGCAGATTTTTATCAAGAGGTCGCTCAAGCAGACGTGGTGATTAGTGCTTTAGGCGTTAATCAACCCTACATTATCAAAAAACAATTAGCACAGCCGCTTGCTGAAAAAAACGGCCAGCTACTTTTAATTGATTTAGGAGTACCACGTAATGTTGATGCTCATTGTACTTTGATTGAGGGGGTTACTTTATGTGATATTGATCAAATGAATCAGCTGATTCAAGTCAATCAACAGGCCCGCTTACAAAGTGTAACTTTAATTGAAGCCGAAATCAGTAAAGCAGTAACGGACTTTTTTCAATGGGAAAATCAGTTAGGAATTATTCCGCTAGTCAAAGAATTGCGTTTGCAAACTTTGGCGGCAGAAGAAGCGGCAATGGCCAGTTTGTTACGGAAATTACCTGATTTGAAAGAGCGGGAAATTAAAGTGATTCGCAAACATATGAAAAGTATTGTCAATCAGACATTAAGAACACCTATTAAAGAGATTAAAGAAATGGCCATTCAAGAAGATGCGCAGCATGATATTGCAGTTGTTAAAAGAATTTTTGGCTTAGAGAAGATTGAAGAAGGGAAGACGGAAGATGAAAACTAAAATTCGCGTCGGTACAAGAGGCAGTCGTCTGGCCGTTACCCAAACGAAACAAGCTTTAGCAGTATTGCAACAAGCTTTTCCAGAAGTTACTTTAGAAATTATTGAAATTACCACTAAAGGGGATCGTTTAGCCAACCATAGTTTGCAAGCAATAGGTGGTCAAGGCGCTTTTGTTAAAGAAATCGAGGAGCAGCTAACGCAAGAAAAAATTGATTTAGCTGTTCATAGTTTAAAAGATGTGCCGACAATTTTACCAGAAAATTTAACCTTAGCTTGTGTTTTAAAACGTCAAAACCCAGCTGATTGTTTAGTTTTTCCGCAAGCAGGGCAAACTTTAGCGACTTTACCACAAGGAGCAATTGTGGGAACCAGCAGTTTACGCCGTAAAGCACAATTATTAAAAATTCGCCCAGATTTACAAATTAAAGATATCCGCGGCAATATTGATACCCGCATCAAAAAAATGCATGATGAAGATTTCGATGCTATTGTTTTAGCGGTGGCGGGAATTGCTCGTTTAAGCATTGAAAAAGATTTATTTATTGAAGAACTTCCTCTTGAAATTTGTATTCCAGCAGTTAGTCAAGGGGCTTTAGGGATGGAGTGTCGCAAAAATGACGCTGAACTGTTAGCGATGTTAAAAACGATTGAAGACTCGGCTACTTTAGCAGCAGTTCAAGCTGAACGAGCTTTTTTAGCGAAAATGGATGGCAGTTGTACATTTCCGATTGGTTGCTATGCAACAGTGGCAGGAGATGAAGTTACGATTCAAGGGATGATTGCTAATAGTGACGGCAGTGTTCTTTTAAAAGAAACCCTAACAGCAACCGATTCAATCAGTGCTGGTGAAAAATTAGCGGCTGAATTATTAGCACAAGGAGCAGGTGAGTTAATTGCAGCATGTCGGAGCCAAAATTAAAGAGTTGCTTTATACCCGAGCTGAAGCTATGCCTTTACCTGTGCAACAGCAATTTGCTGATTTAGGTATCAAAGTCATTCAGATACCTTTAATTGCTACTGAAGCTGTGGCTTATAAAAAGGAGCCAGTAAATGATGACTGGCTTTTTTTTACGAGTGGGAATACGGTAAAATATTTTGATTTTTCACAAATTGCTCCCACTGTTAAAATTGCCGCAATTGGTCATCAGACAGCGGCAGCTTTAAAAGAGAAAGGTTGGCCAGTTGATTTCATCCCTCAAGCTAGTTATAGTGAAAGTTTCGTCGCTGAATGGCAAACACAAATCAATCAATCTCAACGGATTTATTTTCCCCATTCTTGTCAAGCTCGCACAGTAATTGTTGATGAATTAACAAAACTAGGGCATCAAGTGACAGCAGCGGTTATTTATCAAACTATTTTTCCGGTTGAAGCTCAAACAGCTTTGCAAGATTATTTGTACACTAATCAACCTGATTACGCTATTTTCAGCAGTCCTTCAAGCTGGCAACATTTTTATCAAATAGCTAGGAAAATCCCGCAAGTAAATGATAGTTTTTGGCAAAATTTAACAATTAGTGCAATTGGTCCAGTGACTAAACGCGGGGTTGAAAAAGCCGGTCAAAAAGTTTCGTTAATGCCAGATGTTTATGATATGACTCATCTTTATCATAAATTATTAAAAACTATCGCTTCTGCAGAAAAACGAGTAAAATAATAGTAATTAAGTAAATTTTAAAGTAGAGAAAGAGGTAAGCTCGCCAATGGAAAAATTTAAACGCCATCGCAACTTAAGAAAATCAACATTTTTAAGAGAAATGTTAAGAGAAAATCAAGTGGGTGTAAAAGATTTAATTTATCCGATTTTTGTTAAAGAAGTTGGGGAAACGCAAGAAATTTCAGCCATGCCGGGAATTTATCAATTTAATTTAAAAGATTATCAACAGGAATTGTTAGAAATTTCTGCTTTAGGAATCAAGAGCATCATGCTCTTTGGCTTACCTGAGAAAAAAGATGAAGTAGGAAGTGGTGCCTATGACGACAACGGCATTGTGCAGCAAGCAATTCGCATTGCTAAGGCACAATTTCCGGAGCTAGTGGTGATTGCGGATACTTGTTTATGTGAATATACTAGCCACGGTCATTGTGGTGTGATTCATAATCAAGAAGTTGATAATGATGCTTCTTTAGAATTATTAGTGAAAACAGCTATTAGCCAAGCGAAAAGTGGTGCTGATATTATTGCTCCTTCAAATGCGATGGACGGTTTTGTAATTGCAATCCGGGAAGGTCTTGATGCAGCTGGCTTCAAAGATATTCCGATTATGTCCTATGCTATTAAGTATGCTTCAAGTTTTTATGGCCCATTTAGAGAAGCTGCCCAAAGTGCACCACAGTTTGGTAATCGTAAAACTTATCAAATGGATCCTGCTAATCAACGAGAAGCAATGCGCGAGTTAGCCAGTGATATTACTGAAGGGGCTGATTTGGTGATGGTCAAACCAGCATTATCTTTTCTTGATATTGTGGCTGATGTGCGAGCTGCTTGTGATTTACCTGTAGTTTGTTATAACGTTAGCGGAGAATATTCAATGGTGAAAGCCGCCGCTGCTAATGGTTGGATTGACGAAGTTGCTATCGTTGAAGAAATGTTAACTAGCATGAAAAGAGCGGGTGCTGATTTAATCATTACTTATTTTGCAAAAGAATATGCCCAAAGAAACCAAAGATAAAAAATTCAAATCATAAAGGAAGTCAAAAAATGAAAAATACTACGCAATCTAGTGCTGATTTTAACGAGGCTCAAAATTATTTTCCTGGTGGTGTAAATAGTCCTGTGCGAGCATTTCGTTCAGTTGGCGGTAATCCTTTGTTTATTGATCATGGCAAAGGCGCTTATTTATATGATGTTGATGGCAATCTCTATATTGATTATGTTTTATCGTGGGGCCCAATGATTTTAGGCCATGCCAATGATAAAATTGTTGCAGCGATTCAAGATACAGCCGCTAAAGGCACGAGTTTTGGAGCACCAACTCCTTTAGAATCAAAATTAGCTCGCTTAGTTCAGCAGTTTATTCCAAGTATGGAAAAAATGCGCATGGTTTCTTCAGGAACTGAAGCGACCATGAGTGCAATTCGTTTGGCTCGTGGTGTGACGAAGCGAGAAAAAATTATTAAATTTAAAGGGTGTTATCATGGTCACGGGGATTCTTTTTTAGTTAACGCTGGTTCTGGTGTTGCCACTTTTGAGTTAGAAAATTCTCCAGGGGTACCTGAGGCTTTAAGCCAGCTAACTTTAAGTGTTGATTTCAATGATTTAGCCGCTGTTACTGATTTATTTAGTCGCAATCCTGAAGAAATTGCAGCAGTAATTGTAGAGCCGATTGCCGGCAATATGGGGATGATTCCCGCAACTAAAGAATTTTTGCAAGGTTTACGAGATTTAACGACGCAATATGGTGCGCTATTAATTTTTGATGAAGTAATGACTGGCTTCCGTTGTGATTTCCGCTCAGCTCAAGGTTTATATGAGATCACACCAGATTTAACAACTTTAGGTAAAGTCGTGGGCGGTGGTTTACCAGCAGCCGTTTTCGGTGGTAAAGCAGAATATATGGGACAAATTGCTCCAGATGGCGCAATTTATCAAGCAGGAACTTTATCCGGCAATCCTTTAGCGATGGCCGCGGGCATTGCAGCTTTAGAGCAATTAAATCTTACTGACTATCAAAAAATGGAAAAATTAGGCAAGCAATTAACCGTAGGAATTAAAGCTGCTGCTGAAAAATATCATATTCCAATACAAGTTAATGTTCAAGGAAGCATGTGGGGCTTTTTCTTTAATGAAAATACCGTCCATGATTTTAATGATTCAAAAAATAGCGATCAAGAACTTTTTGCTAAAGTTCACCGGGCTTTAATCGGTCAAGGTATTTATATCGCACCTTCTCAATATGAATCAAACTTCTTATCCACTTGTCATACAGAAGAAGATATTCAACAGACTATTCAAGCTTTTGAAGTAGCTTTCAAACAAGTGGAGGCAAAGGAATGAATGGAACTTTTCGCGATTTAACCATTTTACCTCTTTCAACAGAAAAAAATTTAGTGATTGCTTGTGATTCCAGTGCGGCAATCGGTGAAAAAACTGCCGACCAAGTAAAAATTGCTCCAGAAATTATGGCGGCATATTGTTTGCGTGTACCATTAATGGAAATTTTTTGCTTTGGGGGCGCCCCCCTTTGTGTAGTGGATTTAATTGGTAATGAATTAAATCCTACTGGTACAAAAATGCTAAAAGGGATTCAAGAGGAATTAATAAAAGCGAATTTAGCCGATTTGCCTCTTAATGGGAGCACCGAAGAAAATATGACCACCCAAACAACCAGTATTGGTGTAACGGTAATTGGTGAAGTAGCTGCTGATTTCAGTTATCCACAAGTAAATGAGGGGGCGGTACTTTTTCAACTAGGAACCCCTTATGTTGGCGATCAGGTAGTAGCGAATATTAACCAGATTTTTAGTTATGATATTGTGCAAAAAATCCGCCAAGAAACAGCGGTTTTAGATATGCTACCAGTTGGTTCAAAAGGGATTGCTTATGAAGCAAATCAGATGGCAAAAACCGGGGATTGTCAGGTTGAATTTTTTACTGAAGAAAATTTAAAAGTTTCGGCGGGACCCGCAACTGTAGTGTTAATTGCAATTCAAGCAAATCAAGAATTAATTTTTTCAAAAAAATATCCACAATTGAAAAAAATTGGTAGATTTTATAAAGAAAATAGGTGAAAAATATGGGTGAAATAACCTTAGTAATTGGTGGTGCCAGAAGTGGCAAATCAGTATTTGCAGAAGAGCTATTACAATCAGCAGAAAAAGTTTGTTATATAGCAACTAACGCCTTACCTCAAGATGCCGAAATGCAACAGCGAATTAAACTGCATCAAGCGCGCCGCTCTAGCCAGTGGCAAACCCACGAAGGCTTTTTAAACTTAGCAGAATTTATTTCTGAGGAGCAAAGGCACAGCAATTATTTATTAGATTGCGGTACGATGTTAACTACCAATTATTTTTTTCACTTAATGAGTGAACGTTATGGCACGGATTATCAGGTGATTGATCAAGAAATTGCTAAATTCTCACAAGCTGAAAAAGCAGCAATTGAACAAGAAATTTTAGTCGAGTGGACTAAAATTATTACAGCCATTAAAACCAGCGCATCTGATGTTGTAATTGTCACTAATGAAGTCGGCTTAGGGATTGTACCTGAAGATGCTTTCACTCGCTGGTTTAGAGATATTTATGGTCGCGTCAATCAATATTTAGGAAAGGAGGCTACTGCGGTTCAACTTGTAGTAGCCGGAATAGCGGTGAAGATTAAATGATTGCTTCTTTAATTATCTATTTTCAGTTTTTTACCCGTATTCCGATTCCAATCCCGATTTCTGAGCCAATTGATAAGATGCGTTCAGGAGTTAAATATTTCAGCTTGTTTGGTTTGTTAATCGGTGTGATTGAGGCGATTTTCTTTGCACTTGTTTTAAAACTGTTTACGCCAACGATTGCGTGGCTCTGCTTGTTATTCTTTGATGTTCTATTAACTGGAGGGTTTCACTTAGATGCACTGACAGATATGGCTGACGGACTTTTTTCTTCCAGAAAAAAAGAGCGGATGCTAGAAATTATGAAGGACAGTCGGGTGGGCAGCAATGGTGTCTTGGCATTAGTGTTTTATTATGGTTTCTTAATCGTAACTTTTATGGAGTTAGCGACGATATTAACGACTTCACAACAAATTTTAGTTGTTTTTGCTTTTAATTTAGTCGGGAAAAATTGCATAAGTTTATTATTTTATAAGATGCAATATGCAGGAGCTAGCACAACTGGCTTAGGAACTTCCTTTATGAATGTGAAAACAAGTAATGTAGTGATTGCGCAATTATTTTCAGGGATTGTTTTGTATGTTCTTTTTCAAAAAGTTGGCTTACTTTGTTATTTAAGTACAGTTCTTTTTACATTGATTTATCGTCAGTTTGTTTTGAAAAAAGTGGCGGGTTTTAATGGTGATACTTTAGGTGCCGCTTCACCGCTAGGACAAGTCATTTTTTTATTAACATTATTAGTGACACGAGGCTTATTATGAAAATTTATTTGATTCGTCATGGTGAAACTGAATATAATCGCCAACATTTGTTTTATGGCGTTAGTGATGTTGCTTTGAATCAACGAGGTATTGAACAAAGCTTATTATTAAAAGAAAAGTTACAGCAACTAACTGTTGAAACCCCAATTTACACAAGTGAATTATTGCGGACAAAACAAACAGCTGATTTAATCTTTCCACAAAATCAACATTTCCCACTAGCAGCTTTTAATGAAAAAGATTTTGGCTTGTGGGAAGGTAAAAATGCTGATGAGATAGAGGCGCTTTACCCTGTGGAATGGAAAAATTGGTTAGCGGAACCATTTACTTACACCTCCAGCCAAGCTGAAAGTTTTCAAGCGTTTCAAAAACGGGTGTTAGTTGGTTGGCAGCAAGTCTTAAAGGCAGAAAAAACTTGTGTTTTAGTCATCCACATGGGTGTGATTCGAGTCATTATTAAGCACTGCTTTCCAAAGTTGAATTTCTGGGATATTCAGCTGGAACAAGGGGATTACGGTTGCTTGGAATGGCGGGATGGCGTAGTTGAAATGGTGAAGTGGGAAAATAAAAAATAAGGTTCTTCGTCAACTGAGAATGGTGACGAAGAGCCTTTTAAAAAGGGATTAGAATATTGTTATTAAACTAAAGTCCAACTAGAATCTACCCAGCGATTGTAGGAAACTGACCAAAGACGTTTATGCATTTTTCCATTAATCGATTTATATTGATAAATTGTAATATTATTTTCTGGAGTAATAGACATAGGTACTTCAAAATTATTGCTTTCAGCAAAAGAAACCGTTGGATAAAAAGTAAGAGTTAAAATACCAGCAATTAGAATCAATTTATTTTTCATTTTACATCTTCCTCCGAATTATAGATTTTCAAATTAGACATTCCATCAACGATTATAGGAGACTCAGATATGAGTTGATGATTTGGACCGTATATTTTGTATATCTCTTTTTCCTTTATAATATAAGCATCAGATGGAATATAATCCATTGCTCCTAAGTCATCAGCAGTAGGTAGAGCGGCGGCTTGAGGTAAAGCATAATAAGACATAGTAAACATAATAAAAATAAAAATAAGTAGAAAGAAGTCTTTAAAATATCTTTTGCCATAGCGATTTTCAATAATCATTTGAAATCTTTGGTGCATTCGTTCACTGCTAGATTCTTCTACTAAGCTGGCAACCATATAGTTTGGTGGGTTAAATTTATTTTTTTCTAGTACTTTTACTATTGCAGAAAGATAGTAACTTCTTTTTTTATGACTCAGAACTTTACAAACTTGTTTATCTGCACTCATTTCTAACATATGATTGACTTCCGTATTTAATATTTTTAAAGCAGGATTCCACCAAAAAATATCTTGAATCACTTGAAATAATAGTTTGATAAGGGTATGTCTATACTTGAAGTGATTCCATTCATGAATTAAAATCCCCTGTAACTCATCATCGGTAAAATCAATATTAGGTAGCAGTATAGTTGGTGAAAAAAAACCAGTTATTGCTGGTGAAGTAATTAGCTCATTTTGAATAATTACATATTTTTTTTGAGTATTGTTTGTAATTAAAGAAAACATAGCATGAATTTTTTTATCATTACAGGTTGAGAGCAAACGCAATGAGTGATTGAAATTTCTGTATTTTATAAACTTAACTACTATTTTAGAAATTGCTACAATTATCCAAATGGAAAGAACAGCAGTCAAAATAGTTATTTCAAATGATTTTATAGTGAACAATGGGAAATAAAAAAAACTTATAATACTAGGATAAATATGCCAGATATTAATCACTTTTGAAAAAGGAAATTCAATAGGAAAGAAAACTCGAATTATGCTTAGAAATAAAATAAGCAGTAATGGTGTTAAAGAAAATTGGTGAGAATCCAATGTTTTCTTTCTTACTATTGGCATAATGAAAGACACTACTGTTAATAAAAAAATTGCAAAAACAATAGAAAAAAAAGAAATTATCATCATGCTTCCTCCTCGTAACCTTTTATTAAGTCTTGTAGATTTTTAATAAGCTCCTCTTTATCTTGTTGGGATTCTCCTAACAATGCTGATAGGGCATACAATGAGTCACTTTTTTCTTCTTGATAGAAACGTTTAAATTGCATAGTTGCATATTCATTTGCTGAAATAGTAGGAACAAATAGTCTACCATAAGCTTTACCAATTTTCGTAATTTTAGCAACTTTAATGGCATTCTTCTTTTCTAATTTTTTTATAATTCCTTGGATAGATGTTGCTGGCCACGTCCTGTTTGGAATTTCTTCAGCAATTTCAGCAGCACTCATAGGTTTATCATTTTCCCAAAGCACTTTCATAGTCGCTTCTTCTTTTTCTGTTAAGAAAAAATAGCTTTTATCCTTCTTTACCATTTAATAATTCCAACTCCTTTTTTTTATTATCGTATTTTTTTGAAAAAAAGTCAATTAATTATACACTTGTTTTAGTTTTTTTATCTATTTTAAAGTAAATATCGATTTCGTTTTTTAAAATCGTTATTGACTTTGATAAAGTGCGTGATTATAATTAACTTACAAATAAAAGATTATATGTTTATAAAAAAACTTGGAGGAATCAATATGAAAAAATGGAAAAATAAAATGGTTAGACATTTATTAATTGCAGGTCTAATTTGTGGTGGAATGGTAAGTTTAAATGGAACAACTGCCTACGGAGAGGAAGTGAGCCAAGAGTTTTCGCTAAGCTCAGAAAAAAGTAGTAATCTTTCATCAGAAGAGTATGAAAGTGAAAAAGAGAAGGCTTTGGCAGCTGGTTATACAGAGGAACAATTTGAGGCAATAATGAATATTCCTAATTTTGAAGATGAAGAACTTATTTCAAGTGAAGCAGCTAACTTGACTGCTGAACAACAAAAAATTTATGATGAGGCTCGTAAGTATATAGGTGTTCCCTATTCATGGGGAGGGAAAGATCCTTCGGGGTTTGACTGTTCAGGGCTTGTGCAGTATGTATTTAAGCAAGCTGTCAATATGAATATTGCAGCACCTACGATGAACCAGGAAAAACTTGGAAAAGAAGTAAGCCTAAATTCTTTAGAAGTGGGAGATCTTTTATTTTGGGGGCCAAGGAGTAATACTACTCATGTAGCTATTTATATGGGAGACAATCAATACATTCACGCTCCGACATTTGGTCAAAATGTGAAAATTGCAAATATTTCAACTTATACTCCGGATTTTGCAAGAAGAGTGCTAAATTTAAATAAGGGTTCCAAACCTAGTAATACAGGACAAGGTCAAAATGAACGTTTTATTCACCGAATGTACAACTCTAATAATGGAAACCATCATTATACCAGTGATTTAAATGAAGCGATAAGTTTATACAATGTAGGTTGGAATTATGAAAATAAGGGATGGGTTGCTCCGGCATCAGGAACAACGGTTTATAGACTTTATAATCCTAATAATGGAAGACATCATTATACGGTTAACAATAATGAAAAAAATAATTTGGTAAATCTTGGTTGGAAAAATGAAGGGTTCGCATGGTATTCAGGAGGAAGTGTGCCGGTTTATCGTATGTATAATCCACACGCTAGTACTTATTCTGAAAGTCATCACTATACAGTTAATAGCAGTGAACGAGATAATTTAATAAGAGCTGGTTGGAAAGATGAAGGCGTTGCTTTTTATGCTGTTAAGCAATAAAAAGTAGTCTGGGGATTATCTATGAAAAAACATTTAAAATATTTTTTGTATTTTTAACTTTTTTACTAATAATCTTATGTTGACAGTGAAAACCTTTCAGAAGATAGATAACATGCATATATAACCCTAATGCTGACGAACGCTTGTTCACGCTTAGTGCTTATAAGGTAGCTATATGTAAAATTTAGGGTAGAAAAGAAAGAATCGCAGTTTATCGTTTGTATAATTCTAATGTAAAAATATGCTTATTAAATGTGATTGAGAGAGAGCAACTAGTTAAAGATGGCTGGAAGTATGAAGGAATGCCTTTTTAGCAAATTAATTAAGTGATTTTGCTTAATAGATTTTGAAAAATGAGCCATCTTAAGTATTTTTTACTGATAAAAAAAGGAGTTGATTACAATGAATAAAAAAATATTTATAGGGATGGTAGTATTATTTTCTTTTTGCTTCAATTCAACAAGAGCTGAAGCTGATTCTTTGGATACAGTTACAAATACTGGGGAAGAAATTATTTTCCCTGAAAATTCTCTATCTGAAGTTGATTTACCATTTCAAGAGGGAACTAATGATTTAAGTAATGCTACTACAGTAATAGTAAATGACAATTTACAGCCAGCTTTACCGGATAAAAATGTTCCTGAAGAAGAGCATATAATTGGTTCAGATAATCGGGTTCGAGTAACGAGTACGACGAAATTCCCAAATTCTGCAGTTGTCCATATTCAAGCAACATTTTCTAATGGTAAAACGTATATAGGTAGTGGTAATATGATATCTTCTACATCAGTTTTAACTGCTGGACATGTAGTTTACAATAAAGATATGGGATGGGCAGTAAATGTTCAAGTATTTCCTGGTGTAAATGGAAGTAAAG
This sequence comes from Enterococcus sp. PF1-24, assembly GCF_029893325.1. Classification (GTDB taxonomy): domain Bacteria; phylum Bacillota; class Bacilli; order Lactobacillales; family Enterococcaceae; genus HY326. The sequence goes on from NZ_JARXWL010000002.1 coordinate 29,717, forward strand.
CGCCATATGGTACAACTTCTGGGAAAAAATTATTATCTGTTAAAGGTTGGACTGAAGAAAATAGTAGTGAATATGATGTTGGTTTAATTCGTTTAGATAAACCGTTAGGTTATAATACTGGTTGGTTTGGTTTAAGTTCGGTAGTGTCTGTAGGTATGGGAATTACAACAACAGGTTACCCTGGAGATAAAGCAGCTCAAACCATGTGGACTAATAGTGGAGTAGTGCAATCTTTTACTGAAAATAATGTTTATTACGAATTAGATACAGTAGGTGGTCAAAGTGGTAGTCCTGTGTATAATGCTAAAAATCAAGTAATTGCTACTCATGCATATGGTGCGAATACAAAGAATTTTGGAACTCGTATGAATAATGTAATCTACAATTGGATTCAATCAGATATTAATTCATCTATTGGTGTTTATCGAGTATATAATCCGAATAGTGGTGCACACTTCTTTACTATAAAAGATGCTGAAGTTTTAGATTTAGAAAAATTAGGTTGGCGTTATGAATGTACAGCTTGGTTTTCACCTTCTATTGGAGACGATGTTCATAGGTTATATAATCCGAGTAATGGTGGACATTTCTTCACTAGTAATACTGGTGAAAAAGATAATTTAGTAAAAGCTGGTTGGCGTTATGAAGGTGTTTCTTGGAAATCTAATAGAAGCAAAACAGCACCAGTTTACCGAGTGTATAACCCTAATGGCCGTTCTGGATATCAACATCATTATACTTATGATGTGAATGAAAAAAATAACTTAGTTAAGTCAGGTTGGAAAGATGAAGGCATTGCTTGGTATGGGTTATAAAAGGTAGTATTGAGATAGGGTGAATTAAAATAAGTGTTATAATGTTTAGGTACAGATGATGCAAGATAAATGGATGTAATACTATTAACACCTTATTCGTGTAAATCCATTAAATATAGCTTTTACCATTTTCAAGAGAGGGTGATTTTTTGATTAAGAAAAGTACGAAAGTCGTTTTAGGTACAGTAGTAACATTTTGTACAGGGCTGTTATTGAGCTTTCCAACGATAAGTCAAGCGAAGGAAGTTGATATTACGCCAGAAATTACTATTAGTAATTATCAAGAAGAAGTTGTAGTAGGTTCAACCGGAAAATATTCATACAAAATAAATGATATTCAAGGTGAAGCGGTAACTGGTGAAGTGTTTTTTAGTAGCGAAGATGCGGAAATTTTCACTATTGATAAATTAGGTAATTGGCAAGGGAAAAAAGCCGGTGAAACAATTTTCACTTATTATGTAAAATTATCTGAAGCAAGCTTAAAAAAACTAGCAGAAAAGTTTCCAGATGATACTTTAATAACAAAAGAAGTCGCTAAAGGTTTCAGTGTGCAAGTTATTGAAGATAAAAAAATACCAATTTATCGACTATATAATAAAAATTCTGGTGAACATTTATATACACCGATTGAATCCGAGCGTGATAATTTAAAAAAACTTGGTTGGAAGAGTGAAGGCGTTGCTTGGTATGCACCACAAGCGAGCAAGAATGCTGCTGTTGCTCGTTTATACAATCCTAACGCTGGTGATCATTTCTATACTTCTGACAGTAGTGAAATTAATTATTTAGTGTCAGTTGGTTGGTCTAAGGATGCTTTGAGTTTTGCTACAGCTGGCAAAGAAGATTCAGCTGTTTATCGTTTGTATAATCCCAATGCACATGCTGGAGCACATCATTATACCTTAAGCACTACTGAGCGGGACCAGCTAATTGCGGTTGGTTGGAAGGATGAAGGTACTGCTTTTAATGCTTATATAAAATGATTGCATGCTAGTAGATATGAATGAAAAATAAAGTTTGTTGGGAAGATGAAAAGACACACAGAGGAGAGCGAGAGCGTTATGAGAAGAACATTTAAAACATTGAGTGCTTTAGTTGTAGCTGTTGCATCAGTTCTATTTCTCAATAGATCACCAGTGGCAGCGGAAGGCTTTGAACTTCCAGAAAAACATGATTATATTGAGCGTTTATACAATCCAAATACTGGTGAACATTTATATACTCCAAGCAGTTTTGAAGCTGCTACTTTACGTAATTTAGGATGGAAAGGTGAAGGGAACGCATGGGCGATTCCTGATATGAATACTTTAGTTGACGGTAGACCAAATGTTTCTCGTTTATATAATCCCAACACGGGTGATCATCATTACACGGCTGATTTAAATGAAGAAAGCTATCTAGTTTCTGTTGGTTGGGAACGCGATTTTATTAGTTTCCCAACGGCTGGCAATGAAGGTGCGCCTGTATATCGTTTATACAATCCTAATGTAAAAGTTGGTTCTCATCATTATACTTTAGATTCAAATGAACGAGCACATCTGATTGCGGTTGGTTGGAAAGATGAAGGCGTTGCTTTCAATGCATATCCACTATAAATTTGCTAGCTAGGAAGTAAATCATTTTGTTGGTAATATCAAAACAGCCTCTTGTCGTGAATGATAGACAAGAGGCTGTTTTTTATGATGATTAACTTTTCAACAAATCTAACGGTTTTACTTTTTCAAAAAGCATTAAGCAAATAATCGGAACGATAATCCCTAAGGCTAAGCGAATCCAACCTAGTAATGGCGTGTTGCTACTATTAGCGATGATTAAGTTGAAAATTTCAATCGGGATAAGATGAACGAAGAAAATGAATTGACCATATTTTCTTAACGAAGGAAACCACTTCTTTCGTGAAGGAGTAATCATTAACGGAAATCCGACTAACATTAAAGGTAATAGATAGAAAAAGAAATTTTTATCCATGCCTTGATGATGATAAATGGCTAAACTTTCAATCAAGATTATGACTGGTAAAATAATCACACCAGATAGTAGTTTTGTACGGTTTTCGGCAAATTTATCTTGGTAGTCAGCAATTAAAAAGCCAATTAAAACAAAAATAGAACTGAAGAAAAGCCCATTGCGAGTCGTTAAAATGATTGAAAAGAGAAAATCTAATATGTTTTGAATATCAGAGTTAGTAAAAAAAGCTGAATAAGTTTCGACAGCCCCTAAGCTGTATAGAAAACTGAGAAAAATAAAACTTTTGAAGTAACCGAATTTTTTTACTAATTTAGTAACCAATACGACCGCTAAAAGTAAAGCCGGGAAGTACCATAAATGATAATAAATGCCCGTATACAGTAAGCCAACAAACAGCGCTGGTAAGTAGAGCAGAGGTTTCAAATTGAAGTTTTGTTGCAAATACTGAAAGCCTAATGGTAAATAAATCACTGACCACAGCAAATAGGTTTTACATATTCTGATAAACCAATCAGTTTTTCTTTCAGTGGGTTTACTTCTAAAGAAAAAGGCATTATTTACGATGAAAAAAGGTACTGCAATTCGCCCTAAAATATTTTTTAGGAAAAAATGTAGCTGAGGATTATTAGTTAAGGTACCACTATGAACGGCAACTACTAAAATCGCGCCAATAAATTGAGCGAGATGAAGATATTGATAGTGACTATTTTTCTTCATACAACCTCCTGAATCACGAGTTTTATTATCTTCAGTATTCATCATAATGCAGGAAAAGTCACGTTAAAAATGCACTTTTTCAAAATTCTTCAGAAATAATCTATAAAAATAAACCAGACTTAAGCTTTTACTCTAAGTCTGGTTTATTTTTATACGTAATCTTGAACGGTTGTTTTACTTTTTACTGATTGTGCAAAATCGGTAAAGATTCGTTGAGTAATATCAATCCCTTTGCCGCGAGAAACATACCAACATAAAACTTGGAAGGGCACGATTAAAAGCAAAGGGGCTTTTTCATCATCAGCAACTTTCGGCAAAATAAGTTCTCTGTCATTGGTGGCTTGCTCTTTAGTGACCGAAACTAAATAAATATAAGGGGTTACTTTTTCTTCATATTTTTTTAACAGATAAGCTTTTTCAGTAACGGCGGCGTTAGCCGGCGTATCTAAGAAAAAGAGGCGATAATCTGGTTGCATCTCTAAATAAGGACCATGCATAAAAGCCTCTAAATCAATGCCTTGAGAGGGTACGCGAATGGTTTCTGAAAATTTTGTTTCCATTTCCTTAGCGGTACCGAAAGCTGAGCCGTATGCAATCGACATAAAGCGTTGGCTTTCGCTTAATTCAAGGGCGTTTTTATGGAAAAAAGCTGTTGTTCTTTCAATTGTTTCGTCAATTGCTAAAATAATTTTTTCAAATTCGGCTAATTCACTTTGCTCTTGTTCAGATGAAATCAGGCCTTTTTTTACGCCTAAACGTAAACCAAATAGCATTAAAGCTAAAACCGTGGCTGAAAATCCTAGTGTTACGTAGCCAACCCGCTCTCTACCACTTAGGATATCAAGGGTAGCGTCAGTGACAGCGGTGATTTCACTATCAGGAATACTTGTGACAGCGATTTTTAAATTATCAGCAGGGAGTGTCTGTAAGGCTTCAATCGTGGCGGTACTTTGGCCGCTTTGTGAAATACCTAATACGATTTGTTGAGTGGCTTGATGTTTCACGTAATTAAGGTAATTGTAAGGCTCTTGAATGTCAATTTGTAACTGAGCCTTTGATTCAATGTAGTATTTTGCGCTAAGGGCTGCATTAATACTAGAGCCAGTGGCCAAAACTAACAGCTGTTGGCTTTGGGGCAGATGGTTTAAGACAACATCAATATTTTTGGGATATTGATTTAGCGCTTTTAATAGAGTAGCTTGTTCTTCTTTAATATAGCTTAACATCGTTGGTTTTTCAGTCATTTTTTCTATCCTCCTTAAAAAAATTATTTAGAAAGTGACTAATGCCACTTTGTGTATTAGGTAAAGTCGTGAAGCGGGTGACTTTTTTCACTTCATCAGGGGCATTTCCCATTGAAACGCTAATCCCGCTGGCTTGAAACATTTCAATATCGTTAACGCCATCACCAAAAGCGATAGTATCTTCTTTTGCGATTTGATAATGTTCTTGGATTTTTTGAATCGCTACCGCTTTACTCATATCTTTAGGAATCAATTCCAAGTTGTTAAAATGAGAAGAAGAGACTGTTAAATCACTAATTGTTGATAGTTTTTCTTTAATACCAACGAGATGTTGATAATCATCTTCCGAAATAATAATGCCGTTAACAATTTCATCTGCCCATTTTAGTAGCTCATCTTCATTTTTAATATGAACGAGCATGGCTTCTTTACCAGCTAATAAGCGAGCTTTTTCTTCAGCGGCAAAATAAGTCGGTAGTTCAGTTGTGAAAAAGGTTTTTTCTAAACCAAAGAAGAATAGCGGGATTTTTTCAGCCACCGCAATTTTGTAAATCGCTAATAAGGCTTCGTTGCTAATCGTATCAACAAAACGTTTGCCCGCTAGTTCGTAGACGCAGCCGTTTGAAGCGACGACTTTTACCTCTGGATGTAATTGCGCAATCACTTCTTTAGCAGCTGAAAATTTCCGTCCAGTTGCTACATAAACTTTTGCGCCTTTTTCAATAGCTGAAGCAATCGCTTGTTTATCTTCAGTAGAAATTTTTAATGTAGCATCAACTAAGGTGCCATCTATATCCATAAAAATTAATTGACTCATTGTATTGACTACTCCTTATGCGTATTAAAGTATTATTTTTTCAAAGAAAATTAATCAGCTCACTTATTTATTGTTATTTACCCCGCATGATTCGCGAATGATGATTTCTGGAACATGGGGTGGTGTTTGATCAATCGGTTGTTTATCAATTTTCTTCATAAGTAATTGAACAGCTTCTTTACCGATGCGATGATTATTTTGATTAATTGTTGTTAAACGCGGCACCGTATACTCACCGTCTAAAAAGGCATCACAACTAACGATAGCCATATCTTCAGGGCAAGTTAAACCAGCATCTTGCAATGCTCGAATCGCACCTAAAGCCACTTTATCATTAATGGCAATGACTGCTTGGGGTAACTCAGCTTCGGTTAATAATGCTTGCATGCTTTGGTAGCCACTTTTTGCATAAAAATCACTGAGTTTAATCCAATTTTCGTTGACACTACTGTAAAGTGCGAGCGTTTCTCGATAAGCAACTAAACGTTCTTCTGTGATGGTAATCGCTGGTTCGCCACCGATAAAGCCGATTTTTCGCTTTCCTAAAGCTAATAAATGTTGCAAAGCCAACTTTGTTCCTTGATTCAAGGCTCTTGGTAAAAAAGTAGCAGTTATATCCGGGTGGCTTTGACCGACAATAATCATTGGTACTTCTTTATCAATTTTATTTAAAGCAGCAATATATTTTGGGTCAGGATTTTTTTTATCAATTTCCCCACCTAAAATAATGACGCCGTCAACTTTTTTCTCTAAAATCGTCGCTAAAGTTTGTTGTTCAGCGAAAACTGGGTTGGCAATTTTTAAAGGGCCGGCAGTTAAGGTGTTAAACATTAATAAAGAATAGCCATTTTCTCTAGAAGCTTCATCAATTTGAGCAACTAAATCAGTGAAATAAGGATTATTAATATCTGATAGCACAACTGCGATATTTTTTGTTTGGTTAGAAACCATACCACGGGCTAACATACTTGGTTGGAAATTTTCTCGTTCGATAACTTCTTGAACGATCTTTCGTTTTTGAGGATTAACGGACGGGTGGTTATTAAGCACGCGAGAAACTGTCGAAACAGAAACGCCGGCTTCTTTGGCAATGTCTTTAATCGTAATTTTTTTCGTCATCTTGAATACCTCCTAATTGATAATAACGGATTCTCACAAAAAAAGCAATAAAAAACAGATAACGTTACCAAATGTCGTTAAAATAGTATTGACAATTTATTTGTTATGAATTATCCTAAGATTGTAACCGGTTTATGATTAAAAATATTTGATAACGTTACCAAATCGTGTTGTTTTAAATGGGAGGAATTAGTTATTATGTCTCAAGAAACAGTTCTCTGTGTTGATCTTGGTGGAACTAAGATTTTAATCGGAGAGCTAAATGAAAAAGGAGAAGTACTTTGGAAAAGAAAATTTCCTTCTGACGTCACTTCTCAAGAAAACGCCCTAAAAAAAATCAAAGAGTGTTTGCAAATTTGTTTAACAGAAGAAAAAATCTTAGGTCATTTAATTGCTTTAAGTGTAGCGGTAGTTGGTCGGGTTAATACTGTTGAAGGAATTTGGTATGAAATCCATCCAGAAAATGCTCAAGAAATTGATTTAGTTGCAGAACTTCAACCTTTAGTTAATTTACCAGTGGTTGTGACGAATGATGTTTCTAGCGCAGCAATCGCTGAAAAAGAATTAGGTATTGGTAAAAAGACTGAAAATTTTGTTTACCTTAATGTCGGTACCGGCATTGCTGGTCGGGTTGTGGATGAAGGCAAATTAATTAGAGGTGGACATTTTAACGCTGGCGAAATCGGTCATATGGTTGTGGATTTTTCGGCTAGCAAGCAATGCATTTGCGGCCGCTATGGTTGTGTGGAATCATTTGCTTCAGGCCTAGGTATGAGTAATGAATACAATCGTTTATTAGCTAAGGCTTCATCAGACGTAGTAAATTTAGAAAATAGACGTTGGCCTGTTGCAGAAATTATTACAGCTTCTCAAAAGCAAGATCCCCTGGCTAAAACAGTAGTAGAAAGAGCCAGCCGTGGAATTGCTGAATTAATTATGAACATGGTGCGAGTTTCTGATCCGGAAGCAGTCATTGTTGGTGGTGGTGTTATGAGTAATACCTTCTTTTTTGAAATGGTCAAAGAAAATTTGAATGCCAAAACAATGCGCTTTGTTAAATATGGTTTGCAAAAAACCGAAATCGATCCTAACTATATAACTTTTGTCGGCTGTGGGATAAATGGTTTTGAAAAGGTGAAATTATGATAGAAGAATTAACAGCAAGCAATTTCTTACATCAACCATTAAAAGTATCTTTTGAAAATGGTTTTGAAGCAAGAATGCTTAAAAATGAAAAGATTTTAGCAAGTAAAAAGTTAACGGGAACTTGGCAACATCAAGGGCGGGGAACACTTCAGAAAAATGCGGATGCAATTATTTTAACCAGTCCTGCTCGCTATGATAGCTATCCTGAAGGCTGGCCCCAAGATGGCGATTATACTTCTTTTGGGGAAATTGCGGCTTTATTAACTTTTGATCCGCAAGATTGGCAAGATTTCACACAAATTAAATTGGAAGTTGCTTGTGATTGCGAAAACATTATTAATCCAGCAATCACTTTAGGGGTTTTTAACGATGGCGCAATTAAAATTCCTGATATTTATAATCGTGAAGGCTCTCATATTATCAATTTAACTAATAAAAAAAGTGAAACTTACGTGCTGGATATTAGCAATTTACCAAGAGATGTAGTGACTAAGCTACGGATTTCTTTTAATGCCAATGGTTCTTATATGAATCTTCCTGGTAATTGGCAAATAACCATTAAGCAGATTGTTTTGGAGAAAAACGCTGAAGCAACTAGCGCCAAAGGCTGGCAAGTAGATAAAAATAATTTAAGCTATGCTCATATTGGTTATCCCCTTAATGGAAAAAAGCAAGTAATTGCGGATGCAACATGGGCTGGAGAAACTTTCCAATTAAAAAAAGTAGCTTCTGCTGAAGTAGTTTTTGTAGGAGAAATGACAAATTTTGAAAGCTCAATTGGTCACTTTAGCTGTGCTGATTTTAGCGATTTTCAAGTAGCTGGGGAATATTACGTGGAACTAGCTTCTTTAAAAACAGCTGGCTTTAAGATTGGTGATTATCAAACCTTATTACAAGATTCCATCTGGAAATCCTTGAATTTTGTTTACTGTGAACGTTGTGGTTGCCCAATTAAAGGTATTCATGGCACTTGTCATCAAGATGTCTTTGGGGAATTTGCAGGTAAAAAAATTAGTTTTAATGGTGGTTGGCATGATGCCGGTGACCTTTCACAACAATTGGTGCAAACAGCTGAAGTGACGTTAAGCCTGTTTGAAATGGCAAAACATTATCGCCCAAAAGATACTGCTTTAGCGTTGCGTTTAGCTGAAGAAGCAGAATGGGGCTTAGATTTCATTTTTAAAACCCGTCTAGGTGATGGCAATCGTTTAACTAGTGCAGGCAGCTCTCGTTGGACTGATAATCAGTTGGGTAATATGGATGATATTAAAGCACGGATTCATAATAGTCCGTATGATAATTTCTTAATTACCGGTACTTTAGCCAAAATACTGATAACGTTACCAAGTGATAGTGATTTAATTGAAAAAATTCAATCTATTTTAGAAGTTGATTTTAATGATGCTTATGCTGGTTTTGAAAAGCAACCCTTTATTCATGAACCGATTTTCTGGGAGCATACTTATAGCACTTCAAAAAGTACTTATTTAGCGACACTCGTTTGGACTAGTGCTTTGTTATACCAAATTACTAAAAAAGCTGACTATTTAGAAAAAATGCAAGCTTGGTTGAAAGATTTACTAGCTTGTCAAGAAAAACAAGGAATTGAATTATTTGATGGTCAAGTTTTACGCGGGATGTTTTATCGTGATGAACAACAGCAAGTTTTTCAACATTTTAATCATCAAGCACGTGAGCATCTATTTGCTTATGCTTTAGCTGAAGCTAAAAAAGTTGTCAAAGATGCAGCATTAGCTAATCAATTAACTGAAGCCATTACCATATATGGAGAATATCTTGAATTTTTAGTTGTTGATACGGCGCCTTATCCGATGATTGCTAGCGGAATTTATCATCAAGATGAGTGGCAAGATGAAGCTTCATTTAATAAGCAACATTTACTTGTATCTGAAGAAGCTTATGAAAGCTATCAAAAACAATTATTGCAAGGTAAACAAATTGCTGAAAAGTATTACATTAAACGTTTTCCAGTTTGGTTTTCTTTTAGAGGTAATAATGGAATATTACTTTCTATGGGAGAAAGTGCTGCTATCATCGGTCAACTGTTAAATAATCAAAAGCTGCTTAATATTGGTTTCGGTCAAATGCAGTGGATGATTGGTCAAAATCCTTTTAGTCAATCCATGATGTACGGGGAAGGGCAAAATTATCCGCAAATGTATACGGTCTCATCAGGTGAAATGGTGGGAGAAATGCCGGTGGGGATTCAAACTTTTGAAAATGAAGATCAGCCTTATTGGCCGCAATTTAATAATGCGACTTATAAAGAAGTTTGGGTTGGCTTAGCTGGCAAATGGTTTAGTTTAGCAGAAAAGTTATTTGATTAGAAATAAAAGATTTTACAATAATATAAAATGACAGGAGCGAGAAAAGTGAGTGAAAAATCAAAAATGACTAAAGAAGATGTAGGGGAAAAAATTGCGATAGTTGCTAATAAAATTTCAGCGAATCGTTATATCGCAGCCATTCGTGATGCTTTTGCTAGTACAATTCCGATTACGATTGCTGCAGCCTTTTTTGTATTAGTTAACAATGTTTTGTTAGCTGAAGGTACCGGCATCTTGCGAGGAATTCCAGGTAGACAGTTTTTATCAGAATTATGTGTTCAAGGTTATAATGGCACGTTGGGTATGTTAGGTTTAATGGTTACTTTTTTAATTGGTTTCCGTTTGGCGAAATCATATGGTGCTGAAGGTGCTTTAGAAGGAATAGTAGCATTGGCTTGTTATATTACTTTGATTCCTAATGAAGTAACGATTAGTAATTATGCTGGCGAATCAATTAATGTTAGTGGCACTTTAACACAAACTTATACAAGTGCTTCAACAATGTTATTAGGAATTATCGCAGCGTTATTAGGTGTAACAATTCTTTGCAAGTTTTCACAAAATGATTTCTTGAAAATCAAGATGCCTGAAAGTGTACCACCAGCAATTGCGAAGTCTTTTAATTTATTAATTCCAGCTTTTATCACAATTACAATTTTTGCTTTATTGGAAGTTGCGATTCGGACATTAACTGGTTCAACGGTTCCTGAAGTAGTGGTTAATATTTTACAAGCACCATTAATCGGTGGCTTCCAATCTTTACCAGGAATTTTACTTTATGTCTTCCTATCTACTTTTGTATTTATTTTTGGGATTCATGGCGCCTTTGTTTTTGGCGCGATTTCAGGTCCAATTTTATTAACTTCTATGCAACAAAATATTGAAGCGATTGAAGCTGGTTTAACTGCACCAAATATTGTGACGCAACCATTTTTAGATGCCTATGTTTATATGGGTGGCGGCGGAACAATGATTTGTTTAGTAATTGCGCTACTAATTTTCTCTAGAAGAGAAGACGAACGCTTAATTGCTAAAATCGGTGGGGTTTCAAGTTTATTTAATATTAGTGAACCAATTATGTTTGGTTTACCAATTGTGTTTAACCCAATTTATGCAGTGCCATTCTGTATTGTGCCAATGGTTTCAACAACTTTAGCTTATTTAGCAACAAGTATGCATTTGGTGAACCCAACTTATATTGCGATTCCTTGGGTGACACCACCAATTTTATCAGGTTATTTAGCTACTGCCAGTGATATTAGAGCAGCGATTTTACAAATAGTAATTATTGTTATTGGAACATTAATCTATGCACCATTTGTAATGCTATCTAACCGCGTGAAAACTGAAAATTAATTTAATGAGTAGTCAAGCAGCTTTTAGTTGCTTGGCTTTTTTGCTACTATTATAAATAAAGCAATTAATACGTAAGTTTGACTAAACTCGTTTATAATGAGTGTTAGTTAAACTTTTTCTATTATTATATAGGAAGAAAAATAAATCATTTAAAAATTAAAAATATCAGCATTCTCAAATAAATTGTCTTTTCTACAGGATTTTAAAGAGATTTTTGGCAAAGAATAATAGGTCTGAGAGAAAGTTCGGACTTAAGTCCTATGACTTTTCGAATAAAAAAGGGCATAATGTTGTATGTAAGGAAAATATAGCTAACAAAAAAGAAAAGTTAACGAAATCGGCAACAAAGATTTCTAATACTGGACAACAAAAAAGAGGAGGCATTTTCCATGAAAGAAAGAGATAGAGTTTTAGAGCTTGTAAAAAAAGGCATTCTTTCAACTGAAGAGGCGTTAGATTTATTAGAGAGCATGGCAACTGAAAAAGATAGCAAACAAATTGAAAAGGTTGCTGATGAATTACATAATCCCCAAACTGATGAAAGTTCAGTAGCGGATATTGTAAATGAGGAATTTTCTGATGAAACAGAAGCTTTTGAAGATGAAGAAGCTGCTAGTGAAGAAGTTAAAGATAACGAAGCAATGGATCGTGAAAATTTAGAGCAAATTTTAGAAGAATTAGCGACTGAAGCAAATCGCGCATCTGCAGAAATTGATGAAGTTAATCTTGAAATTAAAGGAATTGAACTTGAAATCAAGAGCAAGCAAGAAAAATTGATGGAGCTAAACACTAAAGAAGAGTTAGATGCATTGGATATTGATGATTTACAATTACGTACCGATGTTGAAAATGCTATGAATAACTTAGAAGAAGAATTAGCAAAATTAAATGAAGAAAAAGCAACTTTAGATGAATCACTTAAAAATATTCGCAAAGATCAATGGAATGGCAAAAAAGACAATTTCAATGAAAAAATTAAAAATGTTAAAATTGAAATTCCTGATGATTTAAAAGAACAAGCTAATGAAGCTTTAACGCAAGTTGGTAAGTTTGGTAGCGAATTAGGTAGAATGTTCAAAAAAACTTTCCGCAATGTTTCAGAATCTGTTCAAGATAATGTTGAATGGAAAGACATTAATATGAAAGTTCCAGGCATTGCTACTACAAAATTTGAGCATGTGTTTGAATACGAAGCAACCGAAGCGACTTTAATTGATGTGAAAGTAGCCAATGGCGATATCACTTTTAAAACTTGGGATGAGCCAACAGTTAAAGTTGAAAGTAAAATCCGTTTATATGGTAAAATGGATGCTGAAACACCATTAGATGCTTTGATGGAACGCAGTAAAATTACGGTTGATGAAGATCAAATTTCTTTCCAAATCCCTAATAAACGGGTTCGGGCTGATTTAGTTTTCTACTTACCAAAACGGACTTACGATCATGTAGCGGTGAAATTACTAAATGGTAATATTTTAGTCAATGAATTAGATGTGAAAGACATTTATATGAAATCAACAAACGGCAATATTACTGTTGAGCAATTAAATGGTACTATGTTAGAGATTGAAGGCGTTAATGGTAATATCGCTGTTAAAAATGGTGAAATCTTAGATTTAATCATTGAAACTGTTAATGGTACAGTGACAATTACGGCAGCTGTCGATAATATTTCAACTTCAATTATCAATGGTGATATCCGCATGACTTTAGCACATGAAAGTATTCGTAAAATTAGTGCTAACTCTGTTAATGGGAATGTGAAAGTGGCTTTACCAAATACAATTGCATTTGATGGCTTAGCTAAAACTAGCTTAGGTAGCATTAATAGTCGCATGACTGATTATGAAACCATTCGTGAGAAAAAAGAAAAAATGAATCAATTACTACAATTCAGAAGAACTAATGAAAATGAAGTAGCTAAAATTGATTTAGGCACAGCAACAGGAAATATCTTCTTGAAAGATGTTGCTAATAAAGGCGAATAAAATTTTCTGTAAATCTAATCAACTAATCTAACATTGTTAAGAGGTGAATAAATATGGGAAAAAGATTAACAAAATCAAGAAATAACGTAGTGCTAACTGGTACTTTAGGTGGGATTGCTGAATATATTAATATTGATCCAACTATTGTGCGTTTAATCTATGCTTTCATTACTTTTGTGGGAATTGGTAGCCCAGTGTTACTGTATATTATTTTAGCGATGATTATTCCTAAAGGTGATAAAAGAAATAGTAACTACGGACATAGTAATCCTTATTACCAAAATAATGATTACCGCAAAAATACACAAAAAACTACGCCTCGTAAAGAAGCCGAAAAAGTTAATGATGATGATTGGAGCGATTTCTAATGAGCTACTTCCAGCGGTTGATTGTTAATACATTAACCTTCGTATCCATGGCGGTCATTTTCCCCAACATGGTCTTTGTAAGTGGCTTTGGAACAGCGATTATTGCTAGCTTCGTGTTATCTTTGTTAAATATGTTGGTGAAACCCGTATTGACAATTTTGTCTTTACCTTTTACGCTAATCACTTTTGGACTGTTTAGTTTTGTGGTAAACGCAGCAATGTTGCAATTGACGTCATTTTTCGTAGGATCAGCTAAATTTGGTTTCGCTACTTTTGGTGCTTCAATTTTAGTTGCGATTGTTATGTCGATTGTCAATTCAATTGTTAGTGAGCATACTTTATCAAAGTATCAGGATGAAAAATAGTAACAATTTTTTGATAGAAAAGTTTTAATAATGATTAGGGTGAACCATTTAGTCTTGGCTGCTTATTAAATCCAAATTGAATTTGGAGAACAGCGGGACGAATGATTTACCCTTTTTAATATCCCAGATTGATTTTTTCTAGCAACTGCTGTCAGAGAATGGTAAAATAGACAGTGATATAATTGGAAAAGAGGGATGTTAATGACAGAAATTGTCACGGTCAAAGAGATTGTTAAAAGACTTTCATTAGAAGTGGTTACTGGCAGTCCGGCTAGTTTAGAGAGAAAAATTACGACTGGTGAGATTTCACGGCCCGGTTTAGAGCTAACAGGATATTTTAGTCATTATTCTCATGACAGAATTCAATTGTTAGGTAATAAAGAAAATAGTTTTGCTCACCGCATGATGCCAGAAGAACGTTTAATGGTATTACGACGGATGTGTAATGAAGAAATGCCTTGCTTTATGATTTCACGGGGATTACCTGTTTCGGATGAATTAATTCAAGCCGCTAATGAACATGATATTGCGGTATTACGCTCATCAATTTCTACTTCACGTTTAGTCGGTGAATTGACAACTTATTTAGATGGTCGTTTAGCACCACGAACAAGTATTCATGGCGTATTAGTAGATGTTTATGGACTTGGTGTATTGATTCAAGGAGATAGCGGCATTGGTAAAAGTGAAACTGCCTTAGAGTTAATCAAACGAGGTCATCGTTTAATCGCTGACGATCGGGTAGATGTTTATCGCCAAGATGAATTTACTTTAATGGGTGAACCACCGAAAATTTTGGAGCATTTAATTGAAATTCGTGGAATCGGCATTATTGATGTGATGAATTTATTTGGTGCCAGCGCTGTTCGTGGTCCGATGGAAGTTCAACTAGGGGTTTATTTAGAGAATTGGTCGCAAGATAAAAAATATGATCGCCTAGGCTCAGATGATCGCGTAGTTGAAATTGCTGAAGTTAAAGTGCCACAAATTCGTATTCCGGTTAAAACGGGTCGAAACGTAGCGATTATTGTGGAATTAGCTGCCATGAATTTCCGAGCAAAAACAATGGGATACGACGCAACAAAAACTTTTGAAGCGCGTTTGACTGAATTAATTGCTGAAAACTCTAAAGAATAAAGAATTAAAAATTAGTGATTAAAATTGGGGCGGTCATTAGCTAATCATCGTTAAAAATAGTTAAATTACAGTCAAGTGATAGCACAGAGGAATCAATAGTGAACTTTGCTGTAATTTTAAAACTAGCAAACGATGAAAACTAATGATTTAGTCCTATTTTAGTTTAAAAATTATAAATGTAGAAAAACTGGTAGGGCCTGTAAATGGGATTTTTAGCTACGGTTTTATTAAGGATGTGTAAAGATTGTTTTTAACAACGATTAATCGAGTCGCTTTCAAGCTTTTTGGTTTAGAGATTTACTGGTATGCGATTTTGATTGTTACAGGGATTATGGTTGCCGTTTGGTTAAGTGGTCGTGAAGCTGTTCGAGTTGGTTTAAAATCGGACGATGTTGGCGATTTTATGCTGTGGGGTCTTCCGATTGCGATTGTTGGTGCTAGACTCTATTATATTTTGTTTGATTTGCCGACTTATTTAGCGAATCCGATGGAAGTTTTTAATATTCGTTCAGGGGGCTTAGCGGTTTATGGCGGTTTGATTGCTGGGGCGATTGTCATTTTTTTCTTTACTCGCTATCGCTTTATTTCAACTTGGACCTTTTTAGATATTGCAGCACCAAGTGTTTTAATTGCTCAGGCCTTTGGGCGCTGGGGAAATTTTACTAATCACGAGGCTTATGGCCCAGAAACAACTCGCAGTTTTTTAGAGAAATTACAGCTACCTAATTTTATTGTGGATAATATGTATATCGATGGTGCTTACCGCCAACCGACTTTTCTATATGAGTCTGTCTGGTGCGTATTGGGCTTTATCCTGATTTTATTTTTACGAAAGAAAAGTGGCTTTTTTAAAGAAGGGGAAGTTTTCTTAAGCTATTTAATTTGGTATGGTTTAGGGCGCTTCTTTATTGAAGGCTTACGGACTGATAGTCTGTACATTTTTGGTATTTTACGAGTATCACAATTGCTTTCTTTACTGTTATTTGTTAGCGGTATTGCTTTAGTTGTTTATCGTCGTAAAAAAAATAAGTCATTAAAAGATTATAACCGGACTTATGGCAATGACCAAAAAATAATTTAAATTGTTATTCAAGAAATTCTCTTTATGTTATGATATTGATTAAGAGAAACTTACAAGTGATTTTTACTTGTTAAAAGTTGTGATGGAGGTCTTTATGAAACAAAAAATAGCGGTATTAGGTCCTGGTTCTTGGGGGACAGCCTTAGCGCAAGTCTTAGCTGAAAATGGACATGATGTCCGAATCTGGGGTAATTTACCAGCACAAATAGATGAAATTAATACGTACCATACGAATCGTCATTATTTACCTGATTTGAAAATTCCTGACACCATTCGTGGAGAAAAAGAATTGGCTGATGCAATTGCTGATGTGGATGCGGTATTGTTTGTGGTACCTACTAAAGCTACTCGCTCAGTTGCTCGCGAATTTGCGGCTAAAGTGAAAAATCAACCGTTGATTATTCACGCCAGCAAAGGTCTTGAGCAAGAAAGTCATAAACGAATTTCTGAAGTTTTAATAGAAGAAATTCCTGATGAAAAACGTCAAGGAGTTGTGGTTTTATCAGGACCAAGTCATGCTGAAGAAGTTGCAGTTCATGATATCACAACAATCACAGCAGCTAGTGAAGTAGAAGCTGATGCTAAATATGTGCAAGATTTATTTATGAATGAATATTTCCGTATTTACACTAATACTGATGTAATTGGCGTTGAAACCGGCGCAGCTTTGAAAAATATTATTGCTATTGGTGCCGGTGCAATTGCAGGTTTGGGTTTTGGTGACAATGCTAAAGCGGCGATTATGACTCGTGGATTAGCTGAAATTAGCCGTTTAGGCGTAGCAATGGGCGCCAATCCTTTAACTTTTAGTGGTCTAAGTGGTGTCGGTGATTTAATCGTCACTTGTACCAGTATTCACTCTCGTAACTGGCGAGCAGGGAATTTATTAGGTAAAGGTAAAAATCTCGATGAAATCCTTGAAAACATGGGGATGATTGTTGAAGGCGTAGCGACTACCAAAGCCGCTGTTGAATTATCAGCTAAAATGAATATCGAAATGCCAATTACCCAAAGTATTTATAGCGTACTTTATGAAAATAAAGACGTAAAAGAAGCCGCCCGCGAAATCATGCTAAGAGACGGCAAAGTCGAAAACGAATTTGTGTTGTAATAAGAAAAGTGGAGAAACGTGTTCTGCACCCGAGTAAAGTGCAAAAATAAATTATAGCGGTGATTTGTACCGCGAATTTCTTTTTCACTTTGTCGAGTGGTGCAAAGTTTCGTAGCTAGATCAGAAGAAAAGCGGAAGGCATTGTTCTGCACCCGAATAAAATGCATAAAAAAATTATAGCGGTGTTTTTGTACCGCGAATTTATTTATCATTTTATTGAGAGGGGCAAATGCCTGCAGCTAGATCAAAGGAAAAGCGGAAAGGGCTCGTTCAGCTCATGAGCAAAATGCAGGATTAAATTATAGTGGCGTTCTCTGCCACGAATTTCATTCTCATTTTGTCGAAGAGAGCTAGCCCTTGCAGCTGGATCAAAAGAAAAGTGGAGAAACGTGTTCTGCACCTTAATAAAGTAAAGAAGTGAGGGAAATCATATGAAAGTAAAAAAAGCTGTCATTCCAGCCGCTGGTTTAGGTACCCGATTTTTACCAGCAACTAAGGCTTTAGCTAAAGAAATGTTGCCTATCGTTGATAAACCAACGATTCAATTTATTGTTGAAGAAGCTTTAAAATCTGGCATTGAAGATATTTTAATTGTAACGGGTAAAGGAAAGCGCCCAATTGAAGATCATTTTGACTCAAACGTTGAGTTGGAATTAAATTTAAGAGAAAAAGGCAAAAAAGAGCTGTTAAAATTAGTGGAAGAAACAACTGATGTTAACTTGCACTTTATTCGTCAATCTCATCCTAAAGGGTTAGGTCATGCGGTTTTACAAGCCAAAGCTTTTGTGGGAAATGAACCCTTTTTAGTAATGCTAGGTGATGATATTATGGATTCTGAAATTCCATTATCTAAGCAATTAATTAATGATTATGAAGAAACTCATGCGGCGACTTTAGCGGTCATGAAAGTACCGCATGAAGATACTTCAAAATATGGTATTATTAATCCTAATGGCAGAGTAGCTGACGGGTTATACAATGTTGAAAATTTTGTTGAAAAACCTAGTCCTGATAAAGCACCTAGTGATTTAGCGATTATTGGCCGTTACTTATTGACGCCAGAAATTTTTGATGTTTTAGAAAATCAAGAACCTGGTGCGGGCAATGAAATTCAGTTAACCGATGCGATTGATACATTGAATAAAACCCAAAGAGTTTTTGCACGAGAGTTTACTGGCAAGCGTTATGATGTGGGCGATAAATATGGCTTTTTAAAAACCAGCATTGAATATGGTTTACAACATCCAGAAGTGAAAGATAATTTAAAAGCTTTCATTATTGAAACAGCAGAACGCTTAAATGCTGAAGATACACCTGAAAAATAAATTTTTTTAGCGAGATTGAAAAATTTAGTTCAATCTTGCTTTTTTTGTAGGTTAGTTCTTTGGCTTTTGCTTAGCAACTGGTATAATGGAAATAAGTTAATAATAGTGTTATCTTAAATGAAGAAATTTGATGAATGAAGGGAGTTTCTGATGATGACTGTTGGAAGTGCCGCTGCTTTAATGGCAGCAACTGCTTTTGTTGTATTAGTAATCTTTATTGTTCGTTTATTAATGCAAGTTTCAAAAACTATGACAAAAGTTGATAAATTAGTCAATGAAGCCAATACAACTATTACGGTAATCACAAAAGATGTCGATGTTTTATCCCGACAAGTGGAAGGATTATTAGTGAAAAGCAATGAGTTACTAGAAGATGTTAATGGCAAAGTAGCAACAATTGATCCTTTATTTGAAGCCGTGGCTGATTTAGGAGAAAGTGTTTCAGAATTAAATCATTCTAGTAAAAAATTAGTACGGAAAGTAAGTTCAGTCGGTAAAACTAGCTTGCAAAATGGCGTAGCTAGTCAAGTAGGTAAAACTGCTTATAAGTTTTTCAGAAAACGTAAAACGGAAGAGGTTTAAGTAAGTTTGCTTAATAAGCTAGCAGCAAATTACAGTTAGTTCTTTTAAAATAAGATTGTGAGGGATTAATTATGGCAAAGAGAAGTGGATTTTTATTAGGTGCAGTAATTGGTGGAACAGCGGCTGCCGTTGCAGCTTTGTTATTAGCACCAAAATCTGGTAAAGAATTACGAGCAGATTTAGCAGATAAAGCCGATGATTTATTGGATATGTCAAATGACTATACTGATTTTTTGAAAGAGCAAACAGCTGTTGTCAGCGAAATTGCCAAAGAAAAAGCAGCGTTAGCTTCTCGTCAAGTGGGCGATTTAGCAGAAACTGTTAAAGATAAAACCGGTGATTCTTTCCAATCAGCTCAAGGAATCTCTAGTGAAATGTTAGATACTTTGAAAAAGCGTAGCAGCGATTTAACTGAACGTTTCAAAAAAACTTCTGCTGAATTATCTGAAGAAGCCGAAGAATTAGCTGATGTCGCAGGTAGCACGACGGAAGATATCGTGATTGACGTGCAAGATACTTTTGGCGGCATGGCGGATGCTTTAGAGCAAGGAACAGAAGAAGTTAAATCAGTTGTGGATGAAGCTAAAGAAAAAGTAAAAGCTGAAACTGAAACAGAAGCATAGACTTTTAAAATTGAAGCATTAGTTAAGATTAATTAATGCTTCAATTTTTTGATAATGGTTAATTTGTAAGGAATATTGGTGAATGGTTTTGTCATTAAAAGAAAAAATTATTGCTGAAAGTCAGCGCTTAGGAATTGATAAGATTGGTTTTGCTACGGCTGAGCCTTTTTTGCATTTAGAGGAAAGTTTAGAGATGCAAAAAAAGTTAGGTCATACTTCTGGTTTTGAGCATCCCAATATTGAAGAACGAATTTATTTAGAGAAAACTTTTGCAAATCCTCAATCAATTATTGCGATTGCTTTGGCCTATCCAACTAAAGCACACTTTGAAGTTCCTCGTGATGAAAAACGGGGACAATTTGCTCGTGCTTCTTGGGGACAGGACTATCATGCTATATTACAAGAAAAACTGGCAGCTTTAGTGAATTTCATTAAAGCTCAAGGGGAATTGCTTGAAGCAAAAAACGATTGGCAATTTAAAATCCAAGTGGATACTGGTGAAATGGTGGATGTAGCCGCCGCCCAACGAGCTGGCTTAGGTTTTATCGGTAAAAACGGCTTGCTGATTACCGAAGAGTTTGGTTCTTTTGTTTATTTAGGAACGATTGTCACCAATATTAAATTTGCTGCTGATACGCCGGTTACTAAAGGTTGTGGTGATTGCCAGCGGTGTATTCAAGCTTGTCCCACCAAGGCTTTGTTAGGGGATGGCTGTATGAATGCTCAAAACTGCTTATCTTACCAGAGCCAAACTAAAGATTTCGTGCCTGTTGCTTTTCGTAAAAAAATGCGCAATGTTATTTATGGTTGTGATATTTGTCAATTGGTGTGCCCTTATAATCAAGGGAAAGATTTTCATTTCCATCCGGCTATGGAACCCCAAGTTGATGAAGTTTTCCCAAAATTACAACCAATGTTGACGATAACTAATAAAGAATTTCAACAACAGTTTGGTCATTTAGCAGGTTCATGGCGGGGAAAAAAAACTTTGCAGCGAAATGCACTGATTACGTTAACTAATTTAGGGGATTTTTCTGCGTTACCAACAATTGTTCACTGTACGAAAGATTCACGACCAGTGATTCGCGGAACGGCAATTTGGGGAATCGGTAAACTAGGACGAAAAGAGCCGGAAATTTATTTAGAACTTTTGGCAGAGTTAAAGAAGAAAGAAACAGAAGCCAGTGTCTTAGCTGAAATTACTTTAGCTGAAACTGCTTTACGAGAAAAATTAAAATAAAAGGATTTTATGACAGCTGTTAGTAAGCATCATAAAATCCTTTTTTGTTATTGGATGATTAATAAATCTTTCGGTGTTTTTGTAAAAGGAATACAGCCGTCCTTCGTTACCGCCACGCAGTCTTCAATGCGTACGCCAACTTTATCAGGAATATAAATCCCTGGTTCAATTGAAAAACACATACCTTCTTCTAAAACTAAATCATTTCCTTCGACAATCGAAGGATACTCATGAACAGTTGTACCAATGCCGTGGCCTAAGCGGTGGTTGAAATATTCGCCATAGCCGCGATTGGTAATCACATCACGAGCGATTTTATCCAACTGAGCAGCCGTAATTCCTGGTTTAACAGCAGCTTGGGCAGCTAATTGTGCTTCTAAAACAGTTTCGTAAATTTCTTTTTGGAAAGCAGTTGGTTCATGGAAAGCAACGGTTCTGGTAGCATCACTACAGTAACCTTGCCAGATGACGCCTAAATCAAACAGGACTAGCTCGTTTTGCTTAACAGCTGTTTTTCCCGGTGTTCCGTGGGGACTAGCGGCATTTTCCCCAGCTAAAACTAAAGTATCAAAAGACATCGAGCTTACACCGTTACGCTGTAAATGGTAGTGAATTTCAGCGATAATTTCTTCTTCGGTGGCACCAGCTTTGATAGCTTTAAAACCAACTTCAAAAGCCACATCTGCCCAATCACCAGCAGCTAACAGCTGTTGAATTTCGGTTTCAGATTTAATCAGTAATAATTTTTGCATAAAGGGCGTAATATCAACAGAAAACTTAGCATCAGGAAAAGCTGCTTGCAAAGCTTCAAATCGTTGCACCGTTAAATTATCTTTTTCTAAGGCGAAAATGGCTGGTGCTTTAAAACGTTGTTGAATTTCTTTTTTAATCAATTCATAAGGTTTTTGATTATCTAAATAGCCCACCACATCATAAGGCCAGCCACTGTTTTGGGCGTCAGTTACTTCTAAAGCTGGGGTAAAAAGGAACGGTGGTTGATTAGCTGAAACGAATAGCGCCAAAACCCGTTCATGAGGTTCGCTAAGATAACCAGTAAAATAAGCAATATGTTGAGGTTCACTAATATAAGCAATGTCAGCAGATTGACTAGCTAACCAAGTTTGTAATTGTTTAATACGGTCGGTATACATCATTTAAATCCTCCAATTCATCTTTCGAAAAATATTTAGTATTAAGTCTTTTATAACACTTTTTAAAGGAAATGCAAACTTTTCGCTGAAATAATTCATAAAAATGAAAAAGAAAACAGCATTTTCATGAAAATAGAAATAAAACGGTTGCAAAATTAGATATTATTTGTTATATTTAAAATAATAAGAAATGTAAACCTTATTTTCTGAAAATCATAAGTGATTTTTACTTATCAAAATATGTATAATTTTTTAAAGAACTAGGCTATTTTGTTGCGAGAATTTGACTAAGAACTAGATTTTTTTTATTTTATAGAGACTAGCTGTTTGATCATTTGCTTAAAAAGACTTAGCTGTATAAAAAAATGAAGGAGCGTTAAAAAATGGAAAAACAAACAATTACTATTTATGATGTCGCAAGAGAAGCTGCGGTTTCCATGGCTACTGTTTCACGGGTAGTTAATGGCAATCCTAATGTTAAACCAGCCACTCGGAAAAAAGTTTTGGAGGTTATTGATCGTTTAGATTATCGACCAAATGCTGTTGCTCGTGGTTTAGCTAGTAAAAAAACAACCACTGTTGGGGTTATTATTCCTGATGTTAGCAATATGTTCTTTGCTTCTTTAGCTCGTGGGATTGATGATGTTG
The DNA here is from genome assembly GCF_029893325.1 of Enterococcus sp. PF1-24. GTDB lineage: Bacteria > Bacillota > Bacilli > Lactobacillales > Enterococcaceae > HY326. The sequence continues at coordinate 52,866 of NZ_JARXWL010000002.1, forward strand.
CTACTATGTATAAATACAATATTATTTTAGCAAATTCTGATAGCAATGATTTAAAAGAAGTGAACGTTTTAAATAATTTGTTAGCAAAACAAGTGGATGGGGTCATCTTTATGGGCCACCGCATTAGCGATGAAATTCGTGGTGAATTTTCACGTTCAAGAACACCGATTGTTTTAGCTGGCTCAATTGATCCAGATGAACAAGTGGGTAGTGTAAATATTGACTATACAACTGCTACTAAAGATGCTGTCGATGTTTTAGCTAAAAATGGCAATAAAAAAATTGCTTTTGTTAGTGGCGCGTTGATTGATCCAATTAACGGTAAAAACCGGTTATCTGGTTATAAAACAGCGTTAGAAAGCAATGGCTTAAAATATAGCGAAGGCTTAATCTTTGAAGCGAATTATCAATTTAAAGACGGCTTAGCTTTAGCAGAACGCATTCTTAATAGTGGTGCGACAGCGGCTTTTGTAACTGATGACGAATTAGCGGTAGGAATTTTAGACGGCATGTTAGATGCTGGCGTAAAAGTTCCTGAAGATTTTGAAATCATTACTAGCAACAACTCTTTACTGACTGATGTTGTTCGCCCGCGTTTAACTTCAATCACACAACCTTTATATGATATCGGTGCGGTTGCGATGCGTTTATTAACAAAAATGATGAACAAAGAAGATATCGAAGAAAAAACAGTTATCTTACCATATGGTATTGATACTAAAGGTTCAACTAAAAAATAATAAAATAAAGGCAAGCTAAGATTGAAAAATTTTAGCTTGCCTTTTTTGTGCTTAAATTGATTTTTGTGATTTTAAAGGTTGCAGCATTAGATATAAATTAAAACTAAAAAGAATAGTTAATGCAGGGAAAATTACTAATTCGCTGACCGAGATGGCTGCACCAGCAACTAACATGGCAAGCGCCATAGCGTCAATCGCTAATAATAAAGTAATCCCTTTAATGATAATGATTGGTGTTAGTAAAGAACCAAGGGGCTTTTTTTGTAGTAATAAAATACCACTGATAATACTTGCGGGGACAACAATTGCTAAATCAAGCGCTTGAATAGGTAAAGTTGTATAATGTTCAAGGGTATCAGGAATTTCTCCAGATAAACTAGGAAAGATGCGACCTAACCACATTATAGCAATTAAACAACCTAATAAAATTGTTGAATAGCCTAAATATTTTCTTGCAGGTATTTTTGAAAAGTAGTTGTTAACTTTTGTTAAGTCAAATGAAGTAAAATTAATGATAAAGCCATAAAAAGCTAAACCCATAAGTAAGATAAAAATTAAAAAGAACCGATTATACATGGCTACAAAACAATAAGTGGCATAAGAATAAAGAAAATAAGCTAACGTTCCTGTTAAGAAAAATTTTCCGATTAATGAGCCATTATTACTTAAGTGTAAAGCAAATAATAAAAATGGGATAGCAATCAATAAGGTTACCCAATCTTGTGCTTTAACTTGGGCGGCCATTGCAAGGGATTCATTGTGATATAAGCCTTTACCATAGAGCGTGATAATTTCTCCGTGGATAGAAGTAAAGGTTTGATTTTTATTTATGGCTTGATTAGAAAAAATTCCATAAATTGTAGCAAAGGCTGCTAAAACAGCAATCGAGATAACAATGAACTGATTGATTTTTTTTAGATTCATAATAAATTCCTTTCGTTTTTCCTAATTAAAGTAGTAAGTAATAAGCCTAATGAAATTGTGAGAATATCTATCCCAGTTCGTAAAGCTAAATCCACTAAGTTAAAATCAAAGACTAACAACATAAAACTGTTAAAGAAAAATAAATTTGTGGCGTAAAAGGTAATGCCAAGTAGGATTGGCTGTTTAAATTTACCGCTATCTTGAGCTTGTTGGCTAAACCATAAAGTGACACAACTAGCAACGCTCCCTGTAATGAAAGCCCAAAGCAGTGTTTTTGCTGGTTGTGTTTCAAAAGCTGAATAAATAGTAAAAACTTGATAGAGGGCTAATCTGCCTAGCAAAAATAATATTGTCGGAAAAAGGCAATTGATAATTGATAGTAAGTGCGTTTTTTTCTTATTAACTAATTCATTTGGTTGTACATTTTCGGGAAAAAACAGCTCTAACAAAAAGCCCATAACTAATAACGCCAAACTATCAACTAATACATAGGCGAAACTATCCCAGAAAAGAGAAACAGCATGAGGAAGAGGTTCAAATAAATAACTGGACCAAAGAATACAAAAGATTAAAGTGAACTTCAACTTGATTTTATTTTTCTTGAGGACCTTACTAACCAATAGAATCAGGCCGGCTAGTAAACTATAAGTAAGCAAAGACAAAAGGCTAAATGCAAAAGGTAAAGTTCCTTTTATAACAAAAACACTAGCTTTTAAAACAGTTTGACTACTGTTAGGCATGATTAATTGAAGGGCAATACGACAACAGGTAGTAATGAAGGCAATCATTACTATTTTTAACAATTTGTTCATAGGAATCTCCTCAATCGGTTTAGTAACTAGTTACCATTTACATTATAGCAACTAGTTACTATAATGTAAATAAAACTTTGCCTTGATGGAGGAATTTATGGAGATTAGTGATTTAATTCAAAAATTTAAAGATGAAAGAAACGATGAAATTAGAGGGATTTTTGCGAGTATTTTTATTTTACAAAATCGCTTGCAAACAATTTTTGATAAAACAGACGAGCAGTTAACTCTAAAACAATTTATGTTATTAACGATGATTAAATATTCTAATGAAAAAACGACATATACCCAACTAGGTAAACTGTTAGGTTCTTCTCGTCAAAATGTTAAAAAATTAGCAGTTTCCCTTGAAAAAAAAGGTTTTGTAACAATTGAAGGGGAACCACAAAATAATCGTAATACGGCAATTTCCTTAACAAAAAAAGCTGAAGAATATACTAAAACTGTTTATGAAACCCATACAAAAAAGTTACAAAGTATTTTTATTGAGTATTCTGATGAAGAAATTCAGTTATTTTATAAGATGATTACGAAGCTGTATTCAGGAGTTGAAATAGCAGAAAAGATTCAATGATTGCCAGTATTTTTTTCTTTTGAGAGAAACAATTCAAAATTTTTTACTGGTACTTTGAAAAAAATTGCGGTATAATACTGTCAAATAGAAAATGTTTCCACGAAGAAGTGGCGACTGATTCTAAAAAATTGAATAAACAGTAAATCACTGATGATTTATTTTATAAAAGCAAAGAGGCTTAGAAGTTAATGATAAATTAACTTTTAAGTCTCTTTGTCTTTTTTTGTAAAAAAGATGTAAATACTTTAGAAAAAGCGGGTGAAATGATGATTGAAACTTCATATTTTATTTTAAGTAGAGAAAAAGAACCACAATTACATGAATTAATCGAGGATTTTGCGATTGCGGTCGATGTAGGGATGTTTATTTTAGATATAAAAGGACAACAAAAGTCAGAAAGCTTCAATTGTCCAGCAAATTATCAACTTAGAAAAGAAAGCAATGTAGTCAACACTCAGTTGCAACAAATGATTGCTTTAGTGAAAAAAGGTGAAATTCAGGAATATCGTTGTCATTCAGGAGCAAAACTAATTCCCTTACCTGTGTACATTAATAACATTTTAGTTGGCTTTGTCATGTTGCTACAAAAACTTAACTGGTTGCGGGAACAAGAAAAGCAATCAGAGAGTTTATCTAATGAGAGAACAGAGAAAATGACTAATTTATTTATTAAAATGACTAGTAGCACTTTAAATAATAAAAATAGTGCACGCCGTTTAGAGGTTCGTCATATCACTGAAATTAATGATTTAAAAGAAAATTTCACTGAAAAAGAAGAAATTATTAAAGCGACAAAATATATTAAAGAAAATTTATCTCGTGGCATTTCTTTGGAAGAAGTCGCCAATGAAGTTTATTTAAGCCAATACTATTTTAGTAAGCTATTCAAAAAAGAACTAGGTATGAATTTTGTGACTTATTTAAATTATCAACGGGTGATTTATGCGAAAGAATTGTTGGTTCACTCCCAAATGACAGTTGAAGAAATCAGTAAGCGGGCTGGTTTTTCACAAACAAGTTATTTCTGTAAGATTTTTAAAGGAATTGTGGCGGTTTCGCCAGCTAGCTATCGTAAGCAAGTAGAAGCTAGTGAAGCTTCAAGAAAAGTCGTCGCTTTATAAAAGATAGAAAGGACAGATTTTATTATGAAAATTTATACTAAAACTGGCGATAAAGGAATGACAAAGTTAGTTGGTGGGGATTCGGTGGCTAAGGATTCCGATCGTGTAGAGAGCTATGGCACAATTGATGAGTTAAACTCTTGGGTTGGTTTGATTGTTGCTGAGTTGCCAGCAAAGGAAGTAAGTTTAGCCGAAGAACTACGTACCCTTCAACAATTACTTTTTGATTTAGGGACGGATTTATCAACACCAGCCAGTGCTGGTCGGCCATTACGCTTATTGCCAGGGGCTGCTACTTGGCTGGAAAATAGAATTGATGTTTATACGGAGGAAGCGCCAGATATTGATCGTTTTATTTTACCAGGAGGTTCTAAAATCGCTAGTATGTTGCATGTTGCTAGAACGATTACCCGACGAGGCGAGCGGATTATTGTTCGTTTAAGTTGGACGGCTTCTTTAAATAAAGAAATCATCATTTTTGTTAATCGCTTATCAGATTACTTTTTTGCAGTAGCCAGAGCAGTTAATGCTAGAGAAAATAAGTTAGATATTTTTTATGAAAGAAGTGAACAAGTTTTTCATAAAATAAAAAGCGATGGGTTGTAAATCGCGATTGTTAAGTAATTTAGTGTTATTTTAGGAAAAAATTAAATGGAAACCAGTGAAAATCTGGTACGGTGCCGCCACTGTGAGGGAGTTTATCCTAAGTCAGATCTTTTTAATTTTTTTCAATAATGGGCAGACTGTTTCGTTGCAAAACAGATGTTTCTCCAAATAATTTGTTACGGCAAAAAAATATAGCCCAATAAAAAAATAGTTAACTAATTACAGGAAATAGAGATTAAATAATCTATGGCTAATTAGCTAACTATTTAACCAGTATTTGTACACAGATGTACATCTAAGGGGGATGGGCTAGTCTTTCAATGGAGAAAGAGTAAACAAGTACGTAGAGGTACTGCTTGCTCCCTAAAAAATTGCCAGTCGCCAGTTGTCAGTTCCACTTACCAAAATAGTGAAATGATATACAGCTACAGCATAAGAATCAAACTAATACTTTAAATGAACAAGGAGGAAAAACTTTTGGAGACATTTGCTATTACTACCAAAATCTGGTTTGGTGAAAAGGCTTTGCAAGGTTTAACGACCATTAATAATCAAAAAATATTTGTAGTTGCCGATCCTTTTTTAACAGAATCTGATGGGATTAAAGAAATTGTTAAGCATCTTGAAGGAAATCAATATTTGATCTTTGATGATATTATTCCTGATCCACCAATTGATAAAATTATTGCTGGCATTACTGCTATGAACGATTTTCAAGCGAATAAAATTATTGCAGTAGGCGGTGGTTCAGCAATTGATGCTGCTAAGGCTATGAAATATTTTAATAATAAAATTGCCGATAATCAGGTGGATTGTTTTATCGCTATTCCGACAACGAGTGGTACTGGTTCTGAAGTAACGAATTTTTCAGTGATTACGATTCCGCAAACTGCTACTAAATATCCTTTAGTTACTGATGAAATTCAACCGGATATTGCGATTTTAGATACCGATTTAGTGATGGGGGTACCGCCCAAAGTAACTGCTGATACAGGAATGGATGTTTTAACGCATATTATTGAAGCTTATGTTTCAACTAAAGCAACGATTTTTTCTGATGCCTATTGTGAAAAAGCGATCAAGCTAGTATTTGATTATTTAGAAACGGCTTATTGTGAAGGAGAGAATCGTGAAGCCCGCAGCATGATGCATTTAGCTTCTTGTTTAGCAGGAATTGCCTTTAATCAAGCTTCTTTAGGGATTAATCATAGTATTGCCCACGCAACTGGTGCAAAACTTCACGTGCCACATGGTCGCATGAACACTATTTTAATGCCAGCAGTCATTGCCTGTAACAGTCAGTTGGCAGCAACAGGTGCGCTAGAAAATTCAGCAGCTAAAAAATATCAGCAACTAGCCAATCTTTTAGGAGCAGAAACAAATAATCCGCGTGTGGGTGTGAACTATTTAATTCGAAAAATTGTAAAATTGCGGAAGGCTTTAGATATGCCGGCAACTTTATCTGAATTTGGTATCGAAAAAGAGCAAGTTAGCAGTTTAATTCCGGAAATTGCAGAAGCCGCTTTAGTAGATGGCTGTACTGCAACAAATCCACGACAACCAACGATTAGTGATTTACAAGAGATAATTAAAGAGATTCTTTAGGAGATATTTTGACTAGCCACAAAAAATATTTGACAGCCTTTTCAATCTGCCATATAATCTAAGTAGCACAATGAGGTGCTCCAAAAAAATAAGAGCAACGAAGCTCCTTAATAGAAAACTTATGGGATAGCCATGTTTTTTATTTTGGAGCTTTTTTTGTTAGTCTAATTACCAGGGAAGATAAATTATAAAATTACCATTTTAATACTAATTTTTTTAGTTTATCTGAAAAAACTTTTAGATACTTTTGCATTGACGGAGCAGTACTTATTGATTAAAATGAATCAAAAGTAGCTTATGATATGATTTTCTAATAAAGCGGTGATTTTTTTAAAATAACAAATTTAATCTTATAGTTTTTTCAAAGAAGAAGAACTATGATAGAAAAAAGCGCTATTGTAAAGAATCTCTGCTGACAGAAATAGTATATAAATTATTTTTGAGGAAAAAATGATAAGGACGTGAAGGAATGAATGGCAGAATTGTTGTAGTCGATGATGAACCTATTACTAGAGTTGATATTTGCGATATTTTACATGGCGCTGGCTACGAAGTTGTGGGCGAAGCTGCCGATGGTTTTGAAGCAATTGAAATTTGTAAGAAAACACTTCCCGACGTAGTTCTAATGGATATTCAAATGCCGGTATTAGATGGGCTAAAAGCGGGAAAAAAGATTATCCAAGATCAATCTGCTAATAGTATCGTATTTCTTTCTGCATATAGCGATACTGAAAATACTAGCCGAGCCAAAAAACTTGGTGCAATTGGCTATCTAGTTAAGCCATTGGATGAAAAATCACTCATTCCTACCTTAGAGATGAGTATTGCTAGAGGGCAAGAAAATCGTGAATTATTAAATGAAATTGAAAAATTAAAAATGAAATTAGAAGAACGCAAAGTGATTGAAAAAGCCAAAGGAATTTTAAGTAAAGAAAATAATCTAAGCGAAGCTGATGCTTATCAAATGATTCGTAAATTGAGTATGGATAAGCGTTGCCCGATGAGTGAAATTGCTGAATTGATTGTGATGAGCGATGAATAAAGAAGCTGAATTAATCCGACTTTGTCGTGACTATAGTTCCTTGAGTGATAGTGATATCCAAGAGTTATTAAATGCCGCTCAACAAGTGGAAGAAAATTTAGGTTATCAAGATATTGATGTTTTTATTGATATTTATAGCGATGTAAAAAAAGCAGCATTAGTTGTTTATCATAAGCCACCAAAAATGAAAGCTTCTCTTTATCAAGAAGTAGTCGTTGGTCGAGATGCTTTGTTGGAGAATGAACCTGGTGTTTTACGAACTTTAGAAACTGGTATGAATTCAGTCAAGCTGATGGCTTTAAGCCAAGAAGCAGTCTTGATTCAACAGTCCGTTTATCCTATCAAAAATCAAGAGAAAACAATCGGCGTGACAATTTTAGAAAAAGATTTCGCTGAAGAATTTGTACGAGTGAATAACAATATTATTTCTGATAAGATGGATCAAATTCAATCTTCAGAAGCTTTGAATCATCTAGATGATATTTTTGTCAACCAGCTGCATGAAGCAATTTTAATCTTTGATAACTACGGCTACTTAGTCTCTAGCAATCTGGTAGCGGAACGTCTTTATCGAAAAATTGGCTATAAAGATCAAATTCTCGATATGCACTATGATAATTTGACTTTAGATTATACAACTTTTGATTATACTATGTACCAAATGACTTACGAAAACCCAAATCAACCAAGTGAAATTGAAACGGGCTATTTAAATTACTACTTTATTATTAAAAAGATTTGGATTGAAAATGGTGGTAAACTAGTAGTCATTATTCAAGATTGCACAGATGTTAAAAGTAAAGAAGCTGAGATTATTTCTAAATCGGTGGCGATTCGAGAAATTCATCATCGCGTGAAAAATAATTTACAGTCAATTGTTTCTTTATTGAGGATTCAAGCAAGACGAACGAAAAGTGAAGAAGCTCAAAAAGTTTTACGTGAGAGTGTTTCACGGATTATGGCAATTGCTAGTACTCATGAGTTGCTATCTAAACAAGTAGAAGATTGTGTTTCTTTACATCAAACACTGGATGCGGTCACTTTTAACTTTCGTCATTTGATTCAAAACTCTCGAGATATTGAACTTTCTTTAGATATTGATCGAGATATTCATGTATTGAGTGATGAGATGGTAACAATTTCTTTAATTGTAAATGAGTTATTACAAAATATTTTTGATCATGCTTTTGAAACCAATCAACAAGGTAAAGTTCAAATTACTGGTAAAAAAGATCGCGATTTGGTTTCGATTACGGTAGCAGATAATGGTGTCGGCTTTGATCCTAAAGCCAATCATGGTGATAGCTTAGGATTGATGATTATCAACAGCTATGTCAAAGATAAGTTAAAAGGTAAAATTAAAATTGAATCAAGTAAAAATCAAGGAACGATAACTTGTTTTACTTTCAGAATAAACAACATTGACGTTGTTTAGCAATTAAGCAAAGACGCTTAAAAAAGTTCGAGAGCAACCCTCTCCTTTTTTAAGTGTCTTTTTCTTTTTATCAGTTATTGAAAAAATTAAAGGTGGTGAGATTTTGGCAAAAGAAAAAATGTTAACTGTCGGCATTGACTTAGGAACATCAACCACACAATTAGTTTTATCAGAGCTAACGGTTGAAAACTTTGCGTCCGTATTTACGGTACCGCGGATTTCAATTTCTGAAAAAAAGGTTGTTTATCGTAGCGAGATTATTTTTACACCATTAATCAATCAAACCGAAATTGCCGATGAACCAATCAAGCGTTTTGTAACGGAAGAGTATCAAAAAGCTGGTATCAAAAAAACAGATATTCAAATGGGCGCAGTAATTATTACGGGTGAAACAGCGCGGAAAACCAATGCTAGTAAAGTTTTAGAGGCCCTTAGTGGTTTTGCCGGTGACTTTGTAGTAGCGACAGCTGGCCCTGATTTAGAGAGTATTATTGCTGGCAAAGGAGCAGGCACGCAACAATTATCCAAAGAACATAAGGGAGCTGTTGCCAATATTGATATTGGTGGAGGAACTAGTAATTTAGCAGTCTTTAAAGATGGCGACACAGCTGATACTGCTTGTTTTGATATTGGTGGACGTTTAATTAAATTAGATCCCAAAACCATGGTGGTGACTTATATTGCCCCTAAAATTCAAGAAATCGTTGCAACTTTAAAGCTTCCCATTACTTTACAACAAAAAGTGACAGTTGCTGATTTAGAAAAAGTCGTTCAAGAATTAGTATTAGTTTTAGAAAACAGCGTTGGCATTGGAGGAAAAAGTCAATTTTATGACTTATTAGTAACCAATCATGGCTTGAAATTGGAAAAAGAAATTATTTCTTTAACCTTTTCAGGTGGCGTTGCGGATTGCTTAGCTGAAAATTTAAGCGATAACCTTTTTGAATATGGAGATATCGGTAAGTTGTTAGGTTATCATTTGCGACATTCCCGTTTGTTTACGGAAAAGCAAGTTTTACATTCACTTGAAACGATTCGAGCAACGGTAGTTGGAGCGGGTTCTCATACCGCTGAAGTTAGTGGTAGCACAATTGCTTATACAGAAGAAATTCTGCCGATTAAAAATTTGCCAATTCTGAAAATTGCTAAACAAGATGAAACTTTAGCAGCTAATGAAATGGCACAGACAATTCAAGAAAAATTAAACTGGTATCGCTTAGAGGAAAATACCCCGCAAATTGTTTTAGCAATTGAAGGGTTAAAAAATCCTAAGTTCAGTGATATTCAACGTTATGCAGAAGGCATTGTCAATGGTCTTCAAGATTTAGTGAAAGAAAAAATTCCATTGATTGTGAGTGTTAAAGAAGATATGGCAAAAGCTTTAGGTCATAGTATTTTTGCTCATTTACCGCAAGACTATCCCTTTGTCTGCATTGATTCGATTGTGGTAGAAAATGGCGATTATATAGATATTGGGCAACCCGTTGCTGAAGGAGCGGTTTTACCAGTAATTGTTAAGACTTTAGTTTTTAATTAACACTACTTTATTATTGGGTACTAATTTTAAAAAATTTATAAATAGATGAATAAATGAGGAGTGAAAGATTAATGATTTTGAAAACAAAGCTTTTTGGTAAAACTTATGCATTTCAAACTGTTAAAGAAGTTTTAGCCAAAGCCAATGAAGAAAAATCTGGGGATAAGTTAGCTGGCGTTGCCGCAACTAGCTCAGAAGAAAGAGTTGCTGCAAAAGTTGTTTTGTCACAGTTGACTTTAAATGATTTATTTAACAATCCTGTGGTGCCTTATGAAGAAGATGAAGTTACTAGAATTATTATTGATCAAGTGAATTTAAGAATTTTTGAGTCCATTAAACATTGGACGGTGGAAGAGTTACGGGAATGGATTTTATCTGATAAAACCACTGATTTTGATATTAAACGAGTAGCTCGTGGTTTAACTTCAGAAATGGTAGCGGCTGTTTGTAAATTAATGTCAAATCTTGATTTAGTTGTTGGCGCTAAAAAAATTAAAATTGAAAAAACTGCTAATACGACAATTGGTCGTCCAGGCACATTTTCAGCGCGACTACAACCTAATCACCCAACTGATAATGTCGACGGGATTATGGCTTCTGTGATGGAAGGTTTATCTTACGGTGTGGGAGATGCGGTGATTGGATTGAATCCGGTTGATGACTCCACTGAAAGTGTTGTCCGCATTTTGAATAAATTTGAAGAATTCCGCAGTAAATGGGATATTCCAACCCAAACTTGTGTTTTAGCTCATGTAACCACTCAGATGGAAGCGATTCGTCAAGGCGCACCAACTGGGTTAGTCTTTCAATCAATTGCTGGTTCTGAAAAAGGCAACACCGCTTTTGGGATTAGTGGCGATTTAATTCAAGAAGCCAAAGATTTAGCGATTCAACATGGTCAAGCAGCTGGACCTAATGTTATGTATTTTGAAACAGGTCAAGGTTCTGAGCTATCTTCTGAAGCGAACTTCGGAGCTGACCAAGTAACCATGGAAGCTCGTTGTTATGGTTTTGCTAAAAAATTCGATCCATATATCGTTAATACGGTAGTAGGTTTTATCGGACCAGAATATTTATATGATTCAAAACAAGTTATTCGTGCCGGCTTGGAAGATCATTTTATGGGTAAATTAACCGGAATTTCAATGGGTTGTGATGTATGTTACACCAACCATATGAAAGCTGACCAAAATGATATGGAAAACTTAATTGTTTTATTAGCAGCAGCAGGTTGTACTTATGTTATGGGCATTCCTCATGGGGATGATGTTATGTTGAATTATCAAACAACAGGTTTCCATGAATCAGCAACGATTCGTGAAATGTTTGGATTAAAACCAATTCGTGAATTTGAAATCTGGTTAGAAAAAATGGGAATTATGGAAAACGGCAAGCTAACTGATATTGCTGGCGATGCATCATTATTCTTAAAGTAAGAGAGGGTGAAAAGAATGAAAGAACAAGAAATTAAACAAATGGTAGAAACCATTTTAAGTGAATTAGTTGGGAAACAAGCGATTGAAGCTGACAGCGCAACAGAAACATTACAATTAGTTCCTGAAGTAAGCTGTGAAGTGGAAGAAGGCTTTTTACCTGACATCACTGAAATTGATTTACGGAAACAATTACTAGTACCTACACCCAATGACAAAGATGGTTATTTGAAAATGAAATCCTACACACCATCAAGATTAGGTGTGTGGCGTGCTGGTCAACGTTATATGACACAGTCTATTTTACGTTTTAGAGCAGACCATGCGGCCGCTCAAGATGCAGTTTTCTCAGATGTACCGGTGGAAATCATTGAAGAAATGAATTTTGTCTCTACAAAAACGATTTGTGAATCAAAAGATGAATACTTAACTCGCCCTGATTACGGTCGTGTTTTTGATGAAGAAAATGCTGAAATTATTAAAAAGCATACAAAACGTGGTGCTAAAATTCAAATGGTAGTGGGTGACGGTTTAAGTTCTGCAGCGATTGGCGCAAATATTAAAGAAATTATTCCTTCTATCAAGCAAGGTTTAAAAATGTATAATCTTGATTTTGATGAAGTAGTTTTTGTGAAATATTGTCGGGTACCTGCGATGGATCAAATTGGTGAAATTACTGATGCGGATGTTGTTTGTTTATTAGTTGGTGAGCGGCCTGGCTTAGTAACTGCAGAATCAATGAGTGCTTATATCGCTTATCGCCCAACTGTCGGTATGCCAGAAGCTCGCCGCACAGTAATCTCTAATATTCACAAAGGTGGTACGCCAGCAGTTGAAGCCGGTGCTTATATTGCTGAATTAATTAACAAGATGCTTACCAAGAAAAAATCCGGTATTGACTTAAAAGAAGCAGAATAAATTTTGTAAAAAAATAATACCTTAAAACGAACGAGGAGGCAATTTAATGAGAAATGATCGATTAGGCGCAAGTGTCCTAAGTGCAAAAGTAATCCCGAATGCCGACCCAGCTTTAGCAGAGCAATTAAAGCTAAGTAAAGGAATGCGTGCTTTGGGGATCATCACATCAGATTGTGATGATGTTACTTATGTTGCTTTAGATGAAGCAACTAAAGCAGCCGATGTGGAAGTCGTTTATGCGCAAAGTTTTTATGGTGGGGCTGGTAATGCCTCAACGAAATTAGCTGGTGAAGTGATTGGCATTTTAGCAGGACCGAGCCCAGCTGAAGTCAATAGTGGTTTAGCGGCTGCTATCCAAGTGATTGAAAATGATGCCAGCTTTATTAGTGCGAATGAGGATGATAGTATTCCTTATTTCGCTCATGTGGTTTCTCGCTCAGGTAGTTTTTTATCTAAAGCAGCCAATATTCCAGAAGGCGAAGCGATTGCTTATTTAATCGCCCCACCAATTGAAGCGATGCTTGGCTTAGATGCAGCATTAAAAGCCGCTGATGTTACGATGGGTGTCTTTTATGGACCACCTTCAGAAACTAACTTTGGTGGCGGTTTACTTACTGGTAGTCAATCTGCTTGTAAAGCAGCCTGTAATGCGTTTGCACAAGCTGTTCAAAATGTTGCTGACAATCCTTTAGGCTACAATTAGAAGGCAGCTTAAGGAAAGGATGGGATGCCCATGATAGCTTTAGGAATGATTGAAGTTCGTGGTTACTTAGGGGCAATTAGTGCAGCAGACGCTGCATTAAAAGCTGCAAATGTTAATTTGAACAACGCTGAAATTATTCGTGGTGGTTTGACAACGATTGAAGTGGTCGGTGATGTGGCTGCTGTTAAAGCGGCAATTGATGCTGGTACACAAGTAGCCAAAGAGTTAAATTGTTTAATCTCTAGCCATGTCATAGCTCGTTTAGATGAACAAACCGAAGAAATGATGCGAAAAAAAGTTTCTGAAGAAGAAGTAATTATTGAAATTGTAGAAGAACCAGTGATTGAAGAAGTGGTAGCGGTTGAAGAATTTATCGAAATTGAAGAACCAGTAGCAGCTATCACTGAAGTAGCACCAGCAACAGATGAAAGAGCTGAGTTAATGAAAATGAAGGTAGTCGACTTACGGAAAAAAGCTTACCAAATGAATTTAACAACGCTAACGAAAAAAGAAATTAAATTTGCTAACAAGACACTTTTAGTAGAAACAATACTAGCAGAATTAGAAAGAAGTGATAGTGAGTGACCTTAATTGATAAAGATTTACAATCAATCCAAGAAGTTCGGCTTTTAATTCGTAAAGCTAAAAAAGCACAAAAAATCTTAGCTGGCTACTCTCAAACACAAATTGATACGATTTGTCAGGCAGTTTCTGAAGCAACTTACGGGCAAAGAGAAAAATTAGCAAAAATGGCCCATGAAGAAACTGGTTTTGGGATTTGGCAAGATAAAGTAATTAAAAATACTTTTGCTTCCCAATCTGTTTATGAATACATCAAAGATATGAAAACAGTCGGCGTGATTGAAGAAGATCTCGAGAAAAAAATAACTGAAATTGCGGTGCCGATGGGTGTGATTGCAGGGCTAATTCCTTCAACCAATCCAACTTCAACAGTTATTTATAAAGCGTTAATCTCTCTGAAAGCTGGCAACAGTATAGTCTTTTCACCACATCCTAATGCTTTAAAGGCAATTATTGCGACGGTGGAGATTATCAAGGCAGCTTTAGAAAAAGTTGGTGCTCCAACAGATTGCGTTTCTGTCATGACTTTACCAACAATGCAAGGGACACAAGAGTTAATGACCAATCGTGACACTAATTTAATTTTAGCTACTGGTGGAAATGCGATGGTACGAGCCGCTTATTCTTCTGGTACGCCAGCAATTGGCGTTGGCCCAGGAAATGGTCCTGCTTATATTGAACGCAGTGCTAATGTAAAATTAGCAGTTCAACGAATTATGGACTCTAAAACTTTTGATAACGGTACAATTTGTGCTTCTGAACAATCAATTATTGTTGAAGAAGTTAATAAACAAGCGGTTCATGATGAATTAATTAAACAAGGTGCTTATTTCTTAACATCAGCTGAATCAGAAAAGTTATCAAAATTTATTTTACGGCCTAATGGTACGATGAATCCGCAAATTGTGGGTCGCTCAGTCCAACATATTGCAGAAATTGCTGGTTTAAATTTACCACAAGGTTGTCGTTTAATTGTGGCAGAAGAAACTAATGTAGGCCATCAATATCCTTATTCTCGAGAAAAATTAGCGCCGATAATCGCTTTTTACACAGTGGAAAATTGGCAAGCAGCTTGTGAACTCTCTGTTAAGATTCTTGAAGGCGAAGGTGTGGGCCACACGATGACGATTCATACAGAAAATCGTGAGGTAATTCGGGCTTTTGGGTTACAAAAACCAGTTTCTCGTTTATTAGTTAATACGCCTGCTGCTTTAGGTGGGATTGGTGGTACTACTGATTTAGTACCCGCTTTAACATTAGGTTGTGGAACTGTCGGTGGTAGTTCAACTTCTGATAACATTGGCCCACAACATCTGTTTAATATCAGAAGAGTAGCATATGGTACTAGAGAATTATCTGAAATTCGTGAAGCCGCTAACCAATGTGCGACTGCAACGAATAGTCAATTTTCTTTGAGTGACGAAGCATTAATAGAAACGTTAGTTACTCAAATCTTAGCTAAATTACAATAATTTGTAATAAATTAATTAAATAAAAAACAAGTGAGTCTAGCAAAAAAATTGCTAGATAATTAGGAGGAAAAAATTATGTCAAGTACAAATGCTTTAGGAATGATCGAAACTCGTGGTTTAGTAGGTGCTATTGAAGCAGCCGATGCAATGGTAAAAGCAGCTAACGTTACTTTAATGGGTAAAGAACAAGTTGGTGGCGGCTTAGTAACTGTAATGGTTCGTGGTGATGTAGGTGCTGTTAAAGCAGCAACAGATGCAGGTGCTGCAGCAGCTGAACGAGTTGGCGAATTATTATCAGTGCATGTAATTCCACGTCCACATTCAGAAGTAGATGCAATTTTACCACAAGTAAATCAATAAGCAGAAGATTAAAAAGAGAGCAGGTTTAAGAGGATAGGCATTGATTTTTATGATTAATAGCTAAATGTCTATTCCTCTGCTCTTTTTTATTTGAAACTGCAATGATAAGTAGGATGATTGCCCATGAGTGTCATTACAGAAGAAGCAATTCGACAAAAATTAAGAAAAAAGCAACTGGTGGTTGGAAGTACTTTGTATTTTTTGCAAGGAGATATTTTTACACCATCAGCTAAAAGTTATTTAAGAGAGCATCAGATTAAACTTGAAGAACAAAAACAAACTTTAATCTCTAAAAATAGATTATTAGAGGGTAGCCAAGTTAGCGACCAAGAAACAAAAGCTCAACTAGCTGAAGTAGCAAATCGGATTTTACATTTGCATAATCAACTATTTTTCCCACAACTAGCAAATCAAGATTTAGCAAGTCAAGGTTGGTTGTATTTAGAGCAACAACAACATTGGCTACTAACTTTTAGAAAAAGCATTCTAACACAACAAATTCAGACTCTCTTACCAAAAAAGGAAGAACAGCAAATTGTACCAACTCAAATTTTTTCTCGAATTTGGAATTATTACTGTTATGAATGTTACCAAAGTATTGAAGAGATTAGTTTACTTTTAAGCAAGAAAAAAGAAATTATTTCTCCAAAAAATCTTGAGCTATTTAAAGAATGGAAAACATTGTTTATAAAAAACTTACGGCTTGAAAGCTTAGCGGGATTGGAGGTGGAGCTGTGAATCAAATCGAAGAAATTATTAATGAAGTCATTAAACAAGTAAAACAACAAACTGATTCCTTTGAAGTAGAAGCGTCAGGTCGACACGTTCATCTATCAAGATCCGCAATTGATCAGTTATTTGGTGAAGGTTATCAATTAACAAAAGCCAAAGATTTATCGCAACCTGGTCAATTTGCTTGTAAAGAGCGAGTTACGATTGCTGGACCTAAAGGAATCTTTCAAAATGTAATTATTTTAGGACCTGAGCGCCCAGAATCACAAGTTGAAGTTTCTATGACAGATGTGCGGGTATTAGGAATTAACGCCCCCGTTCGTGAAAGTGGCGATATTGCTGGAACGCCTGGAGTTATTATTATGAATGGAGAAAAATCACTTGCCTTAGAAAAGGGCCTGATTATTGCTAAAAGACACATTCATATGACTCCTGAAGATGCAGAAAAATTAGGAGTTACTAACCAAGAAATTGTTAAAGTTGAAATTCAAAGTCAGCGACCGTTAATTTTTGATGATGTAGTTGTACGAGTTAGCCCTAAATTTGCCACCTATATGCATATTGATTATGATGAGGCTAATGCCTGTGGTTTTCAAAAAGGCGATTTAGGAAGAATCGTTAAATAGGGAGGAGTATTTTATGAAAGTAGCTGAAATAGAGCTAATTATTAAAGAAGTTACTGATAAAATTTTAAAAAAGATTGACTCCTTTCCATCAGCAACTACTAAACCAGCCGTTGCCATTATCCGACAAGTTGGCGAATATCCTCAAGAAAAAATCGCGGAGATTGAAAAGGCTGTACAATGGGTGCGCCCGGAAGAACAGTCTGCTCAAGCATTATTGGTTAATGTTTTAAGTTTGTCGCAATTAGTAGCAGTAGCAAATTTACAAACGATTGATTATTTAACTGGTGCAATCAAGCGATTTTTATTTAAAGGGAAACCTGTTTGGATTTTGGCTTGTGAAGTTGATCGTCAACAATTGAAGCAACAAGCACGTTTTGGCGTTTTTAAACGTTATGATGAATTTTGTCAGCAAGTTGAAAGCTATGGGGTAACCTTTGATTGTAACTTAGAAGAAATCGCTAAATTGCAACACAATCTCAAAAAAAAGTTAATAACTAAAGAGATTAAACCTGGAACTAGTTATGTTACGGAAAAAATGTTGATGCAACAATTAAAAAATTCTGATACATTTGTTTTAACTGCCCAGCAACGTTTAACTCCTTTAGCTGAAGATTATTTACGAGAAAAAAATATTAAACTAGTAAAGGAGTAGCAGCATGCTATTAGGTAGAGTAACAGGTAGTTTATGGGCTACTAGAAAAGATGAAAAGCTTAATGGCTTAAAGTTTATGTTAGTAGAAGTCTGGAATACGACAGCTAATCAACCTGAAGGCAATTTAGTAGCAGCTGATAATGCTGGTGCTGGGATTGGTGATTTAGTTTTAGTCGTTCAAGGAAAAGCCGCTCGTATTTCTGCAGAGAACTTGGATGTGCCAATTGACGCCATGATTGTTGGCGTAGTCGATTCATTGGAAAAAAATGATGATGTTTAAATAGTTTATTAGGAGGTATTGCGTAAATGAGTATTAATGAAATAATTATGTATATTATGGTTTTCTTCATGATTGTCGGCGCCATTGACCACGTAATTGGTGGAAAACTTGGTTTAGGCGCACAATTTGAAGAAGGAATTATGTCGATGGGGGCTTTGGCTTTATCAATGGTGGGGATTATCACCTTAGCACCAATTTTAGCTGATTTATTAAGTCCAATTGTTGTACCTTTTTACAGTATGTTAGGTGCGGATCCGTCTATGTTTGCTACAACTATTTTGGCAAATGATATGGGTGGTTTTGCTTTAGCGCAACAAATGGCAGTTGATCCCCAAGCTGGTTTATTTGCTGGCACGATTTTAGGTGCTATGATGGGACCAACGATTGTTTTTACAATTCCCGTTGCCCTAGGCATTATTGAAAAAGATGATCAACAATATTTAGCAACTGGCGTTTTAAGTGGGATGGTTACGATTCCTATCGGCTGTTTAGCAGGTGGTTTAGTAGCTGGTATGCCAATTGGTATGATTTTAGTCAATCTAATTCCGATTGTAATTTTTGCAGCCGTAATCATGTTAGGCTTATGGTTCGCACCAAAAGCGATGATTAAAGGCTTTACTTATTTTGGTAAAGGGGTTGTAGCAGTAGCAATCTTTGGCTTAGTTGTAGGTGCGATTCAATTATTATTAGGTATTACTTTAATTGAAGGAATTGCACCAGTTACTGATGGCATTGAAACAGTTGGTGGGATTGCTTTAACCTTGTCAGGTGCTTTCTGTTTAGTAGCAGTGATTACAAAAGTCTTTAATAAACCGTTATTAAAATTAGGTGAAGTAATGGGCATGAATGAAGTAGCAGCAGCAGGTTTAGTAGCTACACTAGCTAACAGTATTCCGATGTTTCAAATGATGAAAGACATGGATCGACGAGGCAAAATAATTAACGTGGCTTTTGCCGTTTCTGCAGCCTTTGTTTTAGGTGATCATTTAGGTTTTACAGCAGGTGTAGCTAAAGAAATGATTTTCCCAATGATGATTGGAAAATTAGTCGCTGGGGTAACTGCTATTTTTGTAGCCATGTTTATGGCTAACCGTTCAACTTCTGAAAATGTATAAAATCAGTTCAATTTAAATAATTACTACTATGACACGAGTGAGGAGCATAATATATGACTGAAATGAATCGTGAAATGTTAGAACAAATGGTTCGTCAAATTGTGATGGAAAAATTAATGCCAGCTAAGCAAGTGGATCCAAGTGGAATTCTTTCTATTCGTTTACCAGAACTTGATGTATCGGAAGAAGATCGCCTAGATACAGGTAACCCTGATGATATTGTTTATACGAAAGATTTAGTTTCTTTGGAAGAAAGTCCACGTCTTGGTTGTGGATTAATGGTGATGAGAGATACAACTTTTGATTGGTTGTTAGAATATGATGAAATTGATTACATTCTTTCTGGTCAACTAGATATTTTAATTGACGGCCGAAAAATTTCTGCTAAAGCAGGAGAGATAATTTTTATCCCGAAAAGTAGTCAAATTAAATTTTCAGTAACTGGTGAGTCACGTTTTGTTTATGTCACTTATCCAGCAGACTGGGCAAATCAATAAGATAAGAAAAGACAGTTATCTAAATTTTAGATAGCTGTCTTTTTTTATATAAATAGGGACAAGCTTGTTCAACTCTCCAGCAAAATACAGAATTAAATATAGTAGTGTTCTGTTTTTAAGTTTCATTTAAGCTAACTTTTCTAAAATAGAACATAGCAGAATTATTTAGTTTAGGCTTTTGCTAGCAAGAATTTCTATTGCTAACAATTTCGTATATAATGAAGAGAAGAAGGTGATGGAATGTATAGTTTTCTTGTGATTGAAGATGAAGAACAATTAGCAATTTCAATTGGCGAAACGTTAAAGAGCTTAGGGAAGAGTCAATTGTTTCATGATGGGCTGGAAGGGCAGATTGCTGCTGAGACTGGTAAATATGATTTAATTGTGTTAGATATTATGTTGCCTGGCAAGAATGGCTTAGATATTTTATGGGCTTTGCGGGAAATGGCGATTACAACTCCGGTCTTACTTTTAACCGCTAGAGGTGAACTTAGTGATAAAGTTGCTGGCTTCAAAAAAGGTGCGGATGATTATTTAGTGAAACCATTTCATCGAGAAGAATTATTGATGCGAGTGAAAGCTATTTTGAAACGTAGTCAAGGCTTCAAAGAAGAAGAGGTATTATATTTTGAAGGATTGACTTGTCATTTATCTCGCTATGAAATTAGTTATCAAGATAAAACCTTAGCATTACAAGGGAAATTATTTGAATTATTAACCTATCTTTTAAGGAATCAAAGAATTATTGTAACAAAAGAACAAATTTTTGAAAGAATTTGGGGTTATGATTCAGAAACGGCGATTTCAGTTGTGGAAGTTTATATTAGTAATTTGCGCAAAGAGTTAAAAAAAATTGGCATTACCGATTGGATTCGCACGATTCGTAATGTAGGTTATTTGTTAGAACGGAAGGATTAGATGGAAAAACAGTTAAAAAAACAACAATGGAAGTTTTTTATTCAAAATTTTATCGCTTTTGCTTCGCTATTTATTTGTTTAGGATTGATTATTTTTCAGCTATTACAAATTTCTATGTATCAAGATGTAGATAATCAACTTTTAGAAATGTCAGAAAATGACCAACGACTAGAAGAGTTTTTACGTTTACCTAATCCGACAAAAGATCAAAAAAATCCGCAAATTAAGCCACCTAGTGATTTTCAGATTCAGTTCATTTTGCGAGCGAGCGATGGAACGATTGTTAATGAAGGGGATTTAGGCAATCGCATTAAAGAATATCAAAATTTGACTTGGTCCGCTGATAATTTAGATGAAGTGAAAACCACCACTATTACAGCTGAGGACGGCGGTAAATTGATTTTTCGTACTTTGACAAAAGAGCTATCTGCTGAATTTCAAGATAAATATGAACCAGTCAGTTATTTACAATTAATCGTCAATACTAATCAGTTGGAAGATACCATTCAGCGAATGAAATGGTTGTTGATTATTTGCATGTTTTTCTTCTTTGCGGTCGCTGTTGCTTTGAGTTTTTGGCTGTCGCAAAAGAGTATTCAACCGATTCATAAAAGTCTACAACAGCAACAGTTATTTGTTTCTGATGCTTCTCATGAGTTGCGTTCGCCATTAACAATTATTCAAAGTAAGCTTGAGTTGCTTTTAACGAAACCATATGAGCAGATTATTGATGAATCAGAAAATATTGCGGTTGCTTTGAATGAAACGCAACGATTGACCCAGTTAACTAGTGATTTATTAACGTTGACGCAATCTGATGCTGGTGGTGTTCAGTTGGTTAACGAAACGCTTGATTTGCCACAATTTTTATTAAAAGTGGTAGAACCTTATCAAGAATTAGCTGTTTTACAGGAAAAAGTTTTTGAATTTGGCGAACTGTTGCCAATGACGCTTACTATTGACGAAAAAAAACTGCATCAAGTTTTAGTGACTTTATTAGATAATGCTTTAAAGTATACACAAACTGGCGATAAAATAGCTTTATCTGTAGAAAAATATAAAGAGAAACTACGGATCAAGTTAGCTGATACAGGCTGTGGTATTAGTCGTGAAAGTCAGCCATATATATTTAATCGTTTTTATCGGGAAGATCAATCCCGCAATCGTAAAACTGGGGGATATGGTTTAGGCTTAGCAATTGCTAAAGAGTTAGTAGAAATGCAGCAAGGACAGCTTTTATTTCAAGAAAATAATCCCAAAGGTAGCATATTTATTATTGAATTAAATCAGACTTAGGACGGATTGTTTGTTGGCTTTTTTCCATTATCATAAATATTGTGAAAAAAGAAAGAGGGGTAGTAATGGATAGTGAAAAAGTAACAGGTGGTTTTGATGCCTTTCATTTAAAGGTTGTAGCAATTGTCGCAATGTTTTTAAATCATCTCGGTTCAGGGTTAGCGATTGATAAATATTCAGAGGCATTATTTTTCTTTACAGAGTTTATTGGAAAATTGACTTTTCCAATTATGGCGTATTTATTAGTAGAAGGTTTTCGTTATACGCGCAATAAGGTGAAATATGGGAGTCGCTTAGCACTTTTTAGTGTGATTTCGGCGTATCCTTTTCAACAATTATTTTATGCTTCAGGGTCATTTAGTCCAATCCAGCTAGTTAATAATATTTTCTTTACTTTATTAATGGGCTTGATATTGATTTCTATCTGTGAAAAAGTTAATCACGGTGTTTTACAGGGACTTTTAGTGATTTTATTTAGCGGGTTAACCATGTTTTCCGACTGGCCCTTGATTGGGGTGTTATTGATTTATGGTTTTTATCGCATCAAAGATGCTAAAAAGAGAGTGATTATTCCAGTCCTTTATACGTTAGCTTTTCTTGTTTTTATAATGTTATCAGGTTATTTTTATATGCCTGAAGCGGTTCCTTTGTATACGATTTTTACTGGTTTTGGCTTATTATTAGTGATTCCTTTATTGCTCAATTACAACGGTCAAAGAGGTTATTCGCCGCAATGGGTAAAATGGGGGTTCTATCTTTTTTATCCGGTCCATTTAATGTTGTTAGTTTTTATTCGTAATTTTTTAGGATAAGATAGATTTTATTAATGATTTGATTTTTTTAGACAGTGAATTACAGAAAAATTTCTTTATTAGCTGAAACAAGCTAGTAATTGGAAATCTTGCTGATTCGCTGTCTTTTTTTCTCTCAAAAATAGAAAATATATTTTCGAAAATAGAAAATAGTCAGGTATAGCAAGGCTTTCAGCTGTTAATTTGACTGTTTTTTTATTAGTTAGTTTGACTTTGAAAATTTGAAATTATAAGATAAAAATAACGATTTGAGTGATTGGCGAATCAGTGGTGTCGTTGGAAAAAAGATAGAACTGACTTGCAGGGTGGGAGTTTTATATTTTGATTTAATCGTCAAAAGATAACTATATTTTTCTAATGAATGTATATTTTTTACCAATAATAAAGTGAAGGGGAGTAGATGTACATGTCAACTTTTAAGGAGTATTACCATAAAATAAAACCGTTTACAGAAGATTTGTTTTTACATCCAGAATTAGGCTATAAGGAATTTCGAACTTCTAAAAAAATTTTAACAGAATTGCGAGAAATTAATCCTAAAATTAAGGTTGAACAATTTTCAGAAACTGGTATTAAGACTTATTTATCAAAGGATAAAGCCAAAACCATGGCTTTTATTGCTGAGTTAGATGCTGTTTATGCACCTACCCATTTTCAAGCTGATTCCGAAACAGGAGCCGCCCATAATTGCGGTCATTTTACTCAAGTTGCGATTGCTTTAACTTTGTATCACCATTATTTTGTGACAAAAGCTTATCAAAAACTGGATTTCAATTTGTGTTTTATTTTTGTACCCGCTGAAGAATATCTGGATTTAGATTATCGTAAATCGTTGCGCTCAGCAGGCAAGATTCAATTTCTTGGTGGGAAACCTGAAGCGATGCGTTTAGGAATTTTTGATGAGATTGATTTTGGCGTGTGTGTTCATGCTATTGGAGAATTATTTACGCAGCCAACTATCGAAATTAATTGTGATTTAGCTGGTTTTTTATATAAAAAATACCATTTTAGCGGGAAAGCGACCCATGCTGGTTTTGACCCATTTTCTGGCGTAAATGCTTATAGTATATCAACTTTATTTAATACTGCTGTTGGCTTAAGTCGTCAGCAATTTAAAGACACTGAATCTATTCGTGTTAACCCGATTATTTTGGCGAGCGATATGTCAACCAACGTAATTCCTAATCGTATCACGGTCGGAACGGATTTGCGTTGTAAGACGCTGGAATATATGCCAGAAGTAGCTCGCAAGCTGGATCATGCGGCTAAGGGTAGTGCGGCAGCTTTAGAAGGAGAAGTGACGATTGAAACGGAGATGGGCTATCTACCTTTTGTGCAAAATCGCTATTTAAATCATTTCGTTGAAAAAGTTTTTAATCAATGGACAGCCATTCCTGACATAATTGATAATCGTGGGAGTATCGCTGCTGCCGGCGATATTGGGGATTTATCTTTTATGCTGCCCTGTATTCAAGTGAGCTATGGTGGTTTTAAAGGAGCGATTCATGGAGATGATTTCAAAATGATTGACCCTGAATTTGTTTTGCAAACTTTTCCAGAATTTTTAGTTGCTATTTTTGCAGAAATGTCTAGCAATTTAGATTACAGCAAATTTTATAAACGGACATTTGCTGAATATCAAGAATTGATTGATTCAATGGAAGGGAGGATTTAGAGAATGAAAAAACATTTAGTTTGGTTGATTCCTTTTGTCGCTTTAATTGTTGTCGCATCAGAAATGATTGGTATGCAATTTGTGGTTTTAGGAAGCACGACAATTACTATTTTACCTTTAGTCTTTGCTGTTTTGTTTGCAATGATTTTGGGTTTACCAGGGATCCGCTTTGGCTTATTAAAAAAAGTTTATGCTAAAGCGAATATTGAATTTTCTGGTAAATATTTAATGTATATTATGCTTCCTTTAATGGCACGTTATGGAGCAGATGTTGCACCACGCTTAAAAGAAATTTTAAGTGTTGGCTGGGTCTTTTTATTCCAAGAACTAGGAAATGTGGGAACGGTCATTATCGGGCTGCCAGTGGCGCTGATGTTAGGCTTACGCAGAGAAGCGATTGGTGCGACGCTAGGCTTAGGGCGTGAAGGAGAACTTGCTTATATTTCAGAAAAATATACGTTAAACTCGCCAGAAGGTCGCGGCGTTTTATCCCTTTACTTAATCGGAACTTTATTTGGCTCAATCTTCTTTAGTATTTTTGCTCCGATGATGTTGGGTTTAGGTCTGGATTATCGAGCGTTGGCTATGAGCTCTGGAGTTGGTTCCGCTAGTATGATGACAGCTGCCTCATCTTCCTTAATTGCGATTATGCCTGAGCATGAAACCACGATTGCGGCTTATGCTGCAGCTAGTCAGCTATTAACAAGTTTCTTAGGAACTTATACGATGGTTTTTGTAGCGGTACCTTTACAACGATTTATGTATAACTTTTTAACAGGAGGTGGAAAAAGTGGAAAAGAAACAGCCTAATGAATATCTACAAGTATCACTGATTTTATTGATGAGCGTGCTCTTTATTTTATTTACACAAGGAATTAAATTAATAAAAAATCCAGCCTCAACGCCGATTACCTTGCAAACTTTTCAAGGCTTAGCTGTTTTATGGTCTTTTTCAATGATTGGTATTTTTGTTTCTAAATTAGTTAAGAGAACTGGAATTAAAATTTTAGCTGATTTTCCAATTTTAGGTTGGGTATCCTTAGTTTCTTTATTTTTCTGCCTAATTTCTGATTTTTTTGTTAAAGCAATTTCGGGAGTTGATTTTTTATCAATTACCACACCAATTTTAGCTTTTGCAGGAATTTCCGTAGCCAATAGTTTAAGTGACTTACGTAAAACTTCATGGAAAATTGCGATTGTTGCTATTTTTGTTTTTATCGGAACCTATTTAGGAAGTAGTATTATTGCTCAAATTGGATTGTGGCTATCGGGGAAATAATAAATTAGCTAGTCTTCGAAGATTAAGAAAAATGGGTAGCTTTCAAATAGTAAAAGAGCAATAATCCATCCTTTTAACAATAATTTGTCATTGAGTAAGCCTTTTCAGAGTGATAGAATGATTCCTGAAAGTAGCTATAAGAAAGTGTTTTTGTGAAAAGCAACACAAATACTATTTGGAGGCAATAAAAATGGCAAACAGAATGATCTTAAACGAAACATCTTACTTTGGTAAAGGAGCAATTGAAAACATTCCAGCTGAGTTTAAAAGTCGTGGTTTTAAAAAAGCAATGGTCATTACTGACAAAGATTTAATTAAATTTGAAGTCGCTACGAAAGTAACAGCATTGTTAGATGAAGCAGGAATTGCTTACGATATTTATGATGGTATTGTTCCTAATCCAACTATTCAAAACGTTAAAGATGGCGTGGTTGCTGTGAAAGCTGCCGCTGTGGATTGTATTATCGCTATCGGTGGTGGTTCACCTATTGATACCGCTAAAGCCATTGGGACTATCGCTACTAATCCAGAGTTTTCAGATGTCCTTAGTTTAGAAGGGGTAGCTGCTACTAAAAATCCTTGTTTACCGATTTTAGCGGTACCGACAACTTCTGGAACAGCTGCTGAAGTAACGATTAACTATGTAATTACTGATGAAGAAAATCATCGGAAATTTGTTTGTGTCGATCCTCACGATATTCCGATTGTCGCTTTTGTGGACAGCGATATGATGATGGGGATGCCAAAAGCTTTGTGTGCGTCGACAGGTATGGATGCTATGACCCATGCGATTGAAGGTTTTATCACGAAAGGTGCTTGGGAATTAACAGATATGTTGCATATTAAAGCAATTGAGATTATCGGTCGTTCATTAAGAGATTCTGTGAATGGCGAGCAAGAAGGACGCGAAGCGATGGCTTTAGCACAATACATTGCTGGTATGGGTTTTTCAAATGTCGGATTAGGTTTAGTTCATGGCATGGCGCATCCATTAAGTGCCTGGTATAACATTCCTCATGGTGTGGCTTGTGCTTCATTATTGCCAACTGTCATGAAATACAACAAAGATTTTACTGGAGAAAAATATCGGGAAATTGCTATCGTATTAGGTATTGAAAATGCGGAAACGATGAGCTTAGCAGACGTCCGGGAAGCAGCTTGTCAAGCAATTGATGAGTTAAGTAAAGATGTCGGCATCCCAGCAACCATTTCTGAGTTAGGTGTAAAAGCTGAAGACCTACCACAAATTGCGGAAGATGCGCTACGTGATGTGTGTACGCCAGGTAATCCAAGAGATACTACTTTAGCAGAGATTATTGCGTTGTATCAATCGTTAATGTAAAAAAAGTAATAAGATTAAAATAGAAACAGCATGAAATCCATTTAGAAAAAATGTTGATTTCATGCTATTTCATTTTTCTGGGAAACAGAACAACTCACTCCGCTTTTTATATCGGAATCAAGATTCTCAGGTGGAATTGGTTTTCGGGTGTTTCGATGGTTAGGGTTCCGTTATAGCGCTGGGTAATTTCTTTCATGCTTGTTAAGCCGAAACCGTGCATTTTTTTATCAGTTTTTGTGGTGATGAGTTGGTCGCCAGAAAAAACAAGATTTTCCTTTAAGGAATTAACAAGTTTCATTACAAAAAAGCCTTTTTCTACTGCGCAATGTAATCCAAGGTGGCGCTGATTTTCTGGAAGTTTTAAATTGGCTTCCAAAGCATTGTCGATGCTGTTAGCAAAGAGTGTACAAATATCTAAATCTGCGATAGCTATTTCTTTAGGTATATGGACATTTAATTCATAAGGAATCTTATTCTTTTCAAAAAGTGGAACTTTTGCTGATAAAACAGCATTGATAATTTCCTGCTGACAATAACGTTGACCATTTTTTAAAGCAGGTGAATCAATTAGTTGTTGAAGATAGGCTTGCTGTTCAGCACCTTGTAAGCCGCTTAAAGCAGTTAAATGATTGGCTAAATCGTGTCGCAGGTGACGTAATTGCTGTTGTGACTCTTCCATATTTAAATAGTATTGATGGCGCAATTGTGCTAATTGTTGTTCCTCAGTTAATTTTTCATGACGAGAGAAAAAGATAATTACGACTAAAATAGTTAAGGTTGCCAAAACAGCTAAACACATCATCAAAACTAATAGGCTCTCTTGTGGAACATATAAGACATCGTCGAAAGGATTATCGTAGATTCCCAAATAATAAGGATCTGTGAAAGAAGTGACCGCAATCACCGTCGTTACAGGCATTATACTTAAAAAATCGACTAATATCCAAAGACGCCGAGAACGAATTGGCGGTTTACTGCTAGTTGGTAAAGTTTTTTTCGTAAAGAGATAAATGCTCAACCAACAAAGTAAACGAAATACAAAAATATAGCGATCAAAAGGTGGTCGCACAGAGGTCAAAACGCCATTAATGGATAAAGGTAAAGTTACTAAAACCACTCCTAAAGATAAACGCGCCAACAAACTGCCTTTGTATAAAACTAGCAAGGTCAATAATTGCACGCCGAAAGCTAAAATGACAGGGATATAATCTCCTACGCCAATAAAAATCATTGAGGTAACTAAAAATGAATGGGCAATAAAAGATAATAGCTGGCACCACCAAGCTTTCCGAATTTCTAAAAAGTGGTTAGTTAAACATAGTGAAAAAAAGCCGGGAATCAAACTTAATAATGGTGTCATTAGCGTTATAAAATCAGTGACTATTTCATACATAATTATCATTCCCTTGCTCAAGTAAAGAATCCGTAAAAGTTTTAATCATTCCTGGACGTTGGTTGCGACTAATAGGTAAAGTTTCTTCAGCTAATTGAACCGAATTACCTGTGATTTGTTGCACTGCAGCTAAGTAAACTAAATAACGACGATGGATACGGAAAAAATGGGGAGCGACTTGTTTTTCAACATCATCTAATTTTCCGTAAAAAGCATATTTTTGCGTCTCTGTAACTAAGATAACTTGCCGGCGTTCACTCATAAAATACAAAATTTTTTCGTAAGGGATGCGATATAAACCTGCTGTATTTTGAAAAGTATAAACTTTTTGAGAATGTTTCACCAATGATGCTTGAACTTTATTCAAGACTCTAGTTAGTTGCTCCTCTTTAGCAGGCTTCAATAAATAATCCAAAGCACCCACTTCATAGCCATCAAAAACATAATCAGCATAGCCAGTCACAAAAACTAAAGCTAGTTGCTGATTGGTTTCCCGAATTTTTTTAGCGGCAGCCATCCCATCTAAGTCTGCCATTTCAATATCAAGAAATAATAAATCTAAGGCATCTGGATGTTTTTCTAACCATTTTAACAAGCCTTCTGCTGAAGAAAACTCATAAATTTGACAGTTAGTATTTTGCCGCGCTAAACAACGTTCAACATTACAGCTTAAAGAAAAACGTGCTTTTTGCTGATCATCGCAAATTCCAATTCTAAGCATTTATTATCTCCCTTACTTTTTTCTAAAATAAAGTATGATCCAGTTGAAAGCCCTTTAATTTAGAAGTTAACTTTTATTTGACTCTATAGTATCACAGGCAAGAAACAAAAACCATATTTGACAAAATCAATACCACAAATGACAAATTCAGCCCTTTTTTGTCATAAATAGCAAATAACTTACCACAAATAGCACACATAGAAACGATGAGCTTATTTCATGGTAAGTTAATATTATCAAATGATTAAATGAGAAAAGGGGTTTTACTATGTTGTCTGTTGAAAATCTACACAAATCTTATCAAGTGGGGCGTACGACTTATGAAGTTTTAAAAGGGGCTTCTTTTAAAATCGATAGCGGAGAATTTGTTGCTGTGATGGGGCCTTCCGGTTCGGGCAAAACAACCATGTTAAATTGTATTTCCAGCTATATTCCTTATGAAAAAGGCAAAATTAAGTTAGGCAATATTCAAATGGATAGTCTTTCTGAAGAGCAACTGGCTGATTTACGTAATCGCAAGTTGGGTTTTGTTTTCCAAGATTTTATGTTGTTAGATGGTTTGACGATTAAAGAAAATATTATGCTTCCTCGCATGATTGCGGGCAAAACGGATCATGGCATGATTGATACTGCGGAACGTTTGTGTCAGATTTTTGGCATCACTGCAATTAAAAATAAATATCCAGCTGAAGTTTCTGGGGGAGAACGCCAACGGACAGCTGTTGCGCGGGCATTGGTTAATAATCCCTTAATGATTTTGGCAGATGAACCGACAGGTAATTTGGATTCAAAATCTTCAGCCGCAGTCATTCAATCTTTTAAGCGAGCACAAAAGGAATTAAACGCCACTATTTTTATGGTAACCCATGATAGTTTTGCGGCGGCTCATTGTGATCGCGTGATTATTATGAACGATGGTGTTGTTAACAATATTTTGCAAAATCATGGTAATATCAGCCAATTTCAAGATGAATTATTAGCAGCCATCAAAGCAATGAGTGAGGAGGTTACAGCATGAAGAGCTTAAATCAAGCCTATAGCAAATTACGCCGTAAAAATCTCAATCAGTATTTTTTATTGACGATTTGTATTTTCTTATCGGTTTTATTAATTAGTGCTTTCTCAGTCACTATTGAAAGTCATACTGTTCAAAGAATGTTGCCAGCTGGTGGCGATTCAAGAAAACAGATGATGATGATTTTTTTATTAGCGATTTTAGGCTGTGGCCTCTTTACGACTTATGCTTCAGCTTTATTTTTCCGTGGAAAAAGCCGTGAGTTTGGTATTTATATGGCGCTGGGAGTGAGGAAGAAAAGAGTAGTTCGATTACTTTGTCAAGATTTATTACTGGTAGCTGTTTTAAGTACCACCGCTGGCATTTTATTAGGAACGTTGTTAGCAGCTGGTCTTTGGCAAGTCTTTCAAATATTTATTGTAAATACTGATGATATGTATTTTTCAATTGCTTTAACAGGCTATTTGTGGCCGCTGCTCTTTTCACTATTTACCATTGTTGTGCTGCTTTTATCAGGTTGGCTGTTTATTCGTCGCAGTAATGTTTTAGAAATTATTAATCAGCAACGAAAAACCGAACAGGTGAAAGAGGTGAAACGCTGGTATGGAATCGCTGGCCTGCTTTTATTACTGGTAGGGGTTGGTGTTCCTTCGGCTTTGCCTCAGATTTTAGCAGAAAAAGGCTTTACACCACCTTTTTGGGTTAATTTATTTTACTTGGTGGCGGCTGTGGGACTGTATTTTATTTTGTTGTTTCTTGTGGTACGGGGATTTGGTAGTAAACAAAGCTATTATAAAAATATTATCACTCGCAGTATGATGCGTTTTCAAGGGCGCCAAACGGTTTTAAATATGTGTGTAATCACACTTTTGACGGTGGCGGGGTACTTTGCTTTATTTTATATTCCTATGAATCTAATTCCTGAAATTGTAGAAATTAGCGAACGACCAATTGATTTTGCTTTTCATTATCAAGCAACTGAAACCGCTATTCCACAACAGGAAGCAATTGAAGCGCTAGCTGCTGAAAATAAGATTGAAATGCAGGATTATCTTACTGTTGATTTTGTTAATTTAGCTACAGATGGTTATGATCGTGAGTGGACCGATGATGGTCGTTATGGCGATACTTATTACGAGTTTTATAATGAAGAAAGTTTTATGTCAGTCAACACTTTTCAAGCTATCACAAAAATGGATGTTAGCTTAGCAGATGGGGAATTTATTTTCGTTACTTCTGAAAATTATGTTCAA
This sequence comes from Enterococcus sp. PF1-24, assembly GCF_029893325.1. Lineage (GTDB taxonomy): Bacteria > Bacillota > Bacilli > Lactobacillales > Enterococcaceae > HY326. Next base: position 84,336 of record NZ_JARXWL010000002.1, read on the forward strand.
AATCCTTATGATTATTTTGAAGAGATGACTTGCTTCACCAATCCAGATACGAAAGAAAAATTAACCGTTAAGTTTGCTAAAATTATTAAATACAATCAGTTACATCGTTTCATTTTACTTTCTGATAATGACTATGCACAATTAACGAATGGCCTAAGTGATACTTGGCGAGAAAAATGGATTCAATTTAATGTGGCAGATTATGAAAAATCTTATGATTTTGCCAAACAATTAAACAACATCATCATTGATAATAGTAGCCAACAATCAGCAATTTATAGTTACTACGATCGGGTTGAAAAAATGAATGTTACTGCAAAAGGTGAAAGTTATTTTGGCGATACTGTACCTGAAATGCAAGTGGATTACGATGCTCGTGAGACCTCTGAATTTACTGAAGCCTGGCGCTATATGCCATATTTCAGAATTTTAGACAAACAAAATATGGTAGTCAATCGCTCTGTTTATATCATGCTGTTTTTCTTTATGATGATTATCTGTTTAGCGACAGTGATTATTATCGCTTATACTCGCAGTTTGACTATCGCTGTCAATAATCGCCAAGTTTATACTGACTTACATCGTTTAGGTGCTAACCAACAATACATTGATAAATCGGTTAAAAATCAAGTGGCAAAAGTCTTTTTTATCCCCATCGCGATTGGCACACTGTTGATGTTTTTATATAGTTTTTCTTTAATGTATAACAATGACGGTCAGTTAGTTTACGATGAATTATTGGCAATTACCGTAAATGGGATTTTATTATTATTAGTCAGTGGTTTTCTGTATTTTGTTTATCGCTTAACTTTAAAAAAAGTGCGAAGGGCACTGAATTTTCGCTAAAAGGATATAAATAACTAAAAAGACTTTGCTTTTTGAAAAATAGAAGCAAGGTCTTTTTACTGTTTTATAGAGATAACTTGCTTTTTTTCAAATAGTAGTGTTAAATTTCTATAACGATTAACTTATGAAATGAGCGTAATTAATTTGAAAACAGTAAAAATAGATAATCTGATTATAGGCGAAGGGTTACCCAAAATTATTGTCCCTTTAGTTGCTAAAACGGAAACTGAAATACTTGAAGAAGCCAGATTTTTGGCGACAGTTGATTGTGATATTATCGAGTGGCGGATTGATTTTTTTGAAAAGGTTAGTGATTTTAAAGCTACGGCGGTCTTGTCTCAGCAAGTGAAACAGCTGGTTGAGAAACCTTTATTAATCACTTTTCGTTCCCAAAGAGAAGGTGGCGTCACTGAATTGACAGATGAAGCATATTTTTCTTTGTATCAAGAAATTGTTGCTGAAGGTGCGTTTGATTTATTAGATGTTGAATTGTTTATGCCCACAGTTAAAGTGACCGCGCTAATTGCTGCAGTTCATGAAAAAGGGGAAAAAGTTATTCTTTGTAATCATGATTTTCAAAAAACGCCTGCGAAAAATGAAATAATTGACCGACTAAGAAAAATGCAGGCTTTACAAGCTGATATTTGTAAAATTGCTGTGATGCCTGAAAAACCAGCAGATGTTTTAACTTTATTAGCTGCCACACAAGAAATGAATCAACGCTATGCTGAAGTTCCTTTAATCACCATTTCCATGGGGAAATTAGGAGAAATTAGTCGGATAGCTGGCAACACATTCGGTTCGGCAGCGACTTTTGGCGTTGCCAAAAAAGCTTCCGCTCCCGGACAAATACCCGTGGCAGATTTGCGGATAATTTTGAATACTTTACAATGATGATTGTAAGCAGAAAGCTAGACAGCTGTATGCTTTAGTTGTAAAGTGAAATTAGTAGAAAACAAGCTTAATTAAAATTTCAAAAGTTACTTATTGGAGGAAATAATAAATGTATGATGTAATTGTAATTGGTGCTGGACCTGCTGGGATGACAGCTGCTTTATATGCTTCTCGCTCAAACTTATCAGTTTTAATGATTGAAAGAGGCGCGCCTGGTGGGCAAATGAATAATACCGCTGAGATTGAAAATTACCCAGGTTTTGATTCCATTATGGGGCCTGAATTGGCGGGTAAGATGTTTGATGGTGTCACTAAATTTGGCACAGAGCATGCCTATGGAATTGTAACTGATGTAATCAATCATCAAGACCATAAAGAAGTTGTTTGTGAAGAACATAGCTACAAAGGCAAGACAGTTGTCATCGCAACTGGTTGTGTTCACCGTAAATTAGGTGTCAAAGGGGAAGAAGAATTCGCTGGTCGCGGTGTTTCTTATTGTGCGGTTTGTGACGGCGCCTTTTTCCGAGGTAAAAAATTATTTGTCATCGGTGGTGGCGATTCAGCAGTGGAAGAAGCTATTTATCTTACTCAATTTGCTTCAGAAGTGGTGATTGTTCATCGTCGTGATCAATTAAGAGCGCAAAAAATCATTCAAGATCGAGCTTTTGCTAATGAGAAAATTACTATTATCTGGGATAGCGTCTTAGAAGAAATTATTGGCAATGAGATGATGGTTACCGGTGCTAAAATTCGTAATGTAAAAACCGATGAAGTTACAGAAGAAACAGTCAACGGGGTCTTTATTTATGTCGGCTTAGATCCATTAACTGAGCCTTTCAAAAAAATCGGCTTAACAAATGCAGCTGGTTGGATTGAAACTGATGAAGATATGAAAACTAGTATCCCAGGGATTTTTGCAGTAGGAGATGTGCGAGAAAAAACACTTCGCCAAATCACAACGGCGGTTGGTGAGGGCGGTATCGCTGGCCAACAAGTTTATCAGTATTTAGAAGAACATCAATGAAATTAGCCTTTTGAAAACCGTTTGCTATTTTTGCGCAGACGGTTTTTATTTATCGTAAACTAATTTTAAGTAGAGTTTAGAGAGTCAGTAAGGTACAATCAAATTAATAATAAAATCAATTTTAGCTTTAGAAGGAACTGGAGAATTGAGGATGATAATTTGACGAACTTAAATATTAAGAAAAAGGTCCTGTTGTTAGGCGCGCAAGGAAATCTTGGTAGTCAGATAAAGAAAGAATTTGTAACCAATTCAGCCTATGAATTGATTTGTTGGACAAGAAAAGATTGTGATCTCTTAGATTTGATTGTTGTTGAAAATAAAGTTAATGAGTTGAAACCAGCAATTGTTATTAATACAGTTGCTTACAACAATGTTGATGTTTGCGAAAATAACTTAGTAGAACAAAAGCTTGCAATCAAATTAAATGTTCTATTACCGGCAACTTTAGCAAAAGTTTGTAGAATGATTAACGGACAATTGATTCATTTTTCAACAAATTATGTTTTTTCTGGTGAAGAAAAAACTTATTCTGAAAGTGCTGCTGTCTCGCCGATAAATTTTTACGGATTGTCAAAATCTTTAGGAGAAGAAGCGATTTTAGCAGAAGCAGCTGAAGGGCTTAAAGTTATTATACTGAGAGTCGCTAACCTTTTTGGTCCATCAGGTGAAAGCAACAACTCTAAAGCTAGTTTTTTTGCTGCTATGAATAATGCTGCTAAAACACGAGATACTTTGACAGTGGTTAATGATGAGCAGTGTTGCTTTACTTATACTAAAGACGTTGCTAAAGTAATTTTACAGTTGACCGAAGAAAATAAATTTCAAGGAATATATCATCTTGTAAATAGCGGAGGGGCTAAAACTTGGTATGAGGCTAGTAAACTATTTTTTGACTATTTGCAAAAAGAGATAACTTTAATTTCTGTTAACGGAGAAGCTTTAAATCGAAGTGCTGCCAGACCAAAGTCCGCAGTAATTGTGTCTGAACGCGCAGAACTTCCTGTTTTAAGAGATTTTGAAACTGCACTTTATGAGTATTTAGAAGAGTATCATGAGGATTTTAAATAGAAATAAAAAATTGAAAATATGAAGAAAAATAATAAATAAAATCCAGTTCGTATCATTTGGTATTTTAAGCGTTTCAAGCTAGACTATAAGTATAGGTAAGGCTTGTTAACACTACCTAAAATTTTAAAATGATAGGAGCGGATTTCCATGGATGCTAGAAGAAAACAAAGAGGGATGGATTGGGGTTCTTTAGTAGTAGGAATACTTTTTATCTTGACAGCAATACTTTCTTTTCGTGATCCGGAGGGGAATTTGATTGCGATTACTATGGTTATCGCAACTTTTGCAATTGTTAAAGGGGCCATTGAAATTTTTGTTCGCCGGCGTTTTAGCCAATTAACTGGTTATAAGGCTTATGCCCCCATTTTGTTAGCGATAATTGATATTTTGTTAGGTATTTATTTATTTTTCAATTTGAATATTGGAGTGGCTTTGTTGCCATATGTGTTTGCTGCTTGGTTTTTACTAGATTCTATTTTAGGCTTGTTTACTTTGGATTTAGCTCGCAGTATTAGTGAAGGTTATTTTTGGTTGGCACTGATAATTGATGTTATGGGGATTGTTTTAGGGGTGGTATTATTATTTAATCCACTTTCTTCAGCTCTAACTTTAAGCTTTGTCGTTGGTTTTTATTTTATGATTTTTGGGATTAACGAAGTGATTTACGCTTTTAGAAGTTAAGCTTTATTTACAATAATAGTTTAAACATTTAAATTGAATAATTAATATGAAGCTAGGCCTTGTTAAGAGGTCTAGTTTTTTTATAGTCAAAAAAATTTTAGAAAAAATGTAAAATAGACTTTACAAAAAATGTAAAGCTTGCTATACTACGAATGAAGAAAAGTAAAGCAAGCTATACATTTAATAGTGTTACTAATTTTCAAAGAAAAATCATCACAATGAAACAAAGTAGGGGGAAAGGTGATGAAAAATCGGATTCAAGAGTTAAGAAAAATGAACAAAATTACTCAAAATGAATTAGCCGATGCAGTTGATGTTACGCGGCAAACGATTATTTCATTAGAGAGTGGTCGTTACAATGCGTCTTTATTTTTAGCTCATAAAATTGCTAAGTTTTTTCAATTAACCATTGAAGAAATCTTCATTTTTGACGAAGAAGACGACTAGTAGAGAATGAATGGAGAATAACTCATAAGAAAATTAATTATTAACTATTTTTAAACGGTGGTGGAAATAAAGTGAAACAATATCATAATGATGAAGAATTTAAACAACAATTGAAAAAAAGAATACGGTTATATTTACTGATATGCCTCTTAGGTGGCATTCTTTGGTTAAGCATCTTCTTAGCTTCAGAAGTTTTAAAAATTGAAATGCCGGCTCACGCTACTGATTTTAGTTTTGGGACAGCGGGAGGAATGGTAGGCGCGGGGTTAGCACTAGCCTTAAAAACCTATCGCATAAGCAAAAATCCTAAGCTATTAAGAAAACAACGGATTCAAACCAATGATGAGCGTAATCATGAAATTGCTTCTAAAGCAGTTAGAATGGCGGGCTTTTGTCAGTTTTTAGCGATTTATGCGATGGCATTAATAGGGCCTTATATCAATCAAATGCTTAGTTATGTGGCATCTGGTTTAATCGGAATTTATATGATTAGCTATTGTATTTTTTATTTTATTTATAATCGTAAGCTGTAATCAGATTTAAAAATTAGTATTTAAGGAGCGTGAATGTAAATGTTACAGGTGAAAAATTTAACAAAAACTTTTGGGGATTACACAGCAGTTAATGATTTATCTTTTGAAATCCCTAAAGGGCAGATTTTAGGTTTGATTGGTCAAAATGGTGCAGGGAAAACAACAACGTTTCGGTTGATTTTAGATTTTCTAACACCAGATAATGGTGAAATTTTGTGGGATGGCCATCAAATTGGCAGTAAAGATTACAATATTATTGGTTATTTGCCAGAAGAACGGGGCTTATATCCAAAAATTAGTATTCAAGAGCAATTATTATACTTTGCTGAATTACGGGGGAAATCTCGTAAAGAAATTGAACCTAAAATTGATGAGTGGATGGAAAAATTTCAAGTCAAAGGGAAGAAAACAGACAAAGTCAAATCCTTATCTAAAGGGAATCAACAAAAAGTTCAGCTAATTTCAACTTTAATTCATGAACCTAAACTGGTTATTTTAGATGAACCTTTTAGTGGTTTGGACCCAGTTAATGCGGAATTGCTAAAAGACGGCATTATTGAGCTGAAAAGTAAAGGCTCTAGCGTTATTTTCTCTAGTCATAACATGGATAATGTCGAAAAAATTTGTGATAATTTAATTATGCTTCGCAATGGTGAAACAGTTCTAGACGGGAAAGTTTTTGAGATTAGGGAAAGTTTTGGTCGTACTAAACTATTTTTAGACTCAGCTATGTCACCGATGGAAGTAATGAATATTGCGGGTGTCTTAGATGTGGTGGAACAACCTGATGGTAGCTTAAATATTACTTTGGAAAATGCCGAAGTAGGGAAAGAAATCTTTGCCTTAGCCACTAAGAATGGTTATATTCCAATGTTCAATCAACAACCACCAACCTTAGAAGAAATTTTCAAAATGAAAGCAGGTGGCAAACATGAGTAAATTTAAAGTAATTGCTTGGGATGTTTATAAGAAAAATGTCAAATCAACTGCCTTTTTAGTAATGATTTTGGTTCCCTTTATTTTAACTGGCGGTATTATGTTGTTAGGAAAATTTGCTGGTGGTTTTGATGAAACCAGTAAAGTCGGTGTGATTGTCGAAGACACCACTACAGCTGCTAGTATTCAACAAATGAACTCTGAAGATTATACTTTTGAAATTTTATCATCAGAAAAAGCTGCTCAAGAAAAATTAGGGGCAGAAGAAATTGACGCTTACTTAACGATTGATAACCAAGATAATACAGTTAGTGGCGTGATGTATAGCGAGTCAAGTCTAGGTTTATCTACAGAAATGGCGATTCAACAGTTCTTAGGTCTTTTGCAAGCTAGTGAAAGAGCTGCTGCTTTTGGTTTAACCGCTGAACAAGTGGCGCAACTAGGTGCACCAGCTAACTTTGAAACTGAAAAAGTTGACTTTAATGATGCCGGGGAAATGGCGATTGGCGAAGACAATACCATGGTACAACAAATTGTCAGTTATGCAGCAACGATTCTCCTTTTCTTAATTATCTTTTCTTATGCGCAAATTATTGCTCAAGAAATTGCGGCGGAAAAAGGCACGCGAATTATGGAAGTTGTTCTTTCTAGTGCCAAAGCACAAGCCCATTATTACGGTAAAATCTTTGGGGTGTTAATGGTAGCTGTCACTCAACTGATAATCTATGCGATTATTTTCGCCTTTGGTTATAAGCAAATCACCAATATGGCAATGATTAAACCTTATTTGGAAGGCATTTCTTTAGAAAAATTATTTGGTAGCTATTTAGTCTTTACCATTATTTTATTAGTGTTGGGAATTACGATTTTCTCTGTTTTAGCTGCCTTATGTGGCTCTTTAGTTAATAAAGCAGAGGATACGCCAAAAGCTATTTTACCAGTCACTTATTTAGCAATGGCGGGTTACTTCATCAGCTTATTTATGGGAATGGCAAATCCTAATAGTGGCATTTTACGAGTAACTTCTTATATTCCATTCTTATCATCATTCACTATGCCAGTTCGTTTGGCAAATGAAACAGCTAGCACAGGTGCGGCCCTAGTTTCTATAGCGATTTTAGTCGTTAGCACGCTAGCTTTAATGTTATTTTCAGGGAAGCTTTATAAGTCTAACGTTTTAGTTTATAACGAAAATGGTTTGCTAACTTCATTAAAACAATCTATTTCAATTTTACAAAACGAACGCAAGAAAAAATAAGGCTTAAATATCTGGACCCCGTTGCCAATGACTATTTTTTTGATAAAATAGTTGTTCACAGGTTTGATAAAAGGCAGTGATTTCTAGCACTAGCCATTGAAATACTATGCTTTGATAGAACTTGATTTGTTCTATTAAAGGGTAGTATTTTTTTGTAATAGTTAAGGTATTTGTTTGCTGGACAGCTTTTTCCGTAGCGATTTCGGCAAATTTTTGATTGACTAATTCTTCTAAAATAGCTTCTTGTTCTGGCTCTTTACTAACATTAAATAGCGGGGTGGTAATCACTTCAACATATTTGGCACTGTGAATTTTAGTGCAGAGTTGAATACCATTTTTTACAAAGAGCTTTAACTCAATCAATTTATTCATTAAATAGTAAACTTTTTCCGGGGTTAAATTTTGGTCTACTTGATGAATGACGAAAGTTTTCTTACTGCCGTCTTGATTCCAAAAAGTTAAGTGTAATTTTTTCATGATAGTCGGCTCCTTTTTCTAATTTATCTGCTACAATCTATATACGAAAGCTAGCAAGGAAAATGTCACCCTATTTTGAGAAATAATTTTTTTCAACTTTGTTTATATAAATTTTTGTATTTTAAAAATTAATAACGTTTTAGTAAGCTGAATTTATTTTTTGCTTAGCAAGATAGTTGCTTTACAAGGCAATAAGCTCTATAATTTTTTTGAAAGCGATGATTGCTAGAAATGAGGAAATAATTGTGATTTTAGAAAATACAACTGCTACAGAAACTTTTGCTAAAAAAATTGGTGAAGTCGCTGAAGCTGGTGATAATTTAGTTTTAACAGGTGATTTAGGGGCAGGCAAAACAACTTTAACTAAAGGCATTGCTTTAGGTTTAGGAATCCAACAGATGATTAAAAGTCCGACGTATACGATTATTCGTGAGTATGAAGGGGGCAGACTGCCGCTTTATCATATGGATGTTTATCGGGTGGCAGAAGCTGGCGATGAATTAGGCTTAGATGAATATTTTGAAGGTGATGGCTTATCAGTAATTGAGTGGGGCAATTTACTAGCTGATGCGCTACCAAGAGACTATCTAGAACTAATTTTAACTAAAAATCCTGATAATCTTGAAGAACGCCAAGTGACTTTAACGGCTTATGGGGAAAAAAGCCAAGCCTTTAAAGAAAGGGTGTTAGCAAGCATTGTTAACTAGAAACGAGTTGAAAAAATGAGTGAAGATTTAGATATTACGATTCGCGAAGTGCTTCCTGATGATGCGGCGGCATTATTAGCAGTCAGTCAGCAGTTAGGCAAGGAAACGGACTTTTTGATTATGGATGAAGCCGGTATGGATTTGTTGGTGGCTGATTTAGCTTTGCAATTAGAACTGTTATACCATAGCGAAAATAATTTATTATTGGCAGCTTGGTTGGGAGATGAGATGATTGCCACGGCTTCAGTGCGGGGCGATGATGCGGAACGCTTGCAGCATATTGGTGAAGTGGGCATTAGCGTTTTAAAAGAATATTGGGGCTTAGGTTTAGGGCATCTTTTATTGGAAGAATTAATTGCTTGGGCGCAAGAGAGCCAACTGATTTATCGCCTAGAGTTAACCGTGCAAGTGCGAAATCAGCGAGCGGTGGCTTTATATCAACATTTAGGTTTTGCAATTGAAGGTACGCTTGCTCGTGGTGCTCGCAGTAGTGATGGGGAATTTTTAGATGTTTATTTAATGAGTAAATTAATTAATTGATTGATTATAAAATGCAGGTAATCGCTTTTATTCAGCAAAAGCGATTACCTGCATTCAATTTTTTATGATTGATAACGAACGAGTTTCTTTAAAGGGGCTGTTCCGAAATGAGCTTCTTGATAAAGTAAAATGTTGGCACAAGCGCGACTGTCTTCTAAAGCATCATGATGATTCTCTAAAGTAATCCCTAAAGCCGCTGAAACTGTATTAAGTTTATGATTTCTCATTTCCGGAAATAATTTCCGACTTGTTTCAACGGTACAAAGAGATAAATATTCAGGTCGCGACAAACGATAATAATCTAAACAACCTGCTAAAATTCCGGTATCAAAACCAGCGTTATGGGCGACAATTAAGCGATTTTCTTGATAGTATTGCTTGATTTGTTGCCAAACTTCCGGAAACTCTGGTGCATCAGCAACATCTTCAGGCTGAATGCCGTGAATTTGAATGTTGCGATAAAAGAAAGGTGTCTCGGGTTTAATTAATGTATAATATTCTCCGACAATTTGACTGTTTTGAACCATGACTAACGCTAACGAACAAGCACTGTGTTTTTCATGATTAGCTGTTTCAAAGTCCATTGCGATAAAGTTCATGAAGACAATCCTTTCAAGTTATTTAAAAATCAAGAGTAACTTCCACTGGGCAGTGATCGCTACCTAAAATTTCTGTATGAATTTTAGCATCCGTTAATTTTGGTTGTAAATCATCAGAAACTAGGAAATAATCAATGCGCCAGCCTGCATTATTTTTGCGGGCGTTAAAGCGATAACTCCACCAAGAATAAACGCCTTCTGTTTCAGGATAAAAATAGCGGAAAGTATCAGTAAAGCCACTTTGTAATAAAGTGCTGAATTTTTCACGTTCTTCAGGAGTGAAGCCGGCATTTTTTTGATTGGTTTTCCAATTTTTCAAATCAATATTTTGATGAGCAACATTTAAATCTCCACAAATAATCACGGGTTTTTTCGCTTTTAAATCAAGTAAATAATTTTTAAAAGCATCTTCCCAAGTCATACGATAATCTAAGCGTTTCAATTCGTTTTGAGAATTTGGTGTATAGCAAGTGACGATGAAAAATTCTGGATACTCTAATGTAATCACACGGCCTTCTTGATCGTGTTCGGGAATACTGATGCCATAAGTTGCGGCTAAGGCAGGTTCTTTAGCAAAAATTGCCGTGCCAGAGTAGCCTTTTTTCTCTGCATAATTCCAATATTGCGTATAACCAGCTAATTCTAAATCAATTTGGCCAGCTTGCAGTTTTGTTTCTTGTAAACAGAAAAAATCTGCATCTAGCTCTTGAAAAGCTTCCATAAAGTTTTTTTGAACAATCGCGCGTAAGCCATTAACATTCCAAGAAATAAATTTCATTTATCATTCAACCTCCAGTAATCAGTTACTTCTCCTAAATGATAATTCATTCTTGCCAAAAAAGGAAGTGTTTGCGAAATTTCGCCTTTTTACATTCTTTAATGAAGGAAGTTTCTTTTTGTGGTAGAATAATGGCAATTGAAAAATTAATACGCTGAAATGAGTAAGGAGCTTTTTATCCATGAATCAAGAAAAAATCACTCAAGCTTTACCTGAATTGAAATTACTATTTAATGAACCTTTAAAAAATTATACCTTCACCAAAACAGGTGGACCAGCTGATATTTTAGCTTTTCCTAAAAATCGTCAAGAAGTCGAAGCCTTATTAAATTTTTGTCGAACAAAAAATTTACCATGGTTAGTTTTAGGCAATGCTAGCAATTTAATCGTGCGAGATGGCGGCATTCGTGGCGTGGTCGTGATGCTTGCGGAAATGAATCAGGTAAGTGTGTCAGGCACAACTGTGATTGCTGAAGCGGGTGCTAAGTTGATTGACACGACTTATGTAGCTTTGGAGCATCAATTAACAGGCATGGAATTTGCTTGCGGGATTCCTGGTAGTATTGGCGGGGCGGTCTTTATGAACGCCGGCGCTTATGATGGTGAAATTAAAGATGTTTTCGCTAGCGTGACGATTATTAATGGTAATGGCGAAATTGAAACTTTGACGAAAGCGGAAATGGATTTTAGTTATCGTCATAGTAAATTGCAAGATAAAGCGGCAATTATTTTAGAAGCTCGTTTTGATTTAAGTCATGGGGATGAAGCAACGATTAAAGCGCGCATGGCTGAATTAACTGCTTTACGGGAAGAAAAACAACCGCTAGAGTATCCTTCTTGCGGCAGTGTTTTTAAACGTCCAGTCGGTTATTTTACTGGCAAATTGATTCAAGATGCTGGTTTGCAAGGTTTAAAATGGGGCGGTGCACAAATTTCTGAAAAGCACGCTGGGTTTATCGTTAACATCAATCAAGCAACAGCCACTGATTATGTAGAGTTAATTGCTCACATTCAACAAGTAATTAAAGAAAAATTTGCGGTTGATTTAGAAACAGAAGTCCGCATCATTGGGGAAGAAGCATAATTTTTACTAATAGCTGATAAAAAAATCATTAAGCCTTTTAATTGGGCTTAATGATTTTTTGTAGTTATAGATTATAATTTTGGTCTGTTTTAATAATTCTAAATAGTACCATACAGATGGCGGAAGCAGTGATACCAGCTACGATTGCTTCAGGAATACCGTTGCCGAAAATAATTCCGATTACGAAATAGTATAAAGCCGCGCCAGCTTTGCCATTCATTTCAGCATAAGGTTCTTTAAATAAGAAATAAATCAGATTCATGACTAATAAAGTATTGGTCATTGAACCTAAAATACCAGCAATAAACAATGAAATAGATTTTTGTTTTTCTTTCAAAAGTTTGTTTAAACATTTGTAAACAAAGTAAGGAACCACCCCGATTAAAATTCGGGGGACTAAAGTTACAATTAAAGCTTTCCAACTTCCAGTATCAGTGCCATAAACAGGGATGAAAGGTGAAAAAGCAAAAGATAGCGGCACTGGCATAACAGTATTTCTAATCATACTAGTTAATCCAAAGACGCCACCTAAAAATCCACCAATTTTTGGCCCTAAAACAATGGAAGCTACAATTACCGGAATATGCATGGTGGTTGCATTAATCACCCCTAAATTGATGTAGCCTAAAGGAGTTGTTGCTAATAAAATTAATAATGCTAAAAATAACGCAGTTAGCGTGTAAGTTCGTGTATTTTTCATTTCTATTTAAAAACCTTTCCTAATCATTTTTTGTCTGCCAAGATTTTTTGACAGTAATCAACAATCGTTTCAACGGTAGCAAGTGCACCTCTACCATAATCACCACAAGCCAATAAAGCTTCCCGCGGTTCGATTTCTTGGTAACCTAACTCCTTTAAGGTAGCCAGATTTCTTTGCACCACTGGATTTTGATACATATAAGTATTCATAGCTGGTGCAATGACTTTTGGTACATCGGTTTGTAAAGGTAAAGCAACGGTTGATAATAAATCATCACCAGTGCCATTTGCTATTTTACCAATAATATTTGCAGAAGCAGGGGCGATTAAAAATAAATCGGCACGCTTCGCTAATTCAATATGATTGATTAAAGCCACATCTGGTTCGTCCATAACATCCGTATGAACATGACGTTTTGCTAAGGACTGTAAAGTTAAAGGTGTGATAAATTCTTGTGCGCTTTTCGTCATCACGACATCAACTTGATAACCTAATTTTGTAAGTTCGTTGGTAATATCAGCAGCTTTATAAGCACTAATGCTACCAGAAACCCCTAAAAGAATTGTTTTCAAAAGACTCACCTCATTATTTTTCTAATTGTTGTAAAATTAAATCCGCAATTTCAGCTTTTGTGTGGGCTTCTTGCATTTCACCATTTTTTGCTAGCAAATAGCCATGGTGCTTTTCACCCGCAATTTCAGTTAAATCATTAGCTAAAACAAAATCAGCTTGATTTTTAATTAAGGCTGCTTCAGCAACACTTAACAATTCTTCCTTAGAAACATCCACTAATAATTTGAAACCAACTAATAAAGTTTCAGGCTGCAATTTTTTAATTTGCTGAATGACTTTAGGTGTTTTTTTCAAAGTTATAATTAAACGTTCTGTATCAGAAGAAATTTTGCTAGCTTGTTGTGTTTTCGCTGTTAAATGATTGAAGAAAGTTTTTAAATCAGCTGCTGTTAAAGCTGGTTTTTTTGCTAAAAAGGCAGTGATTAGTTCTTCTTCAGAAAAAGCTGTTTCGGTAGTAAAGTCGCTAACGGCCATACTGTGAATAACCATATCATAAGTATTTTTTTCAAGCAAATGATTTAAAGTTGCCGATAAGTCTGCCGTTGACTGAATCAGATATAAGTGTAAACGTGAGTTTTCAGTTGGTTTTAAGGCTGATTTAGTTGTAACATAGTCAACTTCAAGCTTTTCGTTTTGTAAAGCGACTTTTGCTAAAGCCACCCCTAAACTGCCGGTTGAGTGATTGGTAATCGCCCGTACTTGGTCAATTGCTTCTGAAGTGCCACCAGCTGTAATTAAAATCCGCATTTTATTTTCCACCAATCTTAACGATACTACGACCTTCATGGGTGCCAGTTAATAAACTATCAAAAACTATTGGTAATTCATTAAAGCCAACTTCATTAACTTTTAAGTTTTCAGTAACATTTAAATCAGTTGCTAAACGATGCCAAATCGCTTTTCTTTTATTCATTGGTGTGTTGACAGAATCAATTCCTAATAAATTAACCCCTCGCAAAATAAAAGGCAAAACAGTCGTTTGCAATTGAATCCCACTAGCGTTGCCACAAAGAGCCATGCTACCACCATATTGCAAGCTAGGAATTAAAGCTTCAGCTAATTTGCCACCAACAGTATCTATCGCAAAATCATATTCTTGTTTTGCTAAAGCTTTTAATTTTTCTGGAATTAGGGCTTCAGGAGTTACGATTTCCGCAGCACCTAAAGCGGTTAACCAAGAGTGGGCGCTGCTTTTACGAGTAACGGCTGTCAAATTTTGATAGCCTAATTTATGCAGCATCGCTAAAGCCATACTACCTACGCCACCGCTAGCACCAGTAATCACTATACGACTGTCAGTAGTTAAACCGGCTTCTTCTATGGCTGCTACCGCCAAAGCTGCGGTAAAACCAGCAGTTCCTAAAACCATAGCAGCTTTTAAAGATAAGCCAGCTGGCAAAGGCACAATCCATTCAGCTGGTATCCGTTGAATTTCGCTGTAGCCACCAGGATGAGTAACCCCAAAGCCATAGCTAGTCACAATGACTTCATCGCCAACTTGGAAATTTGGATGCTGACTGTCAATGACCGTTCCGCTAGCATCAATCCCGGGCGTCATGGGATAATTACGAATTACTCCACCTTTTTCAATAGAAGCTAAGGCATCTTTAAAATTGACGCCAGAATATGCAATCTGAATGGTCACATCACCATCAGGTAAATCATTATTAGTTAAGCTTTTATATGTTCTTTGAAATTGATTTTCATTAGTAACCATCAAGGCTTGAAATGAAGACATTTTAACACTTCCTTTTTTTTATTATTCATTTTAACACAAAGCATCTAATAACAACATTTTTTCGATTAAAAAATTGCTGAGTAAATAACAAGTTATTCTTTTGATAAAGTAAAGCTATTTATACAAATTGATTAGCTTTCATTTTCCCTTATAAAAAATAAGAATTACGTAAAAAAAGCTTGTTTTTTTTATAAAAATTTGTATACTAAATGAGGGTGAAAATAAACTTCGTGTTTAGTATAAGTAAACAAAACGACAATTTTTTATTTTTTACGATAATAACTTAAAAAGAGGGAGCATAACTTTTATGGAAATTGGTGAAAAGCTACGCAATTTGCGAGTTCAAAAAAACTTAACGCAAGAAGAATTAGGCGAGCGAACAGATTTAACTAAAGGTTATATTTCCCAATTAGAACGGGATTTAAGCTCGCCTTCAATGGAAACTTTTTTTAATATTTTAGAAGTCCTCGGTAGCACACCTGAAGAATTTTTCAGGCAGGAGACTTATGGTCAAAAAGTCCATTACACAAAAGATGATGCGACTGAATATATAGATGAAGAAAACGGCTTTAAACTCAATTGGTTAATTCCCGAATCCAATGAAAAAGAGATGGAGCCTGTTGTGGTAACTTTTCAAGAAGCTGGAGAGTATAAAACTTTTGAGCCTTCTTTATCCGAAACCTTTGTTTACGTTTTGCAAGGAGCTGTTGGTTTACGTTTAGGAGAAACCGTCTATCGTGCCAAAAAAGGCGAATCTCTCTATTATCAAGCAACGGAACCCCACCAATTATTTAATCGTAGCAAAGGCACGAGTCGCTTAATTGTAGTAGCGACAGAATCTTATTTATAAAAATAAAAATGAATCAATACGAGGAAGGTGAAGATTTTGGCAAATACGATTATTGCTTTTAAAGATATTGTAAAAAGCTATGAAGATGAGCAAGTTTTGAAAAAGGTTAATTTTGAGATTGAAGAAGGAAAATTTTATACTTTATTAGGTCCTTCAGGTTGTGGGAAAACCACGATTTTGCGCATTATTGCGGGATTTGCTGAAGCGACTTCTGGAGATGTGCTTTTTGCAGGGAAACGCATCAATGATATTCCTGCCAATAAAAGACCGGTCAATACAGTTTTCCAAGACTATGCTTTATTTCCTCATATGAATGTATTTGATAATGTCGCTTTTGGTTTGAAAATAAAAAAAATACCTAAAAATGAAATCACGCAAAAAGTAAATAATGCCTTAAAAATGGTGCAGTTGGCTGGCTATGAAAATCGTGAAATTTCTGAAATGTCAGGTGGCCAAAGACAGCGGGTGGCGATTGCTCGAGCGATTGTCAACGAACCGAAAGTTTTGCTGTTAGATGAACCTTTGTCAGCGTTGGATTTAAAATTACGGACAGATATGCAATATGAATTGCGGGATTTACAGCAGCGTTTAGGCATCACCTTTATTTTTGTGACTCACGACCAAGAAGAAGCTTTAGCTATGAGTGATGAAATTTTCGTTATGAACAAAGGAGAAATCGTTCAAAGTGGCACGCCGGTTGATATTTATGATGAGCCAATCAACCATTTTGTCGCTGATTTTGTTGGGGAAAGTAATATCGTAAACGGTGTGATGCGAGCCGATAATTTAGTAGAATTTGTCGGCAAAGAATTTGAATGTGTGGACGGTGGCATGCGGAAAAATGAGCCAGTGGAAATTGTTTTACGTCCTGAAGATTTATCAGTTACTACTGTGGATAAAGGCAAATTGGTCGTTGAAGTGGATACGCAATTATTCCGTGGCGTTCATTATGAAATCATTTGTTATGACGAGCAAGGCAACGAATGGATGGTTCACTCTACCCGCAAAGCGAAAGAAGGCAGTAAAGTTGGTTTGTTTTTTGAACCAGAAGATATTCATGTGATGCGCTTTAACGAGTCAGAAGAAGATTTCGATGCTCGTTTAGAAAGCTACGAGGAATAAGCCCATGAGAAATATTCGCCGGATTTATTCGCTTCCTTATTATTTATGGTTGCTATTGTTTGTCATTGCACCCGTTTTAATGATTGTTTATCAATCTTTCTTTGATATGAACGGCCATTTTACTTTGGCGAACTATGCTACTTATTTTACTTCCAAAACTTATTTAACTATGACTTTAAATTCTGTTTGGTATGCTTTTTTAATTACTTTGTTTACTTTATTGATTAGTTATCCCACCGCTTATTTTTTAACAAAATTAAAGCATAAACAACTTTGGTTAATGCTTGTCATTTTACCTACATGGGTGAACTTATTGTTGAAAGCTTATGCTTTTATTGGAATTTTTAGTGCTCATGGCACAATTAATGAGTTTTTGAGTTTTATTGGTATTGGTAAGCAGCAAATTCTCTTTACTGATTTTAGTTTTTTATTTGTGGCAGCTTATATTGAATTGCCATTTATGATTATGCCAATTTTTAATGCCTTGGAAGAAATGAATCCTTCATTAATTAGTGCAAGTCGTGATTTAGGGGCGAACAACATGGAAACTTTTCGCCGCGTGATTTTTCCGCTGTCATTAAATGGTGTAAAAAGTGGCGTTCAAGCCGTCTTTATTCCATCGCTATCACTCTTTATGTTAACCCGTTTAATTGGTGGTAATCGCGTAATTACGTTAGGAACAGCGATTGAGGAACATTTCTTAGTGACCCAAAACTGGGGCATGGGTTCAACTATCGGCGTTATCCTGATTATCGCTATGTTTGTGGTGATGATTGCCACCGGAGAAAAGAAAAAAGGAGGGCGGGCATCATGACGAAAAAATTTCGTTGGTCTAATGTTTATTTGGTAGTTATTTTTGCTTTATTATATGCCCCCATTTTCTATTTGATTTTTTATTCCTTTAACGAGGGCGGTAGCATGACAACTTTTACCGGTTTCACTTGGGATAATTATCAAGCGGTAATTGAAGACAGTCGTCTGATAATTATTGTTTTAAACACTTTTATGTTGGCTTTTTTATCGGCTTTAATCGCTACGATTATCGGCACTTTTGGTGCGATGGGGATTTATTATATGAAAAAAAGACGAAGCCGCAATTTGTTGTTAAGCTTTAATAATATTTTGTTGGTTTCACCAGATGTCATTATCGGGGCAAGTTTCTTAATTTTCTTTACTTTTATCGGCTCAATCGTGGGTGGTTTCCGCTTAGGTTTTTTCAGTGTTTTACTTTCTCACATTGCCTTTAGTATTCCGATTGTGGTTTTGATGGTTTTACCGAAGTTAAAAGAAATGAATGATTCTATGGTAGATGCTGCTCGCGATTTAGGCGCTAGCAATTTGCAAGTGATTCAACGGATTATTTTGCCGTTTTTGACACCTGGTGTGATTGCCGGCTATTTTATGGCTTTTACTTATTCTTTAGATGATTTTGCGGTTACTTTTTTCGTAACCGGCAACGGCTTTTCAACTTTGGCAGTTGAAATTTATTCTCGTGCTCGCCAAGGAATTAGCTTAGAGATTAACGCTTTAAGTGCGTTAGTCTTCCTATTTTCAATGATTTTAGTGATTGGTTACTATTTTATTAGCCAAGATAATACTTCGAAAAAAGCACGTAAAAAACGCCAAGAAGCGCAGGAGGTGGCACAACTGCGATGAAAAAAGTCTATTCTTTAATCGGCGGTATTGTAGTGATTATCGCTATCTTACTGGTGTCTGTCCGCCACTTAGAAAAATCTAGTGGCGTAGCAGGTGCTGATATTGTAACGATTTATAACTGGGGAGACTACATTGACCCCAATTTAATTAAAAAATTTGAATCCGAAACTGGCTATAAAGTAAATTACGAAACTTTTGATTCCAACGAAGCGATGTTTACTAAGATTCAGCAAGGCGGTACAGCCTATGATATCGCCATTCCTAGCGAATATATGATTCAAAAAATGATGAAAGAAAACTTGCTACTAGCGATTGATCATAAAAAAATTGTCGGCTTAGAAAATATCGACCAACGCTTTTTAGATTTATCTTTTGATCCAGACAACCAATTTTCCATTCCTTATTTCTGGGGAACTGTCGGAATTACCTATAATGACAAAATGGTTGAAGGTACCCGAATTCAGCATTGGGATGATTTATGGCAACCAAGCTTGAAAAATAATTTAATGTTGATTGACGGTGCCAGAGAAGTTATGGGCTTTGGTTTACAAAGTCTAGGCTATTCTTTAAATAGTAAAAACAATCAAGAATTATCAGCGGCTGCTGAAAAATTAAACACTTTAACTGGCAATATTAAAGCGATTGTTGCCGATGAAATCAAAATGTATATGATTAACGAAGAAAGTGCTGTAGCGGTAACTTTTTCAGGGGAAGCCGCTGAAATGTTGTGGGAAAATGAAAACTTACACTATGTTATCCCTGAAGAAGGCTCAAATCTGTGGTTTGATAATATTGTTATCCCGAAAACTGCGAAAAATATTGAGGGTGCCTACGCTTTTATTAATTTTATGTTGGAACCAGAAAACGCGGCTCAAAATGCAGAATATATTGGCTATGCAACCCCAAATAAAGAAGCTGTGGCTTTGTTACCAGCGGAAATTTCTGGCGATGAGCAATTTTATCCTAGCGATGAAATTATTAGCCATTTAGAAGTTTACGAAGACTTAGGTAGTGAATATTTAGGGATTTATAATGATTTATTTTTGGAGTTTAAGATGTATCGGAAATAGCAGATAAAAAGGACTTATAAACGTTGTTAAATCAATGAATGTAAGTCCTTTTTCTTGTGATTGAATGCCATATTGAATGCCATTTGCTAAAAATTAACATATTTTGCAAACTGATTTGCTATTTTTTCTTCACGATCTTTAGATACACCTATATAGACAGCGTAGGTAGTTTGAATGTCTGAATGGCCTAAACGTTCTTGAACATCTTTTATTTCTGCTCCGGCTTCAAATAGTAAACTTGCATGAGTCTTTCTTAGATCATGAAGCTTTATTTTTCTGATGCCATATTTATCACTAAGATACTTCAATGAGTTTGAACCATAGGTGAGATATAAGAAATCAACTCCAGTTTTGCCGGTAGAATTTGTAAAAATTAAATTCAATGAGTTTTTTCTGCCAAGATAGAATAAACTTTCTCTTTGTTTCAATCGCCATTTTTTTAAGATGGCCAATGTGGTTTCATCAAGACTAATAGTCCGATTTGAGCTTCGGGTCTTTGGAGATTGGATTGTAAACTCATTACGTACCAGTACTAAGTTTTTATCAACTGTAATACGCTTTTTCTCAAAGTCAATATCAGACCAAGTTAAAGCACTTAGTTCGCCACGTCGTAACCCGGCAAAAGCTGCAATTCTAAAGAAAGCGAGCATTTTTAAATTGTTTTCTTTTTTTATACAATCAAAGAATTGCTGCAGTTCTTCTTTGGAATAGAAGTCTACTTTCTTTTGTTGTAGTCCGTTTTTCTTAGGCATAATGACACGCTGCATAGGATTGCTTTTAATAATGCCATTATTGATTGCGTAATTAAAGACTTGTGAAGCATAAGATTTTATTTGCTGATATGCTACAACTTTCTTGAACCATTCATTAACAGCTTTCTGACAAATATAAGTATTGATCGCTTCAATCTTTAAGTCGCCCAGTAGTGGCAATATCTGATTTTTAAATCGTTTCTCAATGTTTTCCGCCGTGGTAGGTTTAACCGTATTTTGATGTTGTTCTAACCACATTTGGTAGACTGTTTCAAAAGTGTAGTTTTTATTTTTACCATACTCGCCGTTTTCGAAGTTCACTTGCAGACGTGATAAAGCAAGTTGGGCTTCTTTTTTTGTTTTAAAGTTTCTTCTAGTGGTCTTTATTGGTTTTCCATTAATTGGATCAATACCAAGATATGCTTGAAATTGCCATGCCTTAGTACCATCTTTCTTTTCGTATTGCTTGAATGTTGCCATGTTGTTTTCCTCCCAGTACCTAACGTGGGGCGTTTATGTAGTGGGGGGGGTAGTATTATTTTAATGATAAGTCGTTAGGGATTTGTTGCAAGTCTCTTCTAGCTTGAATTAGAACGGCCATAGCCTTTTCATAAGCAATAACGTTTAAATCATCGTAAATTATATCTTCATTTTTTAGGGTAGCTGGTCTGATTCTTGTGTTACCTTCACCTAATAAATTTTCTAGTTTTTGTTGATCTTCATATCTGTCTTTTAAGCAGGAGTGAAGATTAATGACCTCGTATGCAATATGATTAATTATTCCTCGGTCAGTATTACCGCGTCCATCTAGATTGTTAACTGCTTGACCAATTAGATTTTGTAAATTGTCGGAATCACCTATAACATGGCGAGCGTCTTTCATTCGAGCAATTTCTTTTTTTATTGTATCAACTTTGAACCCTGTAGCGTCTTCCCATAAACCCCAACCGTCGGGGTCATTTGTTTCTCCAGTCAAATATTCCGGTGGCACTTGAAGCAAGTAGGCGATTGTCTCTAAAGTATCTTTATCTGGTGTGCGTGTGCCGTTTTCATAATAGCTAACAGCTTGTTGAGTGATGGATAATTGGTCAGCTAGTTCTTTTTGACTAATTTTTTTACGTTTCCGAGCTGATTTTATTCGGTTCAAACTTATCTCCTCCTTATTTTTAAATTTATTTTAGCAGAATTCCAAAAAAAGTACAACAACGTTGTTGATTGATACAACGGTGTTGTGTTAAAATTCATTTAACAACGGCGTTGTTATTGTAAAAGGAGGAGGTAATGCTATGAAAGCTAATCAAGAAATACGAGACCGCATTTTTTTAAACCGATTGCGAAATTGGGAAGTTGCAGAAAAACTAGATTTGTCTGATAGTCGCTTTTGTGTTTGGTTAAGAACCGAATTAAACGATGAGCGTAAAGCACGAGTTGAAAAGGCGATTGATGAGTTACTGGCGGAACGAATGAAAGGGGTGTAAGGAATGGAACTAAAAGTAACAGGCAAACAGAAAGTAGGCAAACTTGAATTCACAGGCATTGAAGGAGGTTTTGGTAATGGCAAGCGAGCAATGCTAGTTAAGGAGATTGCGGGGGTTCATGGTAAGGAAGTAAAACACATCAACGAGCTAATAAATCGCAATCGAAAACGTTTCAAAGATGGCGTAGATATTTTAGATTTAAAAGTCATCGTTCAGGGCGATAACAATTCCGCGGTCGTTCGGAACGACAGCAAACTCGGTGGGTCTGAGCCACTGACTTTTGAAACGTTTGGTTTCAGTCAAAATCAGATTAATGCCGCTAATAATATCTATATCTTATCCGAACGAGGTTACAGCAAACTTTTAAAAATCCTTGAAGATGATTTAGCTTGGGAACTTTACGATCAATTAGTAGATGGTTATTTCAATATGCGACAATCGGTAAAACTTGGAACATCTGAGTATTTGAACCAAGAACGGCTAGAAATCATGAAGCAGAATGCCGCAACCAAGCACGGTGAACTGATTTATAAGATTGCCATGGAGATTGAAGACGAGGAAGAAAAACAGCGTTACTTAAAATCAGCCTTGCATTTAGTGTTGGATGAAGAACCGCCGGTGTTTAATGCTACGGAAATTGGTGAACGGTTAGGCGTGTCTAAAAATAAGGTTGGTCGGTTGGCCAATAAGTTAGGTTTGAAGTCTGACTATGAAAAAAATGAGTTCTCGAATATTTATGGCTGCTGGAAACAACAAGATGTGAATGGTGCGCCACGTTGGCAATGGTTTTACTTTGAAGCGGCAGTAGCGGAACTAGGAAAGGGGTTAGAAAAATGATTATCAAATTAGACACAACGAATTTTAAACGCCGGTTATGGCATCGTGCATTTGAACGACATCCGAATAGTAGCAAAGATCCAATTGATAAAATAAAGCAAAGTATTTTCTACGGTATGTTTTAGAGGTATGTTAAATTGAATAATTCCCAAACGTCAAAAAAAGGAGGTGAGAACATGGCAAAACTAAGCATTGATGAATTAGACCTATCACCAGCATTACGTGAGGTCATCAAAGAAACAGCCGCTAAAGAGGGAAGACAGCAAGCGATAACTTTTATCGAAGAATACAAAAAGAAGCTAGAACAGCCTGCAGTGATGAATTACACGCAAGCTGCTAAGTATCTTGGTACAAGTTACAATACCTTGACGAAAAAGCTCATCAAAAATGGACTAATCAAGGTAATTTTGGTTGATGGCTATGAGCGAATTAGCAAAGCTGAAGCAGATAGATTTTTAAAAGAGAATGCAAAATAAACCTAGCGTGGGGCAGGATATTCCAGTAATGGAGCACATAACAGTAAAGTCGCTAAAGTCAATTGTCAGTCGCATTAAGTCTAATTAGGAGGTATTAATCATGCAACGTTGTTTTAGAAGTATGTTATACGATTCCCACAAAAAAAGAAAAAGCCTTAACGATTCCACCGACCAAAGCGAACGTTAAAGGCACACAAAAAGGCTTGAAATAGCCATTTCTTTGTTCTTATTATAACACAAAAATTGATATTTGAAAACTGAATATAATGCATGCAGTTTATTTTTTAGAAAAAAGTGTTGACCTATGTTGCTACATGAGCTATTATTTATGTAGCAACATAGAAAGAGGTGAATAACTTTGATTGCTAAAAAAGAACGTCTAGCTGATAAGCCAAAAGATTATATGTTACGAGTAAGGGTTGACGATGAGTTGTTAACAAAGCTTGATATCATCGTAGCCAGAAATGACAGTAGTCGCTCTCATGTAGTACGTGAAGGGATTGAAAGGATTTATCAAGAATTAGACAAAAAAGAAACTCTATAATCGTTCTCCCCGTCGAAAGTTTGAACAACTATAGAGCCACCACCGTATAAACGGCATGTAAATATAATACCACTGCATGCCGTTATACGTCAATTCAGCTTATTTGCTGTGATTAAGTATAAGGGTATTTTTGTACCCTCAAATCGAATGAAATGGGGAATTAAATAATGAATGAATTACAAGAAAGTATTATCAGATATGCACAATCAACCAATGAACTGATGTCAGATTTGTTAAGTTCTCATGATGTGCTTAACAGAAAAGAACTAGGGATGAATGGCTATACATGTAAAGTTATTTTACCTAAAATTACAGAATTTCTATCAGATCAAGCAAAACTATTAGATGACTTTTATGTTTCGTTTGAAGAAGACGTGGAGGGCAATCATGAAAAATAAACCAATGGATAATTATGAAGTGGGTATAGAGTTAAACCAGATAAACAATTTGCTTTTTGTTTTTAGTGAATTACTTGAAGGAATCCAAGGGTCAGCGTTGGAGTATAGAGCAGTAAAAAATAATTCAAGCAAGTTGTTAGCTTATGAAACTGATAGATATATAGATCAATTAGTTACTTTGCAAGATGTCATAACAGATAAAGTAATTAGTTTAAAAAATAATCTTAGTGAACAGGAGGTATTGCAGAAATGATTTATATAGGAACTGTAAGACCTAGTTTGATGAATGAGCCTGTAGATGTGCCGCTATTGGACTTTTTCGGTAGTTATAATCCGCAAAAAATACTTGATGAAGAAGTTTTAACTAATACCAAAAAGATGGATGTATTAAAAACGAAGAAGTTAAAAGGTTTCATATCTGGAAATATGAAAGAATTGACTCGGAAAAATGAAAATCTATTATCTAGGGATTGTTTAGTATTGGATCTTGATGATGTAATTGTAACAGAAGGGGAGCTTGTAAAGTGGTTTAAAAGGGCATTAAGTGATGTTTCGTATATTGCCTATCCAAGTGTTAGCAATGGTGTGAAAGGCGTTAGATACCGCTTGATAGTACCGTTTAAAGGTTCTATAGAAAAGGAAGCAGATTACAAATTGTTGGTGGACTTTTTTACTAAACACATATGTAAAGAAATAAACGGTGTTCCAGATAGTAGCAACCGTACTTGGTCGCAAATTATGTTATTGCCTGTTATCACACCATACAATCCAGCAGAGACTATTTTAATTCATAAAGGTGAGAAAGTATTAAAGCTAGTAGAATTATTGGAAGGTGCTAAGAAATGGAAGGAAAATCAGAAGAATGTAGTGAGAAAGCCTGTTAATGGCAATGTTACTCGTTATCGTAACACAACAACAGAACTTCTTGAAAGCCTTGTTTTAGGTTGTGATGAGGGTGGCCGTAATAATCATATCGCAAAGATTACAGGCCAGTTATTAAGCCGAGCAGTGGATGTAGGAGCTGTTTTTGAGTTAGTAGAGTTTGCTAATAGTCATTTTAATCCACCGTTAGAACAAAAAGAATTAGAAGCAACGTTTTATAGTATCGCTAAAAGGGAGTTGAGTCAGTGAACGAACTAGAAGAATTACGAGAACTACAAGCAAAGAATACAATTAAACCTTTTCATATTAACGTTGCTATAGCAGAGTTGAAGGCAAAGCTTAATAGCATGACTGACAAAGAAGCAGCTATTCAATTAAGAGATGAAAAAGTTGAGGAGCTACAAAATACCACACCACCATGGTTTTGGATTGTATCGGGCAAAGAACTAGACATTATTCATGGCTTTAATCATGAAGAAATGGGAGATAGTATTATCCATGATTTTAATTTAGTAAGGTATCCTACGTTATTAGAAGGTGCTGTTTATGATCCTAAGAGAGGAGCATGGCGATATTTCGGGAAAAATGAAATGATTTCTTTTTCGGAAAATCAAACTTTGGTTACTTTGCAAAAATGGGGTTATTACGAACAAAAATTCATTGGAAGTGTGAGTCGTTATATAAAACAAAAAACATATGATCCAAATTATCCAATACTTACACCATTTGAGGAAAGTCGACCGGAGTTAGTAGTATTTAAAAATGGTACTTACAATATTTTAACTGGTGAACTAAGAAAAAATGCCCCGAATGATTATATTCTAATGGCATTTGATTATGAAATAGATATAAGTGGTAGAGAAACACCGGCTACTGATAAACTGTTTAGTGGTTTTCTTGGTGAAAGTGATTTATTTATGAAACAATTCATAGGGTATATGTTTTATCGAAGCCATGCACCAGCTCAAGATATGTTGTTTTTCTATGGAGAAGGCGGAGAAGGGAAATCAAGCTTTTTAAAATTGATAATTGAAAATTATATTACGAAACAAAATAGCTCGGCGGTAACACCGTATGAACTAGCCACGGATAAATTTTCAGTCGTGAGTTTACTTGGGAAGGCAGCTAATATTAACGGTGATTTAGAAAAAGCTTATATTGAGAACTCTGGTATTTTAAAACGTCTAACAGGCGGAGATAGATTAAAAGCAGAATATAAAGGGATTCAATCTTTTACTTTTGAAAACCATGCTAAACAGCTTTTTAGTTTAAATGAATTTTTTCACTTTAATGATTTATCTCAAGGGTTTGCGGATCGTTTAAATGTAATTCCAATAACCGTTGGAAATCAACGAGATAATGATGCTCCGTTTTGGAAACAGCAAGATATTAAAGCAATAGAAAAGGAAGCTCCAGCATTTGTTTATAAGTGTATCTGTGAATTTAGGAAGATATTTAATGGTACAAAGGCGACCTTTACAAAAAGTGCCATTATGGAAGAAGCTAAATGTGCTTGGTTGTTCGACAATGATCGTATTGGACAGTTTTTATTTGAAGCCACAGAACTTCACAAGGGAGATGATAGAGGGGAAATAGCTGCGACAGTTTATAAAGAATTGAAAACATTTCTTCAAATTAATGGTTTCAAAACAAGAAGTGCTCAAGAATTGACTAAATACCTTGATAAGAAAGGACACCCAAAGAGAAAATGTAGAAAGGGATATAATGATGGCGGCTCAAGTCAATGGCGTTATATAGGAGTTGAATTAAAACTAACTTTTTGCCATGAAGAATATCCATAAGGTACCTCTTTTGTTCCATAAAAATTCCATGTTTTGTTCAACTAAATTGCTTATATACCAATAGTTGTTCCGTAAGTTCCATATAATTTTAATTTTATAAAGAGATTAAAAATTAATATATAATATAAATATTTATATATAAGGTATAGAGCTATTTTATGGATTTTATGGAACAATTTGATTAGAACAAGGGGATTTTTATGGAACATTTTACAGAACATCCAGGTTGTTTTAATGGCACAACTTCAAATTTAGCAAACAAAAAAATGTATTCATAAAACATGGATACTGTCTTGGATATTTATGGATAACCACTAAAAAGGAGGATTTTTTTATGATTAGAAATGATATTGAACAGGTATTTTATCAGATTAAAGGCTTTGAACGACCTGCGGTAGCAAAACTTGGTGGAAAATTAGGGATGAACTTCAAAGAAATAACACTTATAGACTTTTCAGAAGAAACAAAAATATGTAGGTTCCATCACGAAGACGGATCAATGACAATTTTGGCTAATAGTGAATTTTTAATGTTGCATACAAAAAATATTATGGAGGGCTAGTTATGTTGAAAGTAAAAATGTTTGAAGGAATTAATGAGATATCAGATTTTGAAAAAAGACATGGTGCTATAACAATTGAAGAAAAAATAAATGATTTTCTGTCTAAGAATCCTAATATCGAGATTCAAAATATCCTACAATGTAGCAATCACTATGGTAGTGATGAGGCTTTTTCAAGTTATATAACTGTTTCGCTGCTTTATAGAACCTAATATTTTATAGCTATATACTAAAATGAACGATTTTCAAATTATAATTATATACAGAATGGAGAAAATAAAAATGGATAAACTTTATATTGATAAAAACAACAAAGCAATTACGATAGATTTACCGTTGTATGGTGAAGTAAGGTTGCTAGTAAAGGATGGAAAAGTTGTAAAATCAGAAACAATTACTGCAGAACTTTTAGAAGAAAATGCACCTAAAAAGGTAGTCTAAACACTATAGAAAAGTATAAAAATAGCGGTAATTGTGGTATAATAACGTTAGTTGAATAGTGGTAGTATCTTACTAGGAAGAACCAGAGGATACAAGTATTTTATTTCTTAATCGGAATAAAGACTTGTGTCCTCTTTTTGTTTAAAAGGAAGGAGTAAAAAATAGTTGGATCCATTTGATGAAATTGTCATAAAAAATTATTTATCCCTTTCTTTTATTATAAGTCGTTTAGAATATCGGAAAAAAATACTTAGAAGAGATTTCTATTTTCAAAACATGGCCACTCATATTGAATACAGAAAAGTCTATAACGATCAATTTGAAATGGTTACTAAAGGTTTTAGACCAGATAACGAAGTAGAAGAGCTATTGCTAAATCTCGATTCAATAGATAGGCGTATTCAACGATATGTTTTTAGGAAGAAACATTTTTCTCGATTCTTAGCAACTCTAACCACACAGGAGAGAAATTTTCTAGTAAGTTATCCGTTAACTAATTGTCCGGAATATCTAATTAAGAAAACTTTAGATGAAATCAATGAGATAGAAACAGCTTTATGTTTTAGAGAAGGGATTGAACCGGAAGAAACGGATTGTACTGATGATGTAGATAGTAATTTAGAAAGGATGTATGATTTTTTTGCGATATGACCATGTAAGACCATCCTATTATCTAAGGCAATGGCGATACTATGAAGAGGCTAGGGAGTATTTACCTAAAAGGTCAATAGAACAAGCTAAAGTATTTTTCAATGCTTTAAAGACGTTAACCGATGACGAGAGACAAGTTTTAATTGATAAGTATTATAAATCTGAAAAGCTTTGTAACTACAATTACGATTTAGGTTGCTATACTTCGCTTATACCTATAACTGATAGCGTGATAGCTGAGCAATACGGCATTTCTAAGAATGACTATATGAAAAAGAGAGCGAGTATCGAGGCTAAATTAGGGCGTGCAATGACGGAAAGCCAGCAACTAGTCAATGAAAAGCTAACTGAATTTAAACTAAAGATAGGTGATGGATTTTATTATGTGAGAGCACTAAAAAGGGAATATCTTTATTTTGATAGTTACGTGATTGGTAGTGTATTAGATGCAGCAGTCCTTACGTTGCCTAAAGACGAATACCTGGTAAATAAATTATTGGGCAATGGGTTTGAGAAAGAGCCGATTTAACAGTTTTTCCTATCTATAAGGATTGAATAAACATTTGTATGAATGAGGTGTTTTAGGGATATGTTTTTTAGACAAAGGTTAATAGGGCGATTAGAAAAGCTAGAAAATTCAATTGGTAATGATACGAATGGCGTTTTATTTATTGTTATGAATCCTGATGGTACTTTTGGTGAAGAAAGATTAACAGAATCAGAGCTTGAAGATTATGTAATAAGAAATAGATATGAGCTTGTGATTGCTGATGATATTTCTAAGACCGACGATTAACAAGAAAATTCAACAATTTATCAGAAAGGAGTAGATATTATGGCAGAAGAATTGAACATTAGACAGGAACGCTTTTTGAAAGCCTTGCTAACAGAATCATCAATTGAAAAAGCCTGTGTTGTGGCCAAGATTAATCGTACAACTGGTTATAAATACTTGAAAGATGAAAAGTTTTTGTTAGAGTACCGAGTGCTTAGACGTGAAGCCATGCAACAAGTTACTGCACGTTTGCAGAAGGTATCAGAAGAAGCGGTTAGTGTTTTACATGAGATTATGTTAGATCAAGATAATACGCCTAGTGCTCGTGTCCAAGCTGCTAAAAACATTTTAGATATTTCTTATCGTTCGTTAGAGTTAGACGATATTCAAGAACGAGTAGAACAGCTAGAGCAAAATATAAAGAAAGGCGATTAGAATAAAACAATTAGAAAGAGGGATATTGAAAATGAAAGAATTTAAGCAAGTGATTACAACGTATGGGAACTATTATCAAAAAAGAAAGGATATTGATCGAGAATTTAAAACCGGTATGGAAGCCGCTGAGGAATACAATGCCAAAATTAAATCAGATCGTCAAACAGAATTAATCACTAACCAACGTACAAACTCTGTAAGACTACGCCAACAATACAACGAACTTTTTGCTAATATTAAGGAAAGTGTGAAGGTTTTTGTAGCTGGCAAGTTTACCATGACTCTTAGTGCAGAAGATGAAGCAACGTTAAACAATTTAGAAAAAATTGATTTGTCAGATGCTGAAATAGAGCTACAGATAGATAAATATAAGGATAATCCATTGGTATTACGCCGACTATACGGTCTTTATGGCGGTGGAAATGATACTATCAAAAAAATGTTGTTGCTTAGTAGTGAGAAAGACTATAGCTATTACATGAAGGTGTATGATGATTTTGCAAACTTAGCAATTTCAGGAATGGATTCTTTAGATGCAGCTGACCCGATGCAAGTGGATCATGAATATTCAACAATCACAGCAGATTTAGTAATTAAGGCATTAGAAAATGAATTAACTACTATCGAGCAAGAATTTGTTCAATTGGAAAGTAACTAATAGAACTAAATAGCAATTTTCTCCCCTAATCAATCGACTAGGGGATTTTTTTTATTAGCTGAATCCAAAATTGGCTTGAGTTAAGTATTAAAAACTCGGAAAAAGATAATAGCATATATTGGGTGTGAAATAATTAACGCCCTATAGAAAGAGAATTTTTGTTATAATTAAGATAAATTTTTAATAAAAAGGAGAAATTTATGAATAATAAAAAGAAATATACACATGTAGAAGGTAATATAGATGAATTGGCAGAAGTTGTATACAAGCTTAATGTTAAATATATTGATACTAAACTAACAAAAAAAGATTCTTTAAAAGAAAAATTTAAGGATCCTAAAACCTATTTATTTTTGGTTTTGATGTTTGTTGTAACTTTTTTTATATCGTTAGCATATATAGCGGTTAATGAACTTAGCGAAATTGAATTTGGGTTTATGGTGAACTGGGTTCTTGCTTTTTTTGGAATAGCAATATTTTCTTTTTGTGGATTCATACTTACTATAAGATTTGAAACTGGGTTCATCTCATTTGTAAATTTAGTTATGCTTATTCCATTTATAAAATTATTTGGAACAAATACAACAAATTTTAATAAAGCTTATACTATAATATCAGTTCTCGCATTAGGATTTCTCGTAGCAATGGATAGTTTTATAATATGGAATTATCTTTTGAAAGCTATGAAGACAGCTAAAAACGAACTAACCAAAGACGATTATTTAAAACTTATTACACCGGTTATAACTTTTATCTTGGGTGTGATTACTAGCAAAATCTAAAATCGAAACATAATCTATAATGTTGTTAGCGATGTATTGTGAAAAAATAAAAAAAGGCGGTATTGGTATGGAGTTAACAGAAAACATTTTCAAATTAATAGGTGGAGCAAACTTAATAGCAATTATTGTAAAATGTGTCTACGATTTTTTTAATGTGAGAGCTTTAAAAAAAAGGGAAGCAGTTTATCAAAAAGATATTGAAAAATTAAAGGCAGTCTTATCAACAAAAACAACTGTTTCGAATATGCAATATCAAAAAGAATTTGATATTTATTTGGAATTATTTGCAAAAATGTCTGAAATGATTCGATTGACTTCTGAGCTAGTACAAGAAGGAAAGGAAAGCACAGGAAATCGTGAAGAGGACAATAAAGGATTTGCGCAGCGATATGAATTTTTTGCAAAAGCAAGAAATGAAATGATTGATACTAAAAGAAAATATTCTCCGTTCTATCAAAAAAATGTAAGTATAAAAATCTCAGAAGTTATTAATCTATGTGATAAAAGAGCAGATTGTTTTAAACAGTGGGTTGAGAATAACTATGTTTTTTCTAGTGGTAAAACATATGAAAAATTGCATAGATTGCTACCAAAGAAAATTACTATTAAAGAGCAAGAAATAGAAAAAGCAGTTAGAGAATATCTAGATAATTTAAGAATCAGTAACTGAAAAAATATTTATAAATTGAATTTGAGGTGATTGCAATGGGGAAAAAAGAAGTTCAAAGAGAAAAACAGAAAGCAAATAAAGAAAATAGAAAAACAGAAATGAAGAACAGTGATGAAAACCAGAAAGAAATCATAAATACTATAAATAAAATTTTAGAAAGTTTGAATAAAAAAGAAAAAATAACCATATTGAGTAAAGTAGGAATATTTTTTCGAGATTTCGCTATTCCAATTGCTAGTATTGTAGTTGCTGCTATTTTCGCTCTCAATGCAAATAGAATATCACAAGAAGGGCAGCCACTACGGGTAAATACGAGTTTTAATTTTTCTAGAAATGAAGAAAAAGAAGAAAAAAACGAATGGGTTTTCGACTTGAACGCAAATATAGAAATTGAAAGAGGTAAAATGCAAGTTGCATATTTTGCGTATTTTACCGAAAGCAATAAAATTAGTAGTTATGAAATTGAGAAAGCGGATTTTGAAAATGGTAAATATAATTTCACTCTGGCTGCGAACTACGAGAAAGTAGCAAATCCTAAATCTCAAATTATTGATTTCTTTCTAATATTTGTAGACGATCAAGATGACCTTCATTTTGAGTATGGAATAATTCCACCCATGTATATAACTTCACTATTAATTAAAGTAGTATCTGATGAAAAATATGTTGAAAAAGAAACTGAAAATGAATTTTTTAAACTAAGTAATGAAGATTTAGTTGGTAAAGCAGGAGCTACAAAAAAACTAAATGAGTTTAACTATAAACATGGCGGCAATTTAGATATGCCTGATGTGGAGGAAATAAAAGAAAAGATTTCTGTTTTAAGAGATGAAATATCTCAAGGATTGTTTTATGAAGAGAATTAGAGCAAACTCCAAATATCTTTTATAATATTCAAAATGATACTAACGCCCCACGTTAGACGAGAATTTTTTGAATGCCATATTGAATGCCATTTAGTTTAAAACTAGAGAGATTTAAAGAAATACAAATCAGCTAAAGATTTTATTTTTTATCATTTTATTAATTGCTGAAATGCTGAAAAACAGGTATTTTAGTCTAAGATGTACAGAAAATAAAAGATAAAAAGGACTTATAAACGTTGTTAAATCAATGAATAAGTGTATGTATCGACGCCACTAAAGAAGATAGATAAGAAGAATCGTGTGATTCAAATGATAGATGGCGCTGAAGTACTACTATCTGTTCGTGCCACGAAGCGATTGAAAATTTAAATGCCTAATATACTGTGTTAAGTAAAACTAAATCTTATAAGCTGATAACTACTTTATTTTTTTAGAAACAATATACAAATAAAAAAATAATTAATTACAGGGTAAGAAAGAAATAGGTGAGAAGTAAAATGAGTGAAATTCAACAATTGTGGGAAAAAGAATGTTTACCAACTAAAGACGGTATATATTTCAAGAATGGTCAGGCACAAGCTATGATTGTAAAATATTTTCCTAAGCCAAACATTGAATTTAAAGAATATTTTAATGATAGTGATTTTATCAAACAGTACTGTGGTGATGAAATTACAAATATAGATACTTTAGATAAGGTTATATTGAAGAATTTACGCGGAACTGTATATGTTGGTGAGGGCAGTTTTGGTTCTGAGGGTTTTATTTCCTATGTGGATAATGACGATAGCTTGACTTGGGTGTTTTATTTTGAAGAATCAAATCCATTTATCAAAGTAACTGAAGCATCAAACGGAAGCATAAATGTTATTTCTAGTGCAGGCTATTCACTGAATATTCCTATAAATGAGCCACAACGAATTAGTATATTGAATTTAGATTAGCGATAAGTAAATGTTATTAAAGTAAATAATAGCTTAATGCTCTTTAACGGTTTTTTTCTTACGTTTTTATAACTATTTTTATTGTGTTCGTCCTTTTAGACTAAAGATATAACTAAGTCTAAAAGGCGAACTAGCAAAATGAAAAATATTAAAATAAATGAAGCTTGTAATGCCAAAGGGTATCAAGAAAAATTTAATCAAGCCACTGCATTGCAGAGTTACAAGTTTTGAATCTTGACGAAATAGTCAGTTACGGAATGTGCCGTTTGCAGAGTGGTATTAGTTATAAATACTCTGTAGTTGTTATCGGCAAGTAATTTATTAAATGAACACCATTACAGTCAATATTGTTTTTCTTCTTCTGGAGAACAATATTGGCTTTGATTATTTTTGGATTGACCTGCATAAGGTAAACGATTATCTGTTAATTCAAAAGTAAAGCTTTCACGATTGACGTGACCAACTGAATAATCACTATCATATAGTTGTAGCAAAAGTTCAGCGATTTCTTTGCTAGTATGATATTTTTGAAAAGCTTGATCGTAATCATAAGTAGTAAGATTATTGGCAATCTGACCGAATTCAGTTTTGGTAGCAGCAGGTGCTAAGACTTTGGCTTTCATTTTTGCCCCAGTTTGAATTAACTCTTGCGCCAAACCTTCTGTAAAAGCACTAACGAAAAATTTTGTTCCACAGTAAACAACAGCAGTTGGAACAAGAGTATATCCACCAGCCGACGGGATATTAATTAATTGCGTACCAACTGTATCATTATATTTTTTAACAAATAGTGTTGAAAAAATAGTTAAGGCTTCAATGTTTAGCTGAAGCATGGCTTCGATTTTCGCCAACTGATTTGTACTAACATCCCCATACATACCAAAACCAGCGTTATTAATCCACGTTTCAAGTTCATATTTCTCTAAATCAGAAAATACTTGATAGACATTCTTCTTAATTGTTAAGTCAAATGGCAAAATAAGTACCTTAATATCAGCTTGATTTTGCAAAATTTCATCTTTTAATTGTTGAAGCTTATTTTTTTCTTTTAGCGATAAGAATTAAATTTTTTCGTCTTGCAGCAAATGCTTTCGCTGCTTCATAACCAATTCCAGAACTAGCGCCAGTGATAACGGTATATTTTTCTTTTGACATTGTGATTGCCTCCTAATTTATGGTTGGGATATATGTGATAGATTACATGCTGGAGTATACTCAATGTCAAGGAAGAAAATAAAAAATGAGCTGAAATCTTTTGATTTCAACTCATTTTTTTTCAGCTAACATCTCTTTATAAATCCTGATTTTCTTTTGAAGAAAATCAAGATGGTTATCAATTTCATTTTTCTGTTCAAGTAAAATTGTAGCTTGTTTTAATAGTAATTCTAAGCGCTCTGAGATAGTTTCATCACCTTGATAGCGTAATTGGGCGTAAACTTTGATGTCTTTCAATTTCATACCTGTCAATTTCAGTTTTTTGATAAAATCCATCCAAATAATATCTTGCTCCGTGAAAACTCTGCGATTGTTAGCATCACGCTTAGGAATAATCAGACTCTCTTTTTCGTAATAACGGAGCGTATCAATTGAAAAACCAGATAGTTCAGCAAATTTTCCGATGCTATAATTCATAATTTATCTCCTTAATGATTAATTATTAGATGCTAATTTATCATAACATTAAAAGCTAGTTTAAGATAAATAAAAATTAGTGATTTAATTTATTAGCTGAGCAGCTATTAAAGATGATTATTTCTTGATTTATAGATTAGAAACTATCTACTTTTTCTCATTTTTATGTTATAATTATTTAGAAATAGAAGATATTAGCAGGAAAAATTTCAGGTTTTGATTTTGGGGAAATTTTAAACTGGAAGTTGTTAATTATTGTTTATTGTTTATTAAAATTAGGCGGATTGTTGCTTGAAAAATAGAAAGCGTTTTTTTGAGTGGCATAGTCTGATTTTTGTACTCATTGAAAAATTAGCTGAGTAGAGAAAATTTAGCAATAGGAGATGACGGCAGTAACAATAGGGGACAGGTATAGCAAGTAATAAGTGTTTAAGTGTAAAAGAAATATAGGAAGAAATGGGGATTTCAAGGATGAAAAAAGAAACAAAAATGATATTAGGCTGTATGACTTTAGGGATGGTGTTGATTGGCGTGAATCAAGCAGTTGAAGCAACGAGTCAGGCACCAGTCGTAGAAATGCATCGCTTATACAATAAAAGCACTGGGGAACATTTCTATACTGCAAATGTAGCGGAAAAAAATAAATTGGTAGCAACTGGTTGGAAATATGAAGGTATTGGTTGGTATGCGCCTGCAACTGGGGATAAAGTTTATCGCCTATATAACGCTAACACTGGCGACCATCATTACACAACAAATTTAGAAGAGCGCAATGTTTTAATTGATAAAGGCTGGATTAATGAAGGGGTTGGCTGGTATTCTGACCCGCATAAAACAGTTCCATTATATCGTGCTTACAATCCTAACGCGAAAGCGAGTAGCCACAACTATACAACTAATAAGCTTGAACAAAAATACTTAGTAAAACTTGGATGGAAAGATGAAGGTTTTGCGTGGTATGGTATTGCTTTAGGAAATGTAGTTGAGGAAGAAAAACCTGAAGAGAGTACTGAGGATACAACTGAAGACTTTGTAGTAACAGAAGATAGTCAAACAGAAGTTACCAAGTAATTATTTTAAATTAATAAAAAAGTGTAACGCCTAAAAATTTTATTTTAGGCGTTTTTTCTATCTATGACAATAACAGAAAATCTTTAAGCGTTAGCTTTCTTTGTTAAAATGTCCGGGATAGATGTTTTTTTGTTATTTAATTTTGGTGATTGTTTGTGAAAAAAGTCATAAGTCGCAAAGTTTGATTGTCATTTTTTTAACGTGAGCATATAAGTTGCGTTGATTTATGATAAACTGCTATAATGATACTTTAGACAGTTGAAAAATCTATGAAATTAAGGTTGTACAATTGTGATTTTAGCTACAAAATCGATAGTTTTTCTCAAAAATTTTTCGTTTTCGATAAAAAAACGAATAAACAAAGGTAATTTTTTGCGGTATACTATTAGTGAAATAAGAAGCAATCAAGTTGTAAAAGTGAACGATTTCACGATTATTTAATTCGTGATTTTTATCATAAAAAATTTATAACTTTGCAAATTAACTTAGCCGTAAATATTGGTGGAACCTTTGCTAATATTTTCCGCTACCAAACACAGGAGGGAATTTCTTTGAAAACTGTAATTGTAGGAACCAACCATGCAGGTATTGCTGCAGCGAACACTTTGTTAGATAGCTATCCTGATCAGGAAGTTGTCATGATTGATCGTAATACGAACCTAAGTTACTTAGGTTGTGGAACTGCGCTTTGGGTAGGCCGTCAAATTGAAGGCTACGAAAATCTTTTCTATACTAATAAAGAAGCTTTTGAAGCAAAAGGTGCTAAAATTAGCATGGAAACTTCAGTAACAAAAGTCGACTTTGATAATAAAGTCCTTTATTGTGAGAAAAAAGATGGTTCAACTTTTACTGAATCATATGACAAATTAGTTTTAGCAACAGGTTCAGCACCAATTTCTCCAAATATTCCTGGTAAAGATTTAAAAGGGGTTAACTTCTTAAAATTATTCCAAGAAGGTTTAGAAGTTGATCGTCAAATCAGCGATCCAGCTGTGAAAAGTGTAGCGGTTATCGGTGCCGGCTATATCGGTGTAGAAATTGCCGAAGCAGCAAAACGCCGTGGTAAAGAAGTCCGTTTATTCGATGCAGAAACAACTTCATTAGCAAGCTACTACGATGAACATTTCTCTAAAGATATGGATAAAAATTTAGCAGAACATGGCATTGAATTGCATTTCGGTGAATTAGCAACAGCTTATAAAGGCGTTGACCATGTTGAAACTTTAGTTACTGATAAAGGGGAATACCCAGTTGATTTAGTAATCAATGCGATTGGTTTCGGTCCAAACAATCTTTTAGGTAAAGATCATTTGAAACTATTCAAAAATGGTGCTTACTTAGTTGACCGTCATCAACATACTAGTGACCCAGATGTTTATGCAGTAGGGGATTGCGCAACAGTTTACTCTAATGCTTTAAGAGAAGAAGCTTATATTGCTTTAGCAACTAACGCTGTTCGTTCAGGTATCGTAGCCGGTCATAATATTGGCGGCACACCATTAGAATCAATCGGTGTTCAAGGTTCAAACGGTATTTCAATTTTTGGATACAACATGGTTTCAACTGGTTTATCTGTAAAAGCAGCTGAAAAAAGCGGCATGAAAGTTAAATTTACAGACTACGAAGACTTACAAAGACCAGGCTTTATGAAAAATAATGCTAATGTTAAAATTCGGATTGTTTACGAAGAAAGTTCTCGCCGAGTTGTAGGTACACAAATTGCGTCTACAGAAGATATTTCAATGGGCATCCATATGTTCTCATTGGCAATTGAAGAAGGCGTAACGATTGATAAGTTGAAACTATTAGATATTTTCTTCTTACCACACTTCAATCAACCTTATAACTATATTACAATGGCAGCTTTAAGCGCTGAATAATAAGATAAAAAGAACCCCCTCAAGAATTTACTTGAGGGAGTTCTTTTCATTATTTACTGATTAGTTCATCTTTATAAAATACTAAATTTTCAGTGATTTCTTCTTTGTCAGCTTTATATTCGTACTGTAAAACTTTAACTTCAGAACCTAAGTCATTGTAGTTTTGTAAGTTAGCAATAGCTTTAATTTTGTCTTCTACTGCTTTATAGTTTTTATCACCTGATTCAAGGCCGTTTAATTCTCTCATAGAAGCATTAAACTCATCCAACAGAACCGTTGCGATTTCTTCTTGTTTAGAAAGAGTTTTACTAGGTTTACCTAAAACTTCAACCACTTTTTCTTCTTTCATACCTTCTTCAACTTTATCAAAAGAGGATGCTTCTAGTGAATTACCACTACAACCTGCCAATAATAAAAATAAGCTTAAGACAAATAAGGATACTGTTTTCTTCATCATAAATCTCCATTTCTTTAAATTGATTACTTATTATAAAAAGATTACCTCATTTATTGAAAAAAGGTAAATATTCTAGCTTAAAATAGTGATCAACAATTGCTAAAATCAGTTTAAAATTTGTAATCACACATTTTGAGCAACTAAACTTCATTATGAAATATTTTTCAAAGCGTGTCAATCTTATTTTTAGAAATCTGGCTAAGTTTTAAATATTTGGAACAACAGAAAGCCCTTTAATTTTAAAAAATCAAAAAAAAACAAAAATAATGAAAAAAATTTACTGGAATATCTTCTAAAATTGTTCAATATTTGATAGAATTAACTTGTGGTGTGTACTTATAAAATATCTTGGCTAATTGATTTATAAAATATCAAAATCAATGACTCAAAAGGTACTGAGTAAATGACCATTTAAAAGTGATTTTTAACATCATACAATAAAATTTAGTAAGGAAGTGTTATCATGAAATTGAAAAAGTTAGGTTTGTTATCATGTTCGGTATTACTACTTAGCGGCGCCTTTGCACCAAGTGTCGTTGCTTTGGCCAATGAACCATCAGCAGAAATTATGGCACAAAAAGATAATGAGGAACTTAATGAAGTCTTGAAAGGGTTTGAATCGAAAAAAATTATTGATAATTTTCTAGAAGAAGGATATTTAGAAAAAACTGATTCTGGAGAATTAGAAGTAACTGAAGCTTACGTTGCAGAAACCCAAAAAGAAATTGGTAATGATTTTGTTGTTAGTGCTGAAGGAAATATGTTATTAATAACACCAAAATCTGCGAGGGTAGCAGTTCCAGCTGGTGGCGTTACAGGGATTATTTTTGAAGGTACTGTAGTTAAACTTTATTTGAGTCAAAGCATATGTGATTTAATTCTTAATGGTTCAACAGGCTTGCTTAAAGGGTTAATTAAAACTATTGTTTCTTTGATTCCAGGCGCTGCTGGTATCGGTGAGATTACAGATGTGGTTATTGATTTTATAGTGAATTCAATTTTGACAATATTAGGTGCTACGGATATTAAGAATGGGATTGTAATTTCATTTGGAATTACAGCAACATTTCCATTTATAGTGTTTGATATCTCTAAACAGGAAAATGATTCAAGTGGTGGTGCTGAAGATGTTAAAGTTAGTAAATTGAAAATTCATCCCGATGCAAAAGAATTATTTGTAGATGAAGAATGGCAATTATTACCAGAATTTACTCCTTCAAATCCGTCAAATAGAGATTTGAAATGGTCAAGTAACAATGTAGATATTGTTACTGTTGATGCAAACACTGGTTTAATAAAAACTAAAAAAGCTGG
Organism: Enterococcus sp. PF1-24; assembly: GCF_029893325.1. GTDB lineage: Bacteria > Bacillota > Bacilli > Lactobacillales > Enterococcaceae > HY326. The sequence goes on from NZ_JARXWL010000002.1 coordinate 124,224, forward strand.
AACAGCAGTTATTACTGCAGTGACTCAAGATGGTACAGCAATTGAAGCTAAAGCTACAATTACTGTGAAAAATAGAACAGTTCATGCAAATGATGTAACTGTGACTCCTTCTTATCGTGAGTTACCAATCGGTCAAACAGAAAAATTTGAAGCAACGGTAAGTCCTGAAGATGCAGCTAATAAAAATGTAAAATGGTCTTCTTCAGATGAAAAAATTGCTAAAGTAGATGAAACTGGTAAAGTGACTGCTATTGCTGAAGGAGTAGCAACTATCACAGTTACTACTGAAGATGGCGGTAAGACTGGTACTGCAGTTGTTAAAGTAGGTCCAAAAATTATCAGTGTTGAATCTATTAAGGTTACACCAAAAACAAAAGAAATGAAAATTGGTGATACTCAATTATTAGATGCAACAATTTCACCAGCTAATGCTTCAAACCAAACATATACATGGTCAAGTGATACACCTGAAGTAGCAACTGTTTCTTCAAAAGGTTTAGTTACCGCTAAAAAAGCTGGCTATGCTTTAATTACAGCAACTACTAAAGATGGTAATAAAATTGGCACTTGTATTGTTAATGTGAAAAAAGAAGAACCTGTAATTGAAAAATCAGTTGCAATGTTACGTATGTACAATCCAAACAGCGGCGAACATTTCTACACAGCTAACCCTGATGAGAAAAATGTTTTAGTTGATTATGGTTGGAGATATGAAGGTATTGGTTGGTATGCACCTGAAAAAGGCGCAGCCGTTTACCGGATGTACAATCCTAATTCTGGCGATCACCATTACACATTAAATGTTGTTGAAAGAGATAACTTAGTGTTTACTGGTTGGGAATATGAAGGAATCGGTTGGTACTCTGATGTTAATAAATCAGTAGCATTATACCGTTCTTACAATCCGAATGCTAAAACTGGGAACCACAACTACACAACTGTTCTTGATGAACACAAAAACCTACTTAACTTAGGTTGGAGAGACGAAGGAATCGGTTGGTATGGTGTGTAAACGCACCAAAATAATATTATAAAGATAGTATCTTTTCGGAGTGGAGAAATCCACTCCGTTTTTCTACATATATAAATGATTGCGAGGAAGATGAAATGAGCTTTGAAGAAATTTTACCAAAATTAAAACAAGGAGCAAAAATTATTCGTGAAGGTTGGGGTGGTTTTGAAATGTATGTGACTTTAGTTCAAGATGAAAACTATGATGGCTGTCCAGTGACACCTTACTTTTTGATTAAAACTGCTGATGAAGGTTTTTCAAGTTTTGCACCAACGGTTTGTGATATTTTAGCTGATGATTGGAAAGTAGTAGAATAATGAAGGAATTTGAAAATAAAGTCGTACTAGTAACGGGTGCAGCTTCAGGAATTGGTTATGCACAAGCAGAAGCCTTTTTGAAAGCTGGTGCCAAAGTGTTTGCAGTAGATATTCAAGCGGATTTTGGTGATTTAGGCAATGAATATTCAGAGAATTTTGCTACTTTTTCTGGTGATTTAAGTATTGCGGAAAATTGCCAGGCAGCAGTAAACATTTGTGAAAAAATTTTTGGCAAGGTGGAAATTTTACTGAATACAGCTGGTATTTTAGATGAGTATAAACCTTTAATAGAAACAGATGAGCAATTGTGGCATAAAATTCTATCAACTAATTTAGATAGTATGTTTTATTTAACCAAAGCGGTATTGCCGAATATGTTAGATAGAAAAGCTGGCACAATCATCAATATGGCTTCGATTGCTGGGTTAGTTGCTGGCGGTGGCGGTATTGCTTATACGACTGCCAAGCATGCGATTGCTGGTTTTACAAAACAGTTAGCGCTAGATTATGCGGCTGAAGGAATCCATGTTAACGGAATTGCCCCAGGCGCGATAAAAACACCAATGAATGCAGCTGATTTTGCTGGCGACGGAGCGATGGCTAAGTGGGTTGCTGAAGAGACGCCAGTGAAACGTTGGGCACAGCCACAAGAGGTTGCGGAGTTAACTTTATTTTTAGCTAGCGAAAAGTCTAGTTATTTACAGGGGAATATCGTGCCAATTGATGGTGGCTGGCTACTAAAATAAATTCTTGAAAAAATTTTTCTTTCTGTTATGCTTATTAACGGTGGTAAACCACCACTGCGGCACTTCAATCCTTTGGCCGCAGTTATGACCAAGACCCTGTCTTGCAAAGGAGAGAAAAAAATGAATAATCAAGAATCACGTTCAGTGACTCACTGGACAACAGCAGAAATCACCAAAATCGCCTTAGTAGCTAGTTTGTACGTTGCCTTAACTGTTTTATTGTCAGTTATTAGTTTTGGCGCGGTACAAATACGCTTGTCAGAAATGTTCAATTATTTGGCATTGTATAACAAGCGCTATGTATGGGCAGTAACCATCGGTGTATTGATTGCCAATCTGGCTTCCCCTAATGGTTTGATGGATGTAGTTGTCGGGAGTATCTGCACGTTTTTAGTGTTGCAATTTAGCCGCTGGGCAACAAAAAATATCCAGTCTTTAAAACTAAAAATGGTTTTGACCGCAATCATATTTGCAATTTCAATGTTTACGGTTGCCGGACAATTAAAAATATTATTTGATGCACCTTTTTTTGAGAACTGGTGGCTGATTGCTATTGGCGAATTACTTTCAATGACGATTGGTGGACTTATTATCTATTTTGTAGGAGAACGAATTGATTTAACTGAATAAATAAAATTTTGCTATAAGTAAATTAAAGGATTGTTATAGCAAATGAAATAGAAATTTAGCACAGCTAGCAGAAATTGTTAGCTGTGCTTTTTTATATCGATATATTATTATACTAGAAAAATAAAAAACATTTTTTTATTAAATAAATTTATTTTAACATATAAAATTAAGCAATATTAATCAGAATAGAGATGGGGGGTATCCCCATTAAATAACAAAATAATGCTAATTGTTTTGGATTATTATAACAATTTTGTTCTTATCTTTAAAAGTACTGTTTTTCCATTTGAAATAGCTTACAATAAAGAAAAAATAATAATTGCATAATAATCATAGGGAATGAGGTGAGAATCCTCAGCAGCCCCTTTCTACTGTATACGCAGACGAAATCAAAAATGCCACTTAACGGGAAGGCATGAGAGTAGGATGAAGCAAAGTCAGGATACCTAGATTAAAATGCGTATAGGAAATTGGATTGGGAAAATTTTTTATTGTAAATCATTGAACCCTAAAAGGTTTATTTTGAGATGCATAAATTCCTTAAATTCATTTTTGATGAGTTTGAGGAATTTTTTTATCGTTTCTAAGTTTATATAGGGAGAAAAATATGAAGATTTTAAAGAAAAATCAACGATTATTACATATTTTGATTGTACTATTTGGTATCAGCTTTTTAACTTTTTCATTAGTTTATCTTTCACCAGGCGATCCTGCTGAAATTATGTTAACGGAATGTGGTAATATTCCAACGCCAGAATTGTTAGCGAAGGCACGAGCAGATTTAGGATTAGATCGCCCTTTTTTAGTGCAATATGGTAGCTGGCTAAAAGGGGTAGTAACTGGTGATATGGGTCAAAGCTATGCTTTCAAAATTCCAGTAGTTCAAAAATTGATTAGCTGTTTTTTCCCAACGCTTTCCTTGGCTATTACTTCGTTAATTATTATGTTAGCGATTGCGATTCCTTTTGGTATTTTATCAGCTATTTATCAAAATAAATGGCTAGACTATTTTATTCGTGGCTTTTCTTTTATCGGCATTTCAATTCCCAGCTTTTGGCTTGGTTTAGTTTTTCTGCGATTTTTTGGAGTTAATCTTGGTTGGGTGAGAGTTTCTGGAGGAGATACTGGTTTTAGAGGCTTGATTTTGCCTGCTTTGACTTTAGCGTTAGCGATGGCGGCTAAGTATACCCGTCAAATAAGGATTGCTGTGATTGAGGAGTTAAGTAAAGAGTATGTAATAGGAGCTAGATTACGCGGAATTAGTGAAAGAAAAATTTTATGGCGACATGTGTTACCTAATGTTTTATTGCCATTAGTAACGATTTTAGGGTTATCTTTAGGGAGCTTATTAGGTGGAACTGCAGTCGTTGAAATTATTTATAATTGGCCGGGTTTAGGTAATATGGCAGTGAGAGCGATTGCTTGTCGTGATTTTCCACTAATTCAAGGATATGTCTTGATGATATCTTTATTATATATGTTGATTAATTTAGCAGTAGACTTATCTTATCCATTGATTGATCCTAGGAGGCGGGAGGAAAGACATTGATTTCAATTAGTCAGTTTATTAAGAAAAATAAACAGTTTTGTTTTTCAATATTGCTGGTTTTTCTTATTATTTGTATAGCGATTTTTGCAAAACAAATTGCGCCTTTTGATCCACTTGAAGCGGTGATGTCAAAATCTTTATATGCACCTGATAATGTGAATAGGTTAGGTACTGACAAATTAGGGCGAGATATTTTATCACGAGTGATCTTTGGTACGCGAACTTCATTAGGCGCAACCTTAATCATGGTAGGAACAATCTTTTTTATGGGGACGCTTATTGGAATGATTAGCGGTTATTTTGGTGGCTGGCTGGATAGCTTAATTATGCGAATCGCTGATATGATGATATCTTTTCCTGGCTTGGTTTTGGCGATTGCGATTGCTGGTGTTTTAGGACCTAATTTGATGAATGCAGTAATTGCGATTACGGCGGTTAGTTGGACGAAATATGCTCGTCTTTCTAGAAGTTTAGTTTTAAAAATGAAAACAAGTCTGTTCATTGAGGCAGCAATCGTAACCGGTGTTAGAGATGCTAAAATGATTTTTCGCTATCTCTTACCTAATATTTTACCTGTTATGGTAGTGACGGCGGTAACGGATATTGGTACGTTGATGTTAGAAATCGCAGCACTTTCTTTTTTGGGATTCGGAGCTCAGGCACCAACGCCAGAGTGGAGCTTGATGTTAAATGAAGGGCGAACGTATTTACAAACAGCTCCGTGGTTGATGATTTATCCAGGTTTAGCAATCGTTTTTGTAGTCGTGGCATTTAATCTTTTGGGAGATAGCGTTGGCGATTTGCTAAATCCTAAAAGAGAGCAGTAAATAATAGTGTGAGAAATGAGGATAATAAAATGAAAAAAATGTTTAAAAGATTGTTCTTAGTAAGTTGCTTTGCCTTAGTGGCCGCTTCATTAGTCGGGTGTGGTAGCGAAAACAAAAAAGAAGATTCAAAAAATGATACAAAATCAGAAGAGAAATCAATGGTGGTTGGTGTAACTAGTTTTGCAGATACTTTAGAGCCAACTGAACAATATTTTAGCTGGGTGGTATCTCGCTATGGTGTAGGGGAAAATTTAGTTCGTTTTAATGAAAATGGTGAGTTAGAAGCTTGTTTAGCAGAAGAATGGTCAGTGAGTGAGGATCATTTAACTTGGGATTTTAAGATTCGTGAAGGTGTGCAATTTTCAAATGGTACAGAATTAACACCTGAATCGGTTAAAGATTCATTAGAAAGGACTTTTGAATTAAGTCCGAGAGGGGAAACTTTCTTTAAACCGGCAGCAATTGAAGTAGAGGGACAGTCTGTTTTGATTAAAACGGAGGAACCAGTGGCAATTGTTCCGGGAAGCTTGGCAGATCCTTTATTTTTAATTGTTGATACAACGGCAGATACTGAAAAATTTGCACAAGATGGGCCAATTTGTACGGGGCCTTACATTGTTGAAAGTTTCAGTCCGACAGATACCTGTGAATTAGTAAAAAATGAAAACTATTGGGATGGCGAAGTTCCTTTAGATAGAGTAACTATGAAATGTATTGATGATCAAGCAACACGCTCTATGGCATTGCAAAATAATGAAATTCAAATTGCTTATAATTTGAAAACAGAAAACATTGCAGAATTTGAAGGAAATGATGAAATTGTTATTGATAAATTGGACTCTTTACGTTCAACCTATGCTTTTATGAATCAAAATGGCCCGCTAAAAGATAAAAAATTAAGACAAGCTTTACTCCAAGGAATTGATCGTGAAACTTATGTTAAAAATCTTTTGCAAGGTGGTGCGACTGCGGGTAAAGCGCCAATTCCACCAACTTTAGATTATGGCTTTGATGAATTAGTTAATGAAAATACCTTTGATCCAGAAGCAGCAAAAAAAATACTGGTTGAAGCAGGCTATCAAGATAAAGATGGTGATGGCTTTGTTGAAACACCTTCAGGAGATCCATTGGATTTAGAATTTGTTATTTACACAAGTCGTGAAGAACTGAATGTTTATGCTCAAGCCATGCAAGCAAATATGAAAGATATTGGTGTCAAAGTTACTTTAAATACCGTAAGTTATGAAACATTATTAGATATGCGTGATGCTAGTAGCTTTGATTTATTGATTTGGAATGTTTTGGTGGCGAACACTGGTGATCCTGAAAACTATTTAAAAGAAAACTGGTACAGCAGTTCACCATCTAATCAAGCTGGCTATCGCAATGAAAAAGTAGATGCAGCGCTTGATAAAATGGCGGTTACTTTTGAAGAAGAGGAACGTAAAAAATTAGCTATGGAAATTCAACAAAATATTATGGATGATGCTGCTACCATGTTCTTTGGCTATGAAACAACATATCTATTTTCTAATGCAACAGTTGAAGGCGTAAAAATGTTTCCAATGGATTATTATTGGTTAACAAAAGATATAAAATATGCTGATTAATCCGCTATATTTAAAAAATTTATCTGATGAAGTATAAGGAGGCCCGACAATGCTTAAAATAGAAAATTTAACAGTTAATTATCTAAATCAGCAACAAGCAAGTGTGAAAAAATTTAATTTAACTGTTAATTCTGGTGAAATTGTCTGCATTGTTGGTGAAAGTGGTAGTGGTAAAAGTACGGTTTTAAAAACAATTTTAGGCGCACTACCTAAGACCATTCAGATTCAAGCTGACAAATTAACTTTGGCGAAGCAATCATTATTAAGTTATACTGCAAAAGATTGGCAAAAAATTCGTGGCAGTAAGGTATCGTTGATTTTTCAAGATAGTGGGGCAGCATTAAATCCAATTCGTAAAATTGGTGATCAATTTGTAGAGTATATTCAACAGCATAGCAAGCTTTCTAAACAAGTTGCTTATCAAAAAGCTAAAGAGCTGTTAGTCAAAATGCATTTATCAGATGAAGAAAGTATTATGCAAAGCTATCCTCATCAACTAAGCGGGGGCATGTGTCAACGAGTGGGGATTGCTTTAGCAATGACTTTTAATCCAGAATTATTATTAGCTGATGAGCCCACTAGTGCTTTAGATGTCACTACCCAACGGCAAATAGTGAATGAACTTTTAGCTTTGCAGAAAAACTTTAACACATCGATTGTGATGGTTACTCATAATTTAGGCTTAGCAGCGTATATGGCAGATCAATTGATTGTCATGGAAAAAGGTCAAGTTGTTGACAGTGGACCAACGATTAACGTTTTGGAAAATCCACAAAGTGACTATACTAAAAAACTTTTAGCAGCTGTACCTGAAATATAATTTTCTTAAATAAGAAGGTGGTTGATGATAGTGAATGAAATTATTTTAGAAGTGAAAAATTTAACGAAAAAATATCAACTACCTAATGAGAAATTTTTAACAGCTTGTAACGAGATTTCTTTTCAAGTTGAAGCTGGCAAAACAATTGGAATTGTTGGTGAAAGTGGTTCAGGGAAATCTACTTTAGTAAAAATGTTAATGGGAATGGAAAGTGTCACGGCTGGAGAAGTTTATTTTCGAAAACAGAATATTTTGAATTTGAACAAACAAGCGCTATGGAAATTACGCCCACAAATTCAAATGGTTTTTCAATCACCAGTAGCTTCTTTACATCCTAAAATGAAAATTATTGATATTGTGACAGAACCATTGTTTAACTACAAGCGTTTGAAACGTAGTGAAAAGCTAGCTAAAGCTAAAGAATTATTAGCGATGGTGGAGTTATCAGAAGAATTTCTAAATCGATATCCTCATAGTTTAAGTGGTGGCCAGTGTCAGCGGGTAAGTATTGCTAGAGCTTTGGCGTTGAAACCAGCAATTTTAATTTGTGACGAAGCAACTTCTGCTTTAGATGTTTCTGTTCAAAAAAATATTGTTGATTTATTACTTAAACTACAAGCCGAACAGAAGATGAGTATTTTATTTATTTGCCATGATTTGGCGCTGGTTCATTCTTTTGCTCATAAAATTTTAGTTATGGAAAAGGGAGTTTTAGTTGATGAACTTTCAGAAGGAGAATCTTTGACAGAATCAACTGAAGAGTATACGCAAGCCTTAGTTGATTCTGTTTTTTCTTTAAAAGAAATCAAGAGAAATCTACAAATAAATAATGCTAGAAAGTAGGCCTATTTTAATGATAAAACCTGCCTTAAATACAAAAGAAATGACTTACTATTCTGTTCCAGAAACTGATTTGCAATTACCGATGATAATTATTCAAGGGGCGGAAGTGGGCCCAACTTTATTAATCACTGCTGGAATTCATGGTTCGGAATATGCGGGAATGGAAGCTTGTCGACGATTTGCTCAGGAAATTGATTCACGAAGACTTAAAGGTAAAATAATTATATTACCTTGTGTTAATCAGCCGGCTTTTCAAGCAGGGACTGCTTTTCTTAATCCATTAGATCAAAAAAATTTAAATCGTTGTTTCCCAGGAAATATTGAAGGAACTGTAAGTGAAAAAATTGCTTATTATTTAGAAAAGGATTTTTTCACTGCTGCTGATTTTTATCTGGATTTACACAGTGGGGATTTACCAGAAGCTCTATCGCCATTTGTATTTATTCCGACAGTTGGCAAAACTGAGGTTGTCGCTAAAGCACAAAAAATGGCTGAAGTTATAAATGTTCCTTATGCTGTGCTCTCACAAGCAATAAGTGGTGCTTACAATTACGCTTGTAAAAAAAGCATACCTGCTTTGTTGATTGAAAGAGGAGGTTTCGGTAATTGTGATGAAAAAGATGTCTTCGCATTCATGGAGGATATTTATCGGATTTTAAGTTATTTGAAAATGATGAATTTCTCTGATCAATTACCAAAAGAAAAGAATTGGCAGCTGTTGACTACAGTTGTTTATGAAGAAGCACAATATGCGGGGATTTGGCGCCCAAACTATCAGGTAGGAGATCAAGTAGTAGCGGGAGCTGTCTTAGGTGTAATAGAAAATTTCTTTTCTAAGGAGATTATGTGTTGCTATGCTAAGGAAACGGGCGTCCTTTTATATCAATGGTATCGTTATTCTTTGCCAAAAGGAGCTCCATTATTTGCTTATGGAAATCAAGGCTAATTCTTTGACAATTAGCGCAATATTTTGTTATAACTAGTTTAGTGAAAACCCTATCAAGTTGAAGGGTTTTACTATATAATGAAGTAGTAATTAAAATTAATTTAAAATGTATTCTTTTCAGGGAATGAGGTGAGAATCCTCAGCAGCCCCTTTCTACTGTATATGCAGACGAAATCTATAATGACCACTTTACGGGAAGGTCAGAGACTAGGATGAAGCAAAGTCAGGATACCTGTTAAGAATATTAGCGAAAAAATTGGATTGGGAAGATTTTGGTGCTAAATACTGATGTTTGATAAGAAGACTGACTTTTTCTTTTCAATTGCGGTGTCTATTTTTGATAGGCTTATTTAGCATAATTATTATACTCCCAAGAAATCATTTCGATGAAATCTTGGGAGTATTTTTTATTGAAGGAAGAGGTGAAGGTTTATGCCAGCTTTAAAAGAAACACCTGAAGTTGCTTCTAAAGTAATTGAATTTTATGAAAATCAGGAAAAGACCATTCGTTTTCCTTTAGCTAGAGTCACTGGGGAAAATGCAGGTGCTTGTTTATTAGTTACGATTGGTTTTGAAGGATTATTTCCAGAAGTATTAGGTGCTTTTCAGCGATTAGTTTCTGAAATTTCGGTAGCTACCATTACTGGCGAATTGATTTTATTACCTTATGTTGAAGTGCCAACCTGTCGTTTTACAGCTTTTGATGCTGACGGTATGAATATTATTTATAGTAATCAAAAAAATTTGAAAGAGAGTCTGAAAAACTTTTTCGATGAAAATTTTTTAAAAGCAATTGATGAGGTGATTGACGTCCATATAAATGATTTTTTTATGTAGATAATCTACTAAATATCATTGAAGATAAGGGATTTAGTTAGCTGTTCAATGGTGAGCCAGTTAAGCATACAATGGCGTATGATGACTAAATCCTAACAATTGATCAATGTTATGTAGGTTTAATGATGAGAACTAACAGTGGGCACAAAGATGTGCTGAAAATACAAAGTGGTATCACTAGTTCTTCAATATAAAAGCAATGAAATAAGTGTAAATGACGAATGATGTCATTTACACTTATTTTTTGAAATTATTTAGTGATGTAAATTTGATAGCAATTAAATATTTATTTTAGGGAACGATATATTTTTTAGTTCTAAGTTTATTTAGAAAAAATTAGTAACTATTTTAAATAGTTCAAAAAAATTTTGATTCTAAAAAAAAATATTGTATTAATTTTTTTTTTTTAAGAGATAAACTTTACATCATAAAGCAATTAAATATTAGGAGTGATGTAAATGAGCAATTGGTTAAAAATTAAAGGAATGACAGTAATTGTTACAGGAGGCTCATCTGGGATTGGTGAAGCTGTTGTTGATGCACTGTTGGAACAAGAAGTGAATGTTGCTAATTTTGATATTCAAGATAATGGAAAAAAGCATGATCGATTACTATTTGTACAAACTGATGTGAGTTCACAAGAAAATATTGAAGCATCTGTTCAAAATGTTGAGGATTACTTTGGAACTGTTGATGGATTAGTCAATAATGCTGGAATTAATATTCCACGATTACTGGTTGATGGAGATAAACCTCGTGGAAATTATGAACTTAATATTGAAGTTTTTGATAAAATTTTTGATATTAATCAAAAAGGACTGTTTTTAATGAGTCAAGCAGTTGGTCGGATTTTGATAACTAAAAAGAAAGGAGTGATTATCAACATGTCTTCTGAAAGTGGACTAGAAGGTTCAGAAGGACAAAGTGCTTATGCAGCAACTAAAGCAGCCATTAATAGTTATACGCGTTCTTGGGCTAAAGAGCTAGGAAAACATAATGTAAGAGTAGTTGGTATTGCACCAGGAATTATGGAAGAAACAGGTTTGCGAACATTAGAATACGAAAATGCATTAGCGTATACTAGAGGTATCACAGTTGATGAGTTACGAGCAGGATACAGCAAAACTTCAACGACCCCTTTAGGTCGAAGTGGAAAATTAAGAGAAGTTGCAGATTTGGTTTGTTATTATCTTTCAGAACGGTCAAGCTATATTACTGGAGTGACAACCAATGTTGCAGGAGGTAAGACACGAGGTTAAAAAAGTGGGGGATAAATGTGGCATTAGTTAATCGTTGGTATCAAATTCTCCAATTATTTGTTTCTCATAGAAATTTATCTATTGATGAGTTGAAAATAGCTACTCATACAAGTGCACAAACAATAAAGAAAAGTATAGAGTTGCTAAATGAACAAATTATTGGCATTGCTGAAATTGTTCAAGAAGAAAATAGGTATTGTTTAATCATTCATAATTTTGAAGCTTTTGATAAAGTTTTAACAGGGAGTTTGAAAGAAAAAACAGACTTTAACTCCTCTTCAAAAAGAGTTGCCTATATTGTAAAAGAATTACTTGTGGCCAAAAAGTATTTGCTAATTGATGATTTGGCAGAAAATTTAGAAGTTAGTAGAGGCACTGTTAATAAAGATTTACGAACAATCAAAAGTTTAATGGAAGATTTTAATGTTAAGTTGGAAGGAACACCTAACCGTGGATTACGAATTAATGGAACAGAATTTGACTTGAGATTATTATATTTACAACATGTTTATGACTATTTTCCTTTAGAGATATTAACTCCAAAAGTTTTACTTTTTGTTGAGAAACTAATCAAAAAATTTCATATTGAAAAAAGTATTAGCTTTGACCGTCCAACGAATTCATAGTAATCATAGTTTAAATCAACCAATAGAGCACTATGTAAATACTTTAGAGAAAACACCAGAAGTTGATGAATTTTTTTATCAAATTGAAAGTGATTACCAAATCACTTTGGGGCAATATGATATTGATTTTTTGATTTTTCCATTGAACATTAGTCATGCTAATCCAATAAAAATTCAAGAAAAAGCTGTTCGTAAGATCTTTGATAAGATGTTAAATAAAATTCATGAAACTTTGATTTTGGATTTGAATGATGAACAAATTTTTTATGAAATGAAAAATCATTTGTTTTTTATGATCAATAGATTAGTCTTTAGATTACGACCAGCAGATTTATTTCATGGGGAAATTGAAAAAAATTATCCGTTTGCTTATGAATTGGCTTATACAGGAATGAAAGTATTGGAAAAATATTTGAAGCGTAAAGCATCTAATTCAGAAATTAGTTATTTAGCAATTTATTTTGAATTAGCCTTACGTCAGCATCATAAACAGACAAAAAAAGAAATTGCCATTGTATGTACGACTGGAAGAGGGACAGCTGCACTAATTCGAAGACAAATCGAAAATGTGTTAGGCCCGAAAGTAGAGATTCATCAATATACGGAAGAAGATTATGAGAAACAAGATTTGGATCATTTTTTTGCAATTTTCACAACAATTCCGTTAAAAAATATTCATCCAACTACACCAGTCATTCAATTAACAAATTTGTTTAATGATGAATGGTTACGCAGTGAATGGAGTCGTGTAAATCAAGTGCAACAGCTGAAATTTGATTATGTGGATTTTTATTTTCGGCGACTAGATCCAGCTGTTGAATATCAAGAAAATTTAATTTTATTGTTAGACGAATTAGTTGCAGAGAATTTTGTTGGTGAAACTTTTCCGCAAAATATTCTTGAACGAGAAGCAAAAAATACTACGGTCTTTAGTCACGGTGTGGCATTTCCTCATGCGATTAAGGAAAATTCTGACCGAATATTATTTTCTCTAGGAATTTTCGATACACCACGATCAACTAAAGATGGGGAAGTAGAACTAGTTTTTCTAGTGGGAATTCCTGAGGTGATTACAGAAAAAAATGAAATAGAGTTATTACAATTGTATGATGCAATATTTACTTTTGCTGCAGAAGATAAAAATAGGGAAGAAATCCTTAAATTAGAGAGTGTTCAAGAGTTTCTAACGTTTTTGAGAAGAAAGGAGGTTTTTATATGAGCTTCATTTATGTTTTTGGCTTTTTTGCAGTGATAGCATATATTGCCCAAATTATTTTTGGAATACAACAAATTAAACATTTTAATAAGACTTATCAAGTACTAAGAAAACAAGGGAAAGTAGCTATTGGTAAGCGTCCAGGGAAAATTCGTGCAGGAATAATAGTTATGTTCGCTGTAGACGATAAAGGAATTATTTTAGACTGTGTTAAGATGCAAGGGGTAACAGTATTAACAAAGTTTAAAAAGATGCCAGAATATATAGGCGAAGATATTCACTATTTAGATAAATATCATCCGATTGTACGACAACAAAATAAATTAATTGTTAAAGTCATTGAAAATGCTCGAGAAATATATTTACGAGTAGCAATGGGAAATTATGTTGAAGAACAACCGGTTTCAACATTTTCAGGGTTAATGACACAAGTACAAGGAATGACGTTGTCTTTAAAAAAAAGCAAAAAAAGATACTAGTTCTACATAAATGAGCTAGTGCTGTTAGATTGTGATTGAGTTAATAATTAAGAAAAAATGAAATAGATTAAAATTATAAAAGGAGTGTTATTAATGGAGTTTATTACAAAATTCGCCGAAGGTTTTATGAAATTATTTCAAACAGGTGCTGAGACATTTATTAGTTGGATGACAGGGATTGTGCCTGTAGTATTAATTTTGATGGTATTCATGAATACTATTATTGCTTTTTTAGGTGAAAAAAGAGTAACAAAAATTGCTCAGATTTCTGCAAAAAATCCTTTTACAAGATATTTGATTTTACCATTTTTAGCTGCATTTATGTTAGGTAATCCTATGTCATTTACGCTAGGGCGTTTTTTACCAGAATATTATAAACCAAGCTATTTTGCTTCGTTAGCACAATTTTGTCATACAAGTAACGGTATTTTCCCTCATATCAATCCAGGTGAGTTATTTGTTTGGTTAGGTATTGCACAAGGTATTGATCAATTAGGATTGAATTCAATGGAGTTAGCAGTTCGTTATTTACTGGTCGGACTAGTTATGAATTTTGTTAGTGGTTGGGTAACTGACTTTACCACTGCGTTTGTATGTAAACAACAAGGTGTTCAATTGAGCAAAACAGTAAAAATTGTAGAATAGTCTCAATCGCACAATTTTATAAATAAGGAGGAATTATAATGGTTTATAATAGTATAAAAGTAATCAAAGGTAGTGGAGGATATGGTGGTCCATTAGTAATTACACCCACAGAAGAAAAGCACAAATTTATTTATATTACTGGTGGAGGTGAGAAACCAGCAATTGTTGATAAAATTGAAGATTTAACTGGTATGGAAGCTGTTAACGGATTTAAAACATCAATTTCTGATGATGAAATTGCGTTAGCAATTGTTGACTGTGGTGGAACTTTACGTTGTGGCATCTATCCTAAAAAAGGAATTCCTACTATTAATATAGTTCCAACTGGAAAAAGTGGCCCTCTGGCACAATATATTAATGAAGATATTTATGTTTCTGCCGTAGGATTAGAGCAAATTGCATTAGCTGATGGTAACATGGTAATAGCGGATGTTGAAAGCACAGGTGATAAGAAACCTAAATATGATACTAGTAAAAAAATAACTGAACAAAGAGCCGAGCAAAATAGCTTTATTGCGAAAATTGGTATGGGAGCTGGGAAAGTAGTTGCAACATTTAACCAATCTGCTCGTGAAGGTGTGCAAACAATGATTAATACGGTAATTCCGTTTATGGCATTTGTTTCATTATTAATCGGGATTATTCAGGGTTCAGGAGTTGGGGAGCTATTCGCTAAAATTATGAGTCCGTTAGCAGGAAATGCAATTGGGCTGATTATAATTGGTTTCATTTGTTCATTACCATTTCTATCACCACTATTAGGCCCAGGTGCAGTAATTAGTCAAGTTATTGGAACTTTAATTGGAGTTGAGATTGGTAAAGGAAATATTCCGCCACAGTTAGCTTTACCAGCGTTATTTGCTATTAATACTCAAAATGCTTGTGATTTTATTCCGGTAGGATTAGGATTAGAAGAGGCTGAAGCAGAAACAGTTGAAGTAGGTGTACCTTCTGTTCTTTATTCTAGATTCTTGAATGGTGTTCCCCGAGTAGTTGTTGCATGGTTAGCAAGTTTTGGTTTATATAGTTAATAAAATGGATAGGTGGTAGTTTAGTTGAAGATTTTTGAAACGAAGGTGACTGAGATTGGTTCAGAAGCTGAATTATTTAAAGAAGAGAAAATGATGATTTTATTTGGAGAAAATGCTCCTAATGGTTTGGCTGAATACTGTTATAAGATCATTATGAACAAGACAATATCTGAAATAGAAAAGGGGATGAGTCTTTGTTTTGATGAGCAACTTTATAAGATTACAGCTGTTGGAAATGTAGTAACCAGCAACTTAAATGAGTTAGGGCATATTACCATTAAATTTACAGGGGATGAGATAGCTGAATTACCTGGCAGCTTATATGTTGAAAATTTACCAATGCCATTAATTGAATGTGGTGGTCTAATTAGGATATTAGAGTAGCTAATTTTAACAACTACGATAGCTATTAAATAGAAAAAGTGATAGTTCAGTAACATTAAGTGTACTAACTAGCACTTTTTTCTATTTTCAATTTAATTCATCTTAGTATATTGTTTTAAAACTTTGCGAAGTGTTTCCATCTCATCTTCTAGAGCCGTTCCTTCGGCAACATTCATTAAAGAATGGTCAGCTTGAGCTTCTAAAAGAATTTTGCTGATATTTTGAATGGCTGAGCGGGCAGAATTTAGTTGGATAATAATCTGATCATAAGGTTGTTCTTCAATAATCATTTTTTTTATGCCACCAATTTGGCCTTCAATCCGATTAATGCGAGTAACTAGATTTTTCGTTTGATGTTCAGGTAAATGACTCATATCTTTTTCCCCTTTATAAAGCGGTAGGTGCTTGCTTTTTGGTCTACTTAAATTCAATATAGCATAACCATTTTGAAAAAGCTATGACAAAAAATTGTGCTGCTAAAGGCAGTGTTCTTCTTTAAAATATTTAACAGACAGAGTAATGTCTGCTATAATGAAACAAGTTTTAAAGGGGGTGATGGGATGTTGCAAAAATCCGTATTAGTACTCACTGGTGGTAATAGTTAACTCTTCTTTGTTGGTAAAATTTTCCAGCAAAGAAATTACACACAGAGAGGAAAATTTGCAATGAAACCAACAATTCAAGCGTATCAATATGTTTTTATCAGAAAAGAAGTCGAGCAATTACTAAATACGTATTCATCAGTTAATGATCAAAAAACGGTTAAAACCGTACAAGCTTTTGCAGAGGAAAGAATCAGTCAGCTTTTTCCAGAAAATCCATTTGAGATTACAGCCTTTTTAAAGGAAATCTTGGATATTCGTTTGACGAAAGCTAAAGCAGAAAAAGCCTTATTAGATTTAAAGGTTTTTATTGAACCTTTTCAACAACCAGAAAAAGCTCAGTTAGAAAAAGTTTTTAAAAAGGTCAAAAAGTTACCTTTACCAGAATGGGGTGCTTTAGATTTATATGAACATACTTATGTGGGCTGGAATGATCCTGCGAGCCAAAGAAAATATCTAACTTTTTATCAAGACGGTAAATTAACGGGGATTAGTGGTCGACTTTCACCAAATGTTAGTAAAGGGATTTGTTCAATCTGTCAAAAAACTTCAAGTGTTGCTTTGTTTTTGGCAACAACGAAGGCTTCTTCTGATGGGACTTATACGAAAAAAGGCAATTATATTTGCCAAGATAGTAGTTCTTGTAATCATCAATTAAGCGATTATCAACAGTTTCAAGATTTTATTCAGTTGGTACGTTTTCAAGATAAAAAATAAAAGGATATTGCTTTTCAAATAAGTTGTAGTAAAATATAGGCATAAGTGTTTTTATTTAAAATAATTAAATCGTTTTATGATATTTAAGATAGGGGGGAATATTGAATGGTTAGCATTGCAAAAATAACTGATAACACAAATGAAGTGGCTATTTTTTCAAGCTTTTTGCATGCAATTATCTTCAGATTTGCTGTTCAAGGGGAAAGTGTGTCTAAAAACAGCATAAGAAGATAAAATTCAGTGACCATTGAATGTTTCCGTAACAAAAATTAAATAACAAGGTCATGGATTATTAACCATGGCCTTTTTTGTTGTTTGTTATCTTATGCACTGCTGATACAGTTTCCGCTTTTTATCACTTTTAAATAAAGAATAGCGGAGGAAAGATAAATGTTAGTACAAGTAAATCAAGTAACGAAAAATTTTGGTGGTGAAGCCCTTTTTGAAAAATTAGATTTAGTCATTCACCCTGGCGAAAAAATTGGCTTAATTGGCATGAATGGTACAGGCAAATCAACTTTACTTAAAATTATTTTAGGGGAAGAGGGAATCAATGCAGGTGTCATCAGCTATCAAAAAGGTTTGAAAATCGGTTATATCCAGCAAAGTCATCCACAAATTAGTGAAACGGTTTTAACTTATATTTTGCAAAGTTTCACAGAAATTTTAGCTGTGAAGGAACAGTTGGCATATTTAGAAGAGAAAATGGCACAAGCTGATAGTGATTTTGAAAAAGTTTTGCAACGCTATGGTTTGTTGCAAGAGCAATTTGAAAAGCTGCGAGGCTATACGATTGAAGATGAAATTGTCAGTATGTTAAAAGGCCTAGGGTTAGCTGAAAAAATCAATGAGCCTGTAAATAATTTAAGCGGTGGTCAGCGAGTACGGGTGGAGCTAGCAAAAACCTTAGTGGCTGAGGGTGAACTTTTATTGTTAGATGAACCAACCAATCATTTAGATTTAGCCGGCATTCAGTGGTTAGAAAATTATTTGCGCTATAGTAAAAAAGCTTTTGTAATTATTTCTCATGACCGCCAGTTTTTAGATAATGTTGTCAAAAAGGTGACTGAAATTGATGATGGCACACTTTATCACTACCCGGGCAATTATTCTCGTTATGCGGAACTGAAAAAAATCCAAATTGAGAAGATGCAAAAAGATTACGAGTTACAGCAAAAAGAAATTTTGCGTTTGAAAAATTTAATTCGTCAGTTTCGCCAGTGGGGCAATGAAAGTGATAATGAGAAATTTTATAAAAAAGCCAAAATGTATGAAAAGCAATTAGAAAAAATTCAACGCTTAAAGAAACCTATGGCGCCACAAAATAAAGTCCGTCGTAAAATTTCTGAAGCTAGCCGTTCTGGTTCAGAAGTGTTAATCGCCGAAAATCTTGGCAAAATTGTCGGAGAAAAACTGCTGTTTGCTGATAGTTCTTTTAAACTCTATCGCCAAGAGCGAGTGGCTTTAATGGGTGAAAACGGCAGTGGCAAAAGTACCTTGATTAAAATCATTAACGATGAAGAAACATTAGATGAAGGGCAATTAAAATTAGGGGCAGCAGTCAAAATTGGTTATTTACCACAAAAATTAGTTTTTGAAGAAATTAATCAAACATTATTGCAATATGCAGAAAACTTATTAGGAAATCAGCAGAAAAGTCGTGAAGAATTGGCTCGCTTTGGTTTTTATGCTGGCGATGTCAGCAAACGGTTAAAAGACTTATCAGGAGGAGAAAAAGTCCGGTTATACTTGTTAAAACTCTTCCAAACAAAAATTAATTTTTTGATTTTAGATGAGCCAACCAACCATTTAGATATTTATGCTCGTGAAGAAATTGAAGAAATCCTACAAGAATTTACGGGAACCTTGTTAGTTGTTTCTCACGACCGCTATTTCTTACAAAAAAGTTGTCAGCAAGCGTTAATGATAGAAAATCAAACAATTAATGTACTGGCAGAGTTACCTGTAACATAGAAGATAACTTTGCTAAATAAAGGAGTTTTTTGAAAAAATGAAAAGTAAAAAAGTCAATTTGTTTTTCCTGTTAGTTATTTATATCATCTTTATTAGCTTAGGCTTACCAGATTCTGTGTTAGGTGTGGCTTGGCCCACCATGTACGAATTTTTTGGTGTGAAAATTAGTGCTGCGGGCATGGTAACGATGATTTGTTCATTTTGCACGATGATTTCCAGTTTAAATACTGGTCGTTTAGTTAACTGGCTGGGGATAGGTAAGGTAGTCACTCTAAGTGTGACTTTAACAGCGGGGGCTTTAATCGGTTTTGCTTGCTCAAGTCATTTTATTTTTCTCTTATTATTAGCTATCCCTTTAGGAACGGGCGCTGGGGCAATTGATACGGCCTTAAATGATTATGTGGCATTAAATTTTAAAGCCCATCATATGAATTGGCTCCATGCGTTTTGGGGTGTGGGTGCAACGTTAGGTCCGATTATTTTTGGCGGCATATTAAAAAATGGTTTAAGTTGGCGTGTAGGTTATGGAATTTTAGGTGGCGTGCAAATTTTAATTGTCTTTTTATTAATTTACTGCTTACCTTTATGGAAACAAGAAGAAAAAATTCCGGTAAAATCAGTTGCTAAAAAGGAAGCGGCGCCTAAAAAAGAAGTTGGTTTACTAGCAGCTATTCGAGTGCCAGGAGTTATTTATAGTGTCTTGTGCTTTGTTTTTTATGTGGGGATTGAAGCCAGTATTGGCTTGTGGGGAAGCACGTATTTAATTAGCGAAAAAGGCATTTCTGTTGCAACGGCAAGTTTTATTGTCTCTTTGTATTTTGCTAGCTTAACGGTTGGTCGTTTGCTTTCAGGCTTTTTGACTTTCTATTTATCAAACAAACAAATGCTTATTTTAAGCGAAGTGCTGTTAGTTATCGGTGTAGCTTCTTTGTTTGTTTTAAGTGGCGGTGGCGTGATGATTGCAATGGTATTTATTGGCTTAGGCAGCGCCGCAATTTTTCCAACGATGCTCCACGAAACCCCACATCGTTTTGGTTCTGAAAATTCAGCAGCAGTTATGAGTTTACAAATTGCGCTGTCTTCCGTGGGAACGATTGTTTTACCACCGATTTTAGGATTATTAGCAGAAGCTTTATCAATTGCTATTTTCCCGGTTTGCTTATTATTCTTTGCTATTATTTTATTATTTTCTACCTATCGGATTGCCCAAGTGACGAATAAAACAGAATGATAAAAAAAGAATTTGACAACTGTGATAGCGGTTGCTATAGTGAAATTAAGTAAATATTAAAACACGTTGAAAAAGAAAGTAAAAGCATAGTAATTTCTATTAGAGAGTCTCGTTTGCTGAAAAGAGATGAAATTAACTGACTTTGAAAATGGCTTTTGAGTGGATTTCCTGAAGGTTTAATCTAGGGGAATACGGGAGTTCCGTTAACAAACAACAGTTTCTAAAATTTTATTTTAGGTACTGACTGAGGTAATATTTGTGAAAATATTGCAAGTTAAGGTGGTAACGCGTAAGTTTATGCCCTTAAGTGTCTTTTGAGATGCTTAAGGGTGTTTTTGTATAAAAAGCTGCGGTGCAAAGCCCTGTAGCTAGATTATATAGTTATACATCAAATATTATTTAAAAAGGAGTAGGATGATGACAACGATTTTAGAAAGTATCGCATTTTTAAAGGATCAAAAATGGGTTGATTTAACTCATGAAGTAACTGGGGAAATTCCTTATTTTGCTTCTTTTCAACCACTGACTGAAAAGACTTTATTTACTGTAGAAGCAGATGGTTTTTTAGCAAAAGAATATGGCATTGTTACCCAATATGGTACACATTTAGATGCCCCAGTTCATTTTTCAGTAGGCAAACGTTATTTAGAAGAAATTGGTTTAAAGGAATTAGTTTTACCGCTATATGTGATTCATAAAGAAAAAGAAGTGGCTGAGAATCATGATTATACCTTAACAGTTGAAGATATTTTAGCCTTTGAAGCAGTCAATGGAAAAATTCCAGCGGGAAGTTTTGTGGCTTTCGCTAGTGATTGGTCTAAGCGTTGGCAAGATCACCAAGCTTATTATAATAAAGATGAAGCAGGTCAAGCTCATACACCAGGTTGGTCAATGGAAGCTTTGAAATTTTTACATGAAGAGCGAGATGTTTTAGCAATTGGACATGAAACCTTAGATACTGATTCTGCTGTGGATTGTACTAAAAATGCCGGTCTTTTAGGTGAGTTGTACTGGCTTTCGCAAAATAAATTTCAAGTGGAAGTTTTAAGTAATTTAGCTGAAGTGCCAGCAACTGGTAGTGCAATTTTTATTGGTTTACCTAAAATCAAGCAAGCACCAGGTTTTAATGTGCGGGCATTTGCGATTGTTCCTGAATAAAATAAAAATATTTGTTAAGCTCATTGAAATTTTTCGCTAATTGAAAAACTTCAATGAGTTTTTTATAACTACTTGCAGCTAAAGCTAGCTTTTTTTTGATTATTGGTTAAACTATAAATAGTGAAAGCGATAAAAGTGAAGTATTATATATATAAAATATTGAGGGATAAATAGATGAGTGAAGTAAAGCAGTGGCTAGATGAAAAAAGAGTAGCTTGGCAAAGTGATTTTGTCGGGATTGCTGTCAATACAGCTCCCAGTAATCAAGCAAAAGAAATTCGTTGGAATTATGTTTCTGGCAATTTAAATCAACACTACCAGTCTATTCGCTTGCGGGTGGGGCGAGGAATTGCGGGGATTGTTTGGCAAACTGCTCGAGAACATCAAGATAATCATATTTTTAGTCAGCCTGATTTATTGTTGGAATATCCGATTGCCCGGTTAGAAAAGTTAGAAGCAGTTATTGGGATTCCGATTATGCAGGATAATTTAGTGATGGGGATTCTTTTGTTAGGGAGCAGGATACCAAAAGTTTTTTCCAATGAAGAAATTGCTAATGTGAAAAAAGAGTTGTCAATTGTTGAAGCACTTTTAGCAGGTGAATTAAATGAATGAAAAAATTTGGGAAGCTTATTTTAATCAACAATCAGCAGCTTGCTGGTTACTAAGTCAAGATTTTAAGCTTTTAGCAGAAAATGTAGCTGCTCAACAGCTTAAAGAAAACTTTCAAGTCCGCTTGGCGCAAATTATTGATGTGGGCTTAGGAAAAGGTTGTGCTTTACATCCAACAATGGCAGACTGTCAACAGTGTCCAATTGATAAAGAATGGCAACAAAATCAATTTCCCATTAATTTATTAGCAAATGATGGTAGTTTAGAACAGTTTACTGGAGAATTACAGAATTTATCTGCAAATGGTTGGAGTTTAACATTACGACAAACGACGGAAAAAATTGTTGATCAGCATAATTTAGAAATGGTGAACTATGTTCAAAATGCGCAAGAAAATGAGCGAAAACGGATTGCACGGGATTTACATGATGGCTTAGCGCAAAGTGTTTATAGTTTAATGCTAGAAACGCGTGGGTTAAAATGGACGCCACTTGAAAACGTAAAAGATAAACTGCAAGGAATTGATGCCCATTTTGGAGAAATTTTACAAGAAATTCGTACTTTAGCCCGGGAGTTGCGACCTTCAGCAATTGATGATTTAGGTTTAGTACCGGCTATTCAACAGTTTGTTGAGCAAATAGAAAAGATGACGGCTTTTATTATTGAATTGACCATCGAGGGCGTGGCGTGTTCGTTACCAACTGAGCAAGAAATTATTATTTATCGAATTATTCAAGAAGCAACAGCCAATGCTTTAAAATACTCTGGAGAAAATTCGGCGACTTTAGAGCTGGATTATCAGGCAGAACAACTAATTATCACTTTTAAAGACTGTGGTGTGGGCTTTGACATGAAGCAACATCAAGCTGGTTTGGGTTTGCTGAATTTGAAAGAGCGAAGTGCTGTGATTGCAGGAGAATTGGTTATTACTTCAGCAGTCGGTGAAGGAACTACCATCACTTTACATTTACCTTTAGCTACGACTTTTGATGAAGAATAATGAGAGAAAAAATAAAGGGGAAACAATATGCGAATATTAGTAGCTGATGATCATGCATTGGTGCGAAATGCTTTATCTTTTTTACTAAATGCACAGCCAGATATGGAAGTGGTTGGGGACGCAGCCGATGGTCATGAAGTTTTTATCAAAATTGAATCCACCCAAGCTGATATTGTTTTGATGGATATCAGTATGCCACCTGGAGAAAATGGGTTATTGACCACGCGTCGCATTAAAGAGGTCAATCAAGCCATTAAAATTATCGTACTAACCATGCATGATGATGAAACTTATGTTAGAGAAGCTTTAAATGCTGGGGCAGAAGGCTATATTTTAAAAAATGCCAATGATGAAGTGTTGTTGGAAGGCATTCGAGCAGTTTGTCAGGGAAAAAGATATTATTGTGGTTATACAGAAAAAATGTTGGCTAAATTGGAAAGTACTAGTGAAAAACGTTTATACGATAACTTATCCAAACGAGAAAAAGAAATTTTACCGTTAATTGCTTTAGGGCTAAATAATCGTGAAATTGCCGAAAAATTATTTATTTCTGTTAAAACGGTGGAAGTTCATAAAGCTAACATCCGTAAAAAATTGGAAATTGATAGTTATGCCGGTTTATTACGCTATAGCATGAAAAATAATTTAGTTGAGTTTTAAATTCATAACCAGAAGATTGTAGATAAGGATGAGCAATATGAAAAAAACAGGGATTGTTTATGTATTACACGGTAGAAAGACCGGTGTAGCAACTTCAAACGTTGAAACGATTAAAGAGCTTTATGGAAATTATCAGCAGTTGCAACGAATTGCTTTTTTAGAAGGTGATGAGCACGCTTTAGAGGACGTGATTCAAGAGTTATTAGCACAAGCAACTATGCATTTTGTTTTTGTACCAGTTTTATTATTTCCAGCTACTCATGCACGAGAGGATTTACCCAATCGGGTTGCTGCAACTTTAAAAGCTAGCACTGCTACTTATGAAATTTTAGCAACACTGGGTAGCACAAATGCTATTAGTGAATTTATTATTCAACAATTAAAAAAAGTGACTCTAGCAGAAAAACGCGATGTTTTGTTAATTGCCCATGGTACCCCGCATTTTCCAGAACCGCAACAAGAGTTAGTGGCGATTGCTAAAAAAGTAAGTCAAGCAACAGGCTATCAAGTTTTTACTGGAAATTATTTAGGGGAGCCAAGTTATCAAACTTTTGCTAAAGAGCATTCAGATGTATTAATTGTTCAGCGCGTTTTTTTATCTGAAGGCTTTATTGCTCGCAAAATCACACGTTGGTTTAAAGCTGAGCGGGGGGAAAAAGATTTAATTTTAGCGACTTTACAAGATTCTAATTATTTGAAATTAGCTATTATGGAAAGATTAACTGCAGCGGGATTTGTAAAATAAATAAAAATCTCTAACAAATTGCATTTATTTGCAGTTTGTTAGAGATTTTTTTGTGGGAGTAAATATTAGGAGATTCCCTAATATAAAAGTTTCTATAAATGGAGTATTGTGAAATATATAACAAAACTATTTTAGATGAACTGCTGAAACAAGCTTATGTACTGAGATATTTTTAAAGATGTCGCTTATTGAAAAATATTTTAGTTAGCATTTGCACAAATTTGTTCGTGGTTCAACAGAAGGTGGCCCAAAATGAAAGAGCAGTTAGTTCTGATTGGCAATGGTATGGCTGGTGTGCGTACGATTGAAGAAATTTTAGAGCGAGATGCAAATCGCTATGAAATTACTATTATTGGTAAAGAAGAGTATCCAAATTATAATCGCATCATGTTATCTAATGTTTTACAAAACAAAATGACGGTGGATGAAATTATCACCAATCCTTTAAGCTGGTACGAAGAAAATGAAATTACTTTAATTAATCATGATCCTGTTGTTGCTGTGGATTTAGCCGCTAAAGTGGTTAAAACAGCCTCTGGTAAATCTGTCAAATATGACAAATTAATTTTTGCAACAGGTTCTCATCCGTTTATTTTACCAATTCCCGGTGCAGATAAAGACGGCGTTTTAGCTTTTCGCACGATTGATGATACGGCAGCAATGTTAGCAGCCGCTGGTCAATACAAAAAAGCGGTAGTTATCGGTGGTGGTTTATTAGGTCTAGAAGCTGCTAAAGGTTTGCAAGACCAAGGGATGGATGTAACTGTTGTTCATCTAGCGAAATGGTTAATGGAAACACAATTAGATGAAAAAGCTGGTAAATTATTACAAGCTGATTTAGAAGCACAAGGTTTAAAATTCTTGATGGAGTATGTGACTGAAGAAATTCTGGGAGAAGAGCGCGTTGCTGGTTTGAAATTTAGTAATGGCGAATCTATAGAGACAGATTTAGTGGTAATGTCAATTGGGATTCGACCAGCAACAGAATTAGCGAAAGCAATTGATTTAGAAGTAAATCGCGGAATTATTGTTGATGACTTTATGGCAACAAGCTGTGCTGATATTTATGCTGTGGGTGAATGTGTGGAGCATAATGGCAATTGCTACGGTTTAGTGGCGCCGCTATTTGAACAAGGAAAAATTTTAGCTGATGTTTTAACGGAACAAGCTGATATTAAAGCTTATCAAGGTTCAAAAACCTTCACTTCTTTAAAAGTTTCTGGTTGTGATTTATATTCAGCGGGAAATATTATGAATACGGAAGGTTTACAATCAATTGAAGCTTTTGATAGCTTAAATAATTGTTATAAGAAAATCTTTATTAAAGAAAATCGCATTGAAGGTATTGTTTTATATGGCGATACGGAAGATGGTAGCCGCTATTACAATATGATGAAAAAAGGTCAAGAAATTGACGATTTACAATCAATTGCGGTGTTAGCTTCGGCTGACGGTGGACAACAAGACAATGTTGTTGATTGGGCTGATGACGAAACGGTTTGTGGTTGTAATGGTGTAACCAAAGGAGCGATTGTAAAAGCAATTCGTGAAAAAGGCTTAACAAGTGTTGGCGAAGTCGGCAAAGTAACCAAAGCTGGTACTTCTTGTGGTAAATGTAAAGGCCAGGTTCAAGCTTTGCTAGAGCATGAACTGGGAGATGCAGTTAGTACAGCAACTGGGATTTGTGGCTGTACTGATTTAAATCGTGATCAAGTGATGACTCAAATTTATGCGAAACATTTAACAACTACTAAAGAAGTTTTTGCAGCACTGAATTTTAAAAATCCTGAAGGCTGTAATAAATGTCGTCCCGCAGTTAATTTTTATTTAGCAGTTGCTTTTCCTGAAGAACATAAAGATGAGCGGGATTCTCGTTATGTCAACGAACGCTTGCATGCTAACATTCAAAAAGATGGTACTTTTTCAGTAGTACCAAGAATGCGAGCTGGTCAAACGAATCCGCAACAGCTAATTAAAATTGCCCAAGTTGCTGAAAAATATAATGTTCCGTTATTAAAAGTAACTGGTAGTCAACGAATTGGTTTATATGGCGTAAGAAAACAAGATTTACCAGCAATTTGGGAAGAATTAGATATGATTGCGGCGCAAGCTTACGCGAAAGCTTTCCGTTCAGTAAAAACTTGTGTCGGCCAACAATTTTGTCGTTTTGGCACTAAAGATACCATGGGCTTAGGTTTAAAAATTGAAGAACGTTTTGAATACATTGATACCCCTCATAAATTTAAAGTTGGTATTTCTGGTTGCCCACGAAGCTGTGTGGAATCTGGCGTTAAAGATTTTGGTGTGATTAGTGTTGAAAATGGCTATCAGATTTATATTGGTGGTAATGGCGGAACAGAAATTCGTGAAGCTGATTTATTAACTACAGCTGAAACCGAAGAAGAAGTCATTGAATTATGCGGCGCAATGCTACAATATTATCGAGAAACTGGTATTTATGGTGAGCGGACAGCACCTTGGGTTGAAAGAATCGGTTTTGAAAATATTCAAACCGTCTTATTAGATCCTGAAAAACGTCAGAGCTTAGTTGCAGCACTAGATGAAGCAACAGCTGCTAAACGTCAAGACCCTTGGCATCAAATAACCGAAAATCGCGATCTTCGTGAAAAATTATACTCTATTGAAAACCGTGAAATCGTAATGGCAGGTGAAAGATAATGAGCAAACAAGTTTACTTAACTGATTTTGATAAATTAGTTCCGCGGGTAGGACGATCTGTAACGATTAATGGTGAGAAAATCGCAATTTTCTTGCTAACTGATGGTACTGTTCATGCAGTTGAAGATAATTGCCCAATTACCAATTGGCCAATTCTTGAAGGAACAGTCGCAGAGCATTATGTTTATGAACCTATGAGAGATTATAAAATATCTTTATTAGACGGCAAAATTCAAGAGCCAGATGAAGGTCAAATTAAAGTTTATCCAATCGAAATTAGTGATGGAAAAATTTATACAACAATCTAAATGTAAAAGGGAGTAGAGGTTCTTTTTGAACCTCTGATTTTCCTTACAAGTTAGCAATTATTAGTTTATTTAAATTTGCATTTATTTGTGAAATATTATACAAAAAGTTGATTGAAAGAAGGAAGATTTAAAATGGGATCATTAACACCAAAAGATTTAGTGGATGAAACAATTAAACGGGGAGAACAGAAAGCAAATTACAGCTTTTTAACAATGGCAGTTTTAGGAATTATGGCGGGGATTTTTATTGGCGTGGCTGGAGTAGCGATGATTCGTACCATGGGAACTATGCCAAAAGAATGGGGAACATTAGTAAATTTAATCGGTGCAATTGTTTTTCCAATTGGCTTGATTTGCTTGCTTTTAGTTGGTGGCGAATTAGTTACCGGTAATATGTTAGTTGTATCAATGGCTTTATTTGCTAAGAAAATTACGGCTAAGCAATGGTTGCGAAACATGATTGTTGTAACTTTCTTTAATTTAGTAGGTACTTTACTAGTTGCATATTTCTTTGGTTATTTATCAGGTACTTTACAAGGTAACTTTACTGAAAGAACAATTATGGTAGCTCAAGGTCGTGTGGCTGATGGGCCACTGCAAGCTTTTTTAAACGGAATTGCTTGTAATATCTTAGTTTGTACAGGTGTTTACATGAATATTTGCGCCAAAGATTTTATTGGTAAAATTTTTGGTACTTGGTTGCCAGTAATGGCTTTTGTTGTAGCTGGTTATCAACACGTTGTAGCAAATATGTTTTTAGTAGCAGCAGGCGTTTTTGCTGGTGGCGTAACAATTAGTGAATACATTCAAAACATTGTCGTTGTTTGGGGTGGTAATTTAGTTGGCGGTGGCTTAGTGCTTGGTAGTATGTACTTCTTAGCCTTCAAAGTTGGTTTTGGTGAAACGAAAAAAGAATTGAATTAATGAACTAATAAATTATGATGGACTTTCTTAAACTATTTTAAGAAGGTCTTTTTTTTTGCAATGCGAGAATTTATACTTTTCGATAAAGAGGAAAAAGAAATTTATGATATAAAACGTTGCTATAATTTTTTTACAGTATTCTTATGACTAACAAGCTTTGCATTTTTGAAAATGTAAAAAATAATTAAAATTTGTGATAAACTAAAACCAAAGGGCTAATGTAGGGGAACGGAGGATACTAAAATGAATGAAAAGCAAAAGCTTCTGGCTAAAATTGCTTATATGTATTATGTGGAAGGCATGAATCAATCACAAATATCTAAAGAGCTGGATATTTATCGTACTTCAGTCAGTCGAATGTTAACGCAAGCCAAAGAAGAAGGGATTGTGGAAGTAAAGATTAATAGCTTTGACTCTGAAATTTATGATTTAGAAACTAAGATGAAAGAAAAATATGGTTTAAAGAGGATTGAAATTGTTCCGACAGATGAAACTGATTCGGTTTACGAAAAGGAAGAAAAATTATCTAAAGTTGCAGCAAATTTTATTAGGAAACATATCGAAAATGGTAGTGTTGTTGGTCTTTCTTAGGGATCAAGCGTGGGAGATGCTGTAAATAAGATTGAAAAAAAATATTTAGAAAATACGATGTTTCTGCCTATTGTTGGTGGCCCCAGCCATATTAATTCAAAATATCATGTGAACACTCTTGTTTATGAATTAGCCAAGAAATTTCACGGAGAAAGTATTTTTGTCAATGCTTCAGTTATTCAAGAATCTAAGGAGTTAGCTGAAGGCATTTTAAATTCCAATTATTTTGAAGAGTTAAAAGGTTACTGGGAACGATTAGATACAGTGATAGTTGGAATTGGCGGACCTTTAAGCTATAAAAAAAGTAAGTGGCGCGATTTATTAAATGATGAAGATTTTGAAGACTTAAAAATGAGAGAAGCAATTGGTGACTGTTGCTGTTGCTTTTTTGACCGAGAAGGAAAAGTTTCTAAAGGGAATTTGTATAAAAGAAGAATCGGAGTATCTTTAGAGACCCTTCAAAAAGTTCCTTGTTCAATCGGAATTGCTAGAGGAAAGGTAAAAGCACGAGCAATTCTGGCTTTACTTAAAAAGGGCTACATTAACACATTAATGACTGATCAAGAAACTGTGTTAGAGATATTACGAATTGATAAAAGAAATATCATTTAAACATATTGTTAGCTGCTGGCTTAGATTAGGCGTTTTTTATTAAAAATAGCTAGTAATTGATTTTTAAAAGTTAGCTCATTTCCATAAAATAAGAATATTTTGAAAAACCGTTTCTTATAAAGTTAGGAGGCGGTTTTATGTTACATAAATCATTGTGTTGCACAAATGTGCTGACTTGAATTTGTTTTTTCCTCTTTATGATTGATTTAACAACGTTTTCTAAAAGTGGCTAAATTGAAAAGAAGAAAGCAAGAACGATTGATGGTATTCTAAAATTGTGTTAGTAAATAATTGAATGTAGAGGAGAGTTACTTATGGAATTTATGTTGGATACAGCCAATATCGAAGAAATCAAAAATTATGTGGAACTACTGCCAATCGCAGGCGTAACTTCGAACCCTTCGATTGTTAAAAATGAAGGGAAAATTGATTTTTTTAATCATATGAAAAAAATTCGTGAAATTCTTGGTGCTGAAAGATCATTACATGTGCAAGTTGTTGCAACAAGTTATGAAGGTATGCTTAAAGATGCAGAAGCCATTTTAAAAAATATTGATTCAAAAGTTTATATTAAAGTTCCTGTAAGCACAGAGGGATTGAAAGTGATTAAGACACTTAAACAACAAGGTATAAATGTAACCGCTACAGCAATTTATACTAAATTTCAAGCTTATTTAGCAATTGCAGCGGGTGCAGATTATATTGCCCCTTATTATAATCGCATGGAAAATTTGAATATTGATCCTAGAGACGCTGTTGGTGAAATGGCAAAAGAAATTGCTCGTACCAATAGTAAAACCAAAATTTTAGCTGCTAGCTTTAAAAATGTCGGACAAGTAAATAGTGCTTTAGAAAATGGCGCGCAGGCTGCCACAATGGGTGTAGATATAATTAAGCAAGCTTTTGCAATGCCATCGATTAAGCAAGCTGTCGCTGATTTTACAAGCGATTGGGAAGTCATTTTTGGTGAAGGCGTAACGATTTCTTCACTTAAATAATAAAAATTTTAGGAGGTTTTAGTTATGGAAAAAGTATTTGTAAGCCCAGCAAAATATGTTCAAGGAAAAGGTGTTTTATCTACAGGGATTTCTCACGTTAAAAGTTTAGGCGATAAGGGTCTGTTGCTTTGTGATGATGTTGTTTGGGGAATTGTTGGGGAAGAGTTTAAAAGCAATTTAGAAAAAGCTGGCATGACAATCACACGGGTTCCTTTTAATGGTGAAGCTTCAACTATAGAAATTAATCGCGTTACTGAGATTGCTAAAACGAACCAATGTAATGTAGTAATTGGTTTAGGTGGTGGCAAAACAATTGATTCTGCAAAAGCAATCAGTGATAATTTAACGGTTCCTGTGGCTGTAGTGCCAACCATTGCTTCAACTGATGCACCGACCTCTGCTTTATCAGTTATTTACTCAGAAGAGGGTGTTTTTGAGCAATACTTATTCTACAAAAAAAATCCAGAATTAGTTTTATTAGATACTGCAGTAGTTTCGAAAGCACCATGTAGACTGTTAGCATCAGGAATTGCGGATGCTTTAGCAACTTGGGTGGAAGGCCGTTCAGTTATTGAAGCACATGGTAAAACAATGGGTGGTGCTACACCTACTTTAGCCGCAGAAGCGATTGCTGCTAAATGTGAAGATGTGTTGTTCACCAATGCTTTTCAAGCGATGGAAGCTTGCCGTGCCAATGTTGTTACGCCAGCTTTAGAGGCTGTTGTTGAAGCTAACACTTTATTAAGTGGAATTGGTTTTGAAAGTTGTGGCCTAGCAGCAGCTCATGCGATTCATAATGGCTTTACCGCTTTACATGGGGAAATTCATACTTTAACTCATGGAGAAAAAGTAGCTTATGGTACTTTAACACAACTGTTTTTAGAAAATAAACCCAAAGCAATGTTGGATAAATTTATTGCTTTCTATCAAGCATTAGAGTTACCAACAACGCTTAAAGATTTGAAAATTGAAAATATCACTTATGAAGAACTTTTAAAAGTTGGTAAATTAGCGACACAAGATGGCGAAACAATTCATCAAATGGCAGCTGATTTTTCTGCCGAGGATGTAACAGATGCTTTGTTTGCAGTAGATGCCTACGTTCAATCATTAAAATAGATTTGTTATAAAAGGTGCTTTCTTATCTTCGGATAAGGAAGCTTTTTTGCTAAAGAAAAATGACAATTTCTACTATAACTGTTAAAGTTTATAAAAAGACTTAATGGAGATAGCGAGATGCTTGTAGATTACAAAATAGATTTTTCCACGTCGATACTTGAAGAGCAAGTCGCAGAATATTTGCATTTTTTCAAAAAAGAAAAAATTTATCAACATTCTTTGGAGGTTGCCAAAGAAGCTGAAAAATTAGCGAGAAAATTTGGTGAATCCGAAGAGTCAGCTTATTTAGCAGGCTTGTTTCATGATGTTAGTGGCGTAATTCCTAATGAAAAAAGAATCCAGTTCCATGAAGCATTAAACTTAGAAATTTATCCAGCCGAAAGACAGTTGCCAATGATTTTGCATCAAAGACAGTCAGCCATTTTAACAACAGAAATTTTTAATTTAACTATTTCTGAAGTGAACTCTGCAATTGCTTGTCATACTACTTTGAAGAAGCAAGCCACGCAGCTAGATAAAATTGTTTTTATTGCTGATAAAATACGCTGGGATCGAGAAGGGCAGCCACTTTATTTAACTGATTTGCTGGCTAGTTTAACAGAATCGTTAGATAAAGATTGTCTTTATTATATTGAATGGCTATTGGCTAACGACATAATTGTTGTTCATCCTTGGTTAATAGAGGCCAAACAAGATTTAGAAAAACAAATTGCTTTAAGTTAAATTTTTATCTAATACCTTTTAATTACTCCAAAAATAATAGCTAGTCAATTTCAGGAAAATATACTTATTTTTTTGAAATTGACTAGCTTCATCTAAATTCTTCGCTATTTTTCTTTATTATTCATTATATTTCTTGTTTATATTAATTAAATATTTTTATAAAACGATCCTTAAAATGAGTTTATCCAAAAATGCAATTGCACTAACTAGCAGAAATTATCAAACAATAATTTTTTTTCAAAAATAATGAGAGGCAACTTTATAAAATTTGATGTTAAAATGAAACCATTGATTTCAATGATTGTTAAAAGTAAAGCTGTCGTTTGTTTAACAATTCAGCTATGAAAGTGCAATGATAAATAAATTTGCTAATTTCTATTATTGCACTTATCGGGATTTATTTTTGCACTTAGTTTTTTTACAAATAAAAATAAATATGAAATTGCACTTATATAGGTGCAATGATTTTGTGTTGAGGCTTTAGGCAACACAATTTATGATGATAATGGAAGGTGAAAACAATGATTCAATTGGATAATCGCGAACAAGCTATTCTTGCTCATATTTTAGAGATTGACTCTTCCATTACCGGGAAAGAGTTGGCGGATAAGTTTAATGTCAGTCTTCGTAGTGTCAAATATGATCTTGATAATATTAGAGACTGGTTGAAAGAACAAAATTGCCAATTATTTTCAAAGCGTAGCAAAGGGTATTGGTTAGAGATTTCTGAAAAACAACGACAATCTTTGAAAAAAGCCTTAAGCAAGAGTGCTGCAGTCGCGCCACTCCCTGTACAGGATAATCGTGTGAAAAGTTTAATTTTTCGTTTGTTGCAATCAAATGGTTATGTTTCTACCCAAGAAATTGCTGACTGGTTGGAGGTTTCTAAAAATACGATTACTAGTGATTTAGAAGAAGCAACTGCGATGTTAGCTAAGTATAATGTAACTTTGGAGAAGCGTTCAGGTTATGGCTTATCAATTGGCGGGGTGGAAAAAAATCGTCGTAATGTTTTAGAGGTTTTGCTACAAAATGAGTTGTCAGAATATGATATTTATCAAATTATGAATCGTTTAGTTAGTGAAGAAAAGCCTTTAAGTGACAGTATTTATTTTAGTAAAGAATCAACTTTTTTCAGCATTTTTAAAAATGTAATTGAAACGCTAGCAAATTTATTAAAGAATCTTACCTTCAACCAATTGAATTACGCTGAGTTGCTATCACTTTCTTTTAGAGTAACCATTGCGACTTCAAGAATGTTGTTAAATCAAACGATTGGTTCTTACAAGATGTTAGCAAATCAAAATCGATTATCTGAAAGAAATGATTTGACCTTCCAACTAATGAAAGAAGTTTTTCAGCTATATGAACTACCTTTATTAGAAGATGAATATTCTTATCTTTTTAGTGATGCTTTTGAATTTAATAACCAGCAAGATATCGTTCAAATTACTAAAGAAATTATTGATGCGGTTTCAAAAAAACTGAAGATTAGCTTTGCTTCAGATCCGCAATTATTTACAAATTTATTTGCCCATCTCTCTTTACGTTTAGGTAAAAAAAGGGTTTTTGTAAATGAATATAATCCTTTTATTGAAGATATCAAACGGATGCATCCGGAATTATTTGAAGCGATTGAAGAAGCTTGTAAAGAAATCATTACTAGCGCACCTAATTTAGTTAATGAATCCTTTGTGGCATACATTGCTTTACATTTTCTGGTTTTCTTTGAGCGAGAGCAAAAGGAAAAACAATTTGTGCGAGCTGTTTATATTTGTTCAACAGGTTTAGGAGTTACCAGCTTAATTAAGCAAACAATTATGGAAGAAATTCCAAATATTGAAGTGGTTGATTTTGCCTCTGTTTTAAATGCTGAAGATATCATTAAAGAGAAAAAGCCAGATTTAGTTATTAGTATTTTCCCGATGGAAGATATTGGCGTTCCTTTTGTCAAAGTTCATGCTTTACCTACAAAGGAAGATATTCAAACAATTAAAACAATCATTAAAGGGATGGCTTCAGAAACCATCGCAGTTCAAAAGAAACAAAAAATCAGTAAACGTGGCAATTTTAAAGAGTTGAAGGAAACAAGTCTAGATTTAATTGTTAAAGGTTTTGTTATCTATCAAAAATTAATGAGTCTTTTCTATGATGAATTAATTGATGAGTTTAAAGATGCCTTTTTACTTCATGTTTTTTTGATGGTTCACCGGATTTATTTTGATGAACAGTATAAAGATGAAGGTTACATCTCAAAAGAAGATTTTTATAGTTATGGCAAATATGTCGAACATATTGAAAAAGTTTTTATTGAAAATGAGTTATCCGTCAGCCAAGCTGAAATAATTGCACTTTTACAATATATTCAAAAGAGGTGAGGAAAGTAGAATGGAACATTTATCAGCAGATGCAAAGAAAATAGTTGAAGAAAGCCCTCATGCCAGTCAATTGACTGAAGTTGTTGTTTTTACTAAAGCAGCCCTTGATGAATTGGCAATTCAGCCAACTGAATTACAATGGACAATCTTAGTTAATCATTTAAACGAAATGATTAAACGCTGGCTTAACAAAGAAGAATTACAAAATGTCGATATTTCACTATTTACAGAAGTATCAGCAGAATCAATTGCTTTGGCTGAAAGAATTGCTGAAAAAATAGGTGGTATGCCTAAAGAAGAAGCTTATGTGTTATCAATTCATTTTGAATCAGCAAAAATGAATTAGTGAATAAAAATAATCTAAAAAGATGGAGGAATTTCAAATGATTACAGTAGTTATTGCCGACAGATTAGGTAAAGGTCAAAACGTAGCAAAAGGTGTTGAAGCAGCAGGCGGCCGTGCAGTTGTCGTTCCTGGTATGGGAGCAGATATGCGTTTAGGCGATGTGATGCAACAAGAAAATGCTGATATGGGTATTTCTTTCTGTGGTAGTGGTGGCGCGGGTGCCTTAACAGCTGCAACAAAATATGGCTATCCTGAAAGACATGGTATGCGTTCAGTTGAAGAAGGCGTAACTGCCATTGAAGAAGGTAAAACTGTTTTAGGTTTTGGTTTCATGGATCAAGAAGAATTAGGCAAACGTTTAACAGCAGCTTACATCAAAAAATATGGTGATCAATAATTTAAAGTAAAAAAATTGGAGGGTTAACTGGTGGCGATTGAAGAGAAAAAGAATAAGGTAGTACGAGTTAAAGGACGAGCTGAAACGAAAGCAGCAGCTATCTCTGATGGACTAACTAAAATTCAAAAGACAATTCTTAAAGAGCATCCTGATCAGGTAATTTTACGAATTGAACCAAAAAGTGTGGAAGTTCTCTCAGCTAAAGAAGTTTGCTATACTGAAAAATTTCTATTCTTTTTCATGCCCAGAGAGCGCATCTCTTATGAAGTTGAATTACAAGTAACAACAGAAATGTTAATGATTCAAGCAGAAGCACTAGCTTTTGAAAAATCTAGTGAACACGAGGCAACTTCAATTCGTATCCCTTTTACTTCAAAAAGAATTTAATAAAAATATTATCTTAAAATGAGCAAGGATGTCAGTTCCGCTTATCAAAGTGTTAAGTTAGTTGAATGGTATGCGTAGTGAAGATAGCATTAAATTTTTGTGAAAAAATTTAATACTAAAGCATGAACTAGCTTCCTTTTATTCAAAAAATTAATGGAATGATATACAGCGTGAAAATAAGACTAATTTTTCGTCAGAAAAACTAAGACTTTAAAATGAGCAAGGATGTCAGTTCCACTTATCAAAGAATTAAACTAGTGGAATGATATACGGCGCGAAAATAGGACTAATTTTTCATCAGAAAAATTATTACCTTAAAATGAGCAAGGAGGAAAAACAGTGGATTTATTTCTTATTTTGACTAAATCAGTAATTATTGGTGGCTTACTTGGTTTTGCTGCTGGTGCTGGTGCAGCGAGAATGTATCATGCACCAACATCTCAGGGGCTTGGAGCCTTTCGAACAATGGGTGAGTTGAACGCCGCAGAAGGCGATGCAGCATCACATTTTTCATTTGGATTAGGGTTCTTCTTTAATTCATGGGCATCTGCTTTAGGTGCGGGGGCATTTACACAGGATGTTACTCACCGGATTATTCCTAACTGGGCAGCTGCAGTGTTATTAGCTAAAAATAAAAATGTTGAAGAAACATTACATGATCCTAAAAAAATGGGGATTGTTGGCGGTATTATCGGAATGTTAGTTGTAACTTTCCTAAATGTTTCAGCAGGTGCAGCAATGCATGTTTCACCAGCTTTACAAGTAACCGCAACAGCCGTATTGGTACCAGCAGCAACAACGTTAATTAATGTTGTAATGCCTGTACTATTTTGGTTAGCAGCTTTAGATGCAGGTAAACGTTCAGGCTTTTGGGGTACACTTTTTGGTGGTGTTGCTCAAATGATCATGGGGAACGCGGTACCTGGTGTTGTATTAGGTATTTTAATTGGTAAAGGTGTTGACGATCAAGGTTGGACAAAAATCACTAAAGTTATTTTAGTAGCAGCAATTTTATTATTTGTATTTAGTGGTTTCTTCCGTGGATTTGATATGAACTTATTAGAAAGTTTCAAAGTGGAAGTACCAACTTGGTTAGAAAACTTGCATAACGTCTTTACAGTAAAATAAAAATTAGCAGCTTATGAGGGGGTTCTATCTTAATGGAACAATTAACAGAAGAACAAAAAAAGAAAAGTTTTTGGTACGCTGATTGGTCATTTCCGATTTTAGTGGGTTTAATGTCAGCAGCAGTATTTGCAGGAACACATATGTATGTGCAACATGGCGTAGGGGCCTTTAATGAAGTTTCAATCGTTGCGATGTTAAAAGCTGGTTTAGATGGCGGTTCTTATGGAGCAGCGGCAGCTTTTGGTGCTAGTTTCTTATTCGCACGTATTTTAGAAGGCTCTTTAGTAGGGATTTTGGATTTAGGTGGCTCAATCTTAACCGGTATCGGTATTGGGGTCCCAGCAATTCTTCTAAGTATGGGGATTAATGCTCCTGTTGAAAACTTTGCGTTATCTTTATTAACTGGTGCAGGTTTAGGTGTAGTTGTTGGTGGCGTAATTATTTTGATTCGTAAATTTACGATTAATCAATCTAATTCAACTTTTGGTGCTGATATTATGATGGGAGCAGGGAATGCTTCTGGCCGTTTCTTAGGTCCATTAATCATTTTAAGTGCGGCTTCAGCTTCTATTCCAATCGGAATTGGTTCAACAATTGGCGCGATTATTTTCTATATGTGGAAAAAGCCAATCGCTGGTGGCGCAATTTTAGGCGCAATGCTTTTTGGAACAATTTTCCCAGTAGAATTAGGTTAATTAAAGTGTAAAAATATAAGCTGTCGAAACTATCAAGCTGATTTTTTCAGCATGCTTCGGCAGCTTTAAATAAATAGTGAACTATAGAAGGGACTAAAAATGAACGTACAACCAAGTTATTTAGAAAATCGAATTTGTTTAAATGTTTTAGCAAACTCAGTAGCAAACGCTGAAGCTTGTTACGAAGCAGCGGAAGGTTATGTAGTTTTAGGAGTATTATCAAAAAATTACGCAACTGATGAAGCAGCCATTGAAGATATGAAAAAATATCAAGCAGCCACTAACAATGCGTTATCTGTTGGCTTAGGTGCCGGCGACCCTAATCAAAGCCAAATGGTTTCACGAATTTCTGGCGTTTTACAACCGCAACACGTGAATCAAGTTTTCACTGGCGTAGGGACTTCAAGAGTCTTGTTAGGTCAAAGTGATACGGTGATTAACGGTTTAGTTTCACCAACTGGCAAAGTTGGCTATGTTAATATCGCAACTGGTCCTTTAAGTTCACAAGGAGTAGAAGGCATTGTACCGATTGAAACAGCGATTAAGTTGTTGCAAGATATGGGCGGTAGCTCAATTAAATATTTCCCAATGAAAGGTTTAGCTCACATTGAAGAATACAAAGCGGTAGCAGCGGCTTGCGCGAAATATGATTTCTATTTAGAACCAACTGGCGGTATTGATTTAGAGAATTTTGAAGAAATTGTTCAAATCGCCGTTGATGCAGGTGTGAAGAAAATCATTCCCCATATTTACAGCTCAATTATTGATTCAGCAACTGGTGACACGCGTCCGGAAGATGTGGCGACGTTATTAGTGATGGCTAAAAATACTTTAAAAGCATAAAGAAAAAAAGTTAAGCAAATTACTAATAAAAGGAACTGACCCAGAATAGTGGGACATAATAAAAAAGCACTTCTTGTTGAATTCAAGTAAAATGAATTTAACAGGAGGTGCTTTTTAGCATG
>NZ_JARXWL010000003.1 GCF_029893325.1 Enterococcus sp. PF1-24
AACTATTTTCAATTTGAGTTCAAAACTATATTTAGCCATAAAAATACCGACCTCCAAATGTTAGATTTTTGGTCTAACTTTTGGGGGTCGGTACACTTAACTGAGTGGCTTTTTTTAGGCTTTTTTCTCAATGCAAAATAAAATCGGCGGCGAGTTCCGTTGGTTAATAAATTGATAACGTAAAACGCTGTAAGCTTCTTGCGGTAAAGTTTGACAATATTCTTCCACCATGGAAAGTTCAGCTGCCCCACCGTCGTGACCGTAATAAGCCACGATAATCACCCGACCCTTAGGTGCTAAAAAAGTTAAAGCTGCATCTAAAGCTTGCTTGGTAGTAGCTGGTAAAGTGATAATTTGCTTATCGCTTTTTGGTAAATAACCTAAATTAAAAATACAAGCTTTAATCGTCGTTTCCGCTGGTAAGACCGCCGCTAAAGTTTCGTGGCCTTGCAGCAACAACTCGCTTTGGCTTAACAAATTTTCTTTTGCTAAACGTGCTTGCGTGTTGGCGACAGCGCTGGCTTGCACGTCAAAGCTGTAAACTTTGCCGTTTTCGCCAACTAGTTGCGCTAATAATAAAGTATCGTTACCGTTCCCCATTGTGGCATCTACCACGGTGTCGCCAGCTTCCACGACTTCTTTTAATAAAGTATGGCTATAATGTAAAGCCGTCGCTAACATGAAATCTCTCCTTTTAAGTCTCTAACGAACAAGCGCAAATTTTCCTTGGTAAGAATCACGGCGGCTGAGTTCATCGTCAATGCCGTTTAAAACTTCCCATTTCTTCAAGCTCCACATAGGACCGATTAACGAATCCCAAGGGGCATCGCCAGTTAAGCGATGAATCACGATATTAGCAGGAATCATTTCTAATTGGTCACAAATCACGGAAATATAATCTTTTTTTGACATTAATTGCAGGCGACCTTCGTGGTAATCCCGCAACATGCGGGTGTTTTTCATTAAGTGCATCAGATGCAGTTTAATCCCTTGAATATCGGAATCAAGAATCGTGCGGCGTAAATTTTCCCGCATCATCTCTAAAGATTCTCCTGGTAAGCCATTAATTAAATGGGTGCAAACATTAATCTGATGTTTGCGTAAACGAGCTACCGCATCAACGTAAGTGGCATAATCGTGAGCGCGATTAATTAAGCGGCTGGTTTCTTCAAAAGTCGTTTGCAAACCTAATTCCACCCATAAATACAAGCGTTGATTTAATTCTGCTAAATAATCTACCACATCTGGCGGCAAAC
This sequence comes from Enterococcus sp. PF1-24, assembly GCF_029893325.1. GTDB lineage: Bacteria > Bacillota > Bacilli > Lactobacillales > Enterococcaceae > HY326. The sequence continues at coordinate 1,257 of NZ_JARXWL010000003.1, forward strand.
AATCAGGTCGGGTCCCAATGGCAATCCCCACCACACCGGGTAAATTAACCACCTGTTCAAAACGTTCGCGAATCACAGCCACGGGGGCGTGAGTATTGGTGAAATTTTGAAAATAAACAATGTACTGATTGACTTCTGGCCATTTCTGATGCATAAAAGCCACTTCTTCATGAAATTGCTGCGGAATCGGGGCTTCAGGCGCTACCATGGTATCCCCAGAGCCAGAGACGCTACAAAACGTACAACCGCCAAAAGCCACGGTGCCATCACGATTAGGGCAGTCAAAGCCAGCATCAATCGGCACTTTAAAAATTTTTCCGCCAAACTTTTCTTGTAAGGCATCATTCCAAGTGTAATATCTTTTTTTCTCCATTAAATAGCTTCCTTTTGTCGTTGTTTTTATGCTTGCTTGCCCTTGAAGCGCCAAGTGAAACGTAGCTGGTCGAAGAAGGGATAAGTGAAAGTTAACCAAGTCAGACCCACCAAATAGCCGCCGATAATATCGCTAGGGAAATGCACCCCTAAGTAAACTCGGCTGCAACCAATTAATAAAATCAGCAAACCTAATAAAATTTGACTAGCTAAGCGCACTTTTTGATTGCTGATAAAAATTCCCAATAAAACAATCAAAGTGCCGTAAAAAATCATACTAGCCGCCGCGTGACCGCTAGGGAAACTATAACTATGCTCAACCACCAAATGCTCTAGTGTTGGCCGGTTTCTTTGGAAAACTAATTTCAACAAAGGATTAAACACCCCAGAAACAATCGCTAAATTGCTAACCAGCCATAAACTTTCTATGTAGCGTTTGCCTTTTAATAGTAGTAAAGCACAAGCCGCCACCAATAAAACAATGCTTAACGGATTAGCGAATTTAGTAATCCACATAAAAAAGCCATGACCATTAGGATAGCTGAAACGAATAGCATTGGTTAAAATATCATCAAAAGAGCGCAACCAACCTTCGTGGAAACGAACCACATAGCCTAAAAAAAAGCAGACTAACAAGCAGCAGCTGCTAAAAAATTGATAGTAAAGTTTATTTTTCATAATCAGAACCTCGAGTAATTTTCTTCTATTATAATTAGTAATTGAAATCATTTCAGATACTATGCTTGTCCATTATACTGATAAAAAGTGGCGGTTACAACTTTTTAAAAGTTTTCTAAAAGTTTCTTAAACAAGTAAGAAAACAAATATTACAGTAAGTATTTGATTCATATTACAAAGTGTTTACGCAATATTAAATTCGGCTGAATCGCTTTTCACACCCGTTTATTTTATATATAATTGATAATGGACAATTAAGTAAAGCATGATTTTTATTTACAAAATGAATTCTAGGTAGACGGAGGGAAGTCAAAGAAATGCGTAATCAACGTGAGATATCTCGGTACAATAAACGTATCGATAATCGTAAAAAAACTGAAAAGAGCATGGCCATTTTAGGGACGGCTATGATTTCATGTACAGCTTTATTACCACTTACACCAACTATTCAAGCGGAAGCGACTAATACAGCAAATGTCGATCCATCAGCTTTTATTAGAGAAATTGGCAGCTATGCTAGCGGTATTGCAGCAGCTAACGATTTATACGCTTCAGTTATGATGGCTCAAGCGATTGTCGAAAGTGGTTGGGGAACTAGTGCTTTAGCATCAGCACCAAATTATAACTTATTTGGGATTAAAGGCAATTATAACGGACAAAGCGTAGCGATGCCTACTGGAGAATATTTAAACGGTCAGTGGGTCACTATTACGGATAGTTTCCGTAAATATCCATCTTATGCAGAGTCATTTGCAGATAATGCTTATTTATTGAAAAACCAATCTTTTGGTGGCGGCACTTATTACTATTCTGGTGCTTGGAAGAGCAATACTTCTTCTTACCGCGATGCAACTGCTTGGTTAACTGGCCGTTATGCAACGGATCCTAACTATTCAACTAAATTAAACAATATTATTACTACTTATAATTTAACTCAATATGATACAGGTGGCGCAGGCGGCGGTATCGGTGGCGGAATTAGCTCAGGTGGTAGCACAAGTGCAACACCAAGCGCTAACGGTCAAACTTATACTGTACAATCTGGTGATACTTTATATCGCATTGCTTTAAATCATAATGTTACAGTTTCTGATTTGAAAGCTTGGAACGGTTTAAGTAGTGATAGAATTCAAGCTGGCCAACAATTAGTGATTGGTCAAGGTGGCGGCGAAAGCGCACCAACTAACACCACGACAGCACCAAGTAACGGCGCAACTTACACTGTTCAGTCTGGCGATACTTTATACCGAATTGCGTTAAACAATAACGTAAGTGTTGATGAAATTAAAGGCTGGAATGGTTTAGCTGGCGACGGTATCCAAGTCGGCCAACAATTAGTTGTTTCTGCAAATGGTGGCGGGGCAGCCGCACCTGCTGAAAGTACTAATAATGGTGGCGCAGGTGGCACTTATACCGTGCAATCTGGCGATACCTTATATCGCATTGCTTTAAACAATCAAGTGAGCCTTGCTAATCTGAAAAGTTGGAACAATTTAACTAGTGATACGATTTATGTCGGTCAACAATTAAATGTTGGTAGTGGGGCAGCAACACCACCCGCTTCATCAGCACCAGCTAATAATCCTGGCGGCGTTTATACCGTACAAGCCGGCGATAATTTATATCGGATTGCTTTGAAAAATGGCGTCAGCGTTGCTGATTTGAAAGGCTGGAACGGTTTAACTAGTGATAATATTAGCATTGGCCAACAATTAGCGCTTTCTGGCTCTAGCGCAGGGGCACCAGCTCCCGTTGCTCCAGCCGCACCAAGTACACCAGCACCAAGCAATGGCGCAAAATACGTTGTACAATCAGGTGATAATTTATACCGCATTGCTTTAAATCACAATATTAGCGTCGATCAATTAAAAGCTTGGAACAACATCTCTGATGATTCCGTTTATGTGGGTCAAGAGTTAACAGTTTCTGGTAATGGCGGCGGTACAAGCGTTAACGGTGAAGAAAAATATAAAGTTAAATCTGGCGATACTTTGTACTCAATCGCTAAAAAACATGACTTAACAGTTGATAAATTGAAAGAGCTGAACAATTTAACTTCTGATGACATTCAAATTGATCAAGAATTGAAAGTTAAAGAATAAAAATTGATAAACCTCCAGTTTTGGAGGTTTATTTTTTTGTTGTGAGAGGTGCAGAACAAGCTTCTCCGCTTTTTGATAAAAAATTTGCTTAATCTTATAAAATTTGCTAGTATAAAGCTAAATTGAATAGTTTGGCTTTGATAGAGGAGTAGTAAAACTGATGATTTTGTTAGAGAGTGCATGGTTGGTGGGAATGCATAGATTGGCGGTTTGAACTTACCTTTTAGCTATTTTCCTAAAAAATAGGGACGCAAAGCTGCGTTAAAAGCAAGAGGTCTATATGCAAATATAGATGAAAATAGGTGGTACCACGTAATTTACGTCCTATAAAAGAAGGCAACTTTTTTTATAGGGCTTTTTATTATTTCCAATTAAATAAACTTTCAAAGGAGAAATAGGTAATGAGTTTTAATCATAAGGTCATTGAGAAAAAATGGCAAAAATATTGGGCGAAAAATAATGTTTTCAATACCCACGATGAAGGGGATAAACCGAAATTTTATGCTTTAGATATGTTTCCTTATCCGTCAGGGCAAGGTTTGCACGTTGGGCATCCGGAAGGTTATACGGCAACTGATGCGTTATCTCGTATGAAACGCAGCCAAGGATACAACGTCTTGCATCCAATGGGTTGGGATGCCTTTGGTTTACCAGCAGAGCAATACGCTTTAGATACTGGGAATGATCCGGCTGAATTTACTAAGAAAAATATCGAAACTTTTAAACGTCAAATTAACTCTTTGGGCTTTAGTTATGACTGGAATCGTGAATTGAATACTACCGATCCTGAATATTACAAATGGACCCAATGGATTTTCACTAAATTATATGAAAAAGGCTTGGCTTATGAAGCTGAAGTGGCGGTTAACTGGGTGCCAGAATTGGGTACAGTTATCGCTAATGAAGAAGTCATTGACGGAAAAAGTGAACGTGGCGGCTACGATGTTGTCCGCAAACCAATGCGTCAATGGATGTTAAAAATTACTGCTTACGCTGATCGTTTATTAGATGATTTAGAAACGGTTGATTGGCCTGAAAGCATCAAAGAAATGCAACGGAACTGGATTGGTCGCTCAGTTGGGGCCAATGTTACCTTTAAAATTGCTGATAGCCAAGAAGACTTCACCGTTTTCACCACACGACCTGATACTTTATTTGGGGCAACTTATGCAGTTTTAGCACCAGAATTGGCTTTAGTTCAAAAAATCACGACCCCTGAGCAACAAGCAGCGGTAGCAGCTTATATTGAAGAAGCGGCTAAAAAATCTGATTTAAACCGGACGGATTTAGCGAAAGAAAAAACCGGCGTCTTTACCGGTGCTTATGCCATTAATCCTGTCAATAATCAACAAATTCCAATTTGGATTGCCGATTACGTTTTAGCTTCTTACGGAACTGGGGCGATTATGGCGGTGCCAGCCCACGATGAGCGAGATTACGAATTTGCTAAAACTTTCGATTTAGAAATTATTCCTGTTTTGGCAGGTGGCGATGTGACGAATGAAGCTTTCGTTGGCGATGGTCTTCACATTAACTCTGGCTTCCTTGATGGCTTAAACAAAGCTGATGCCATTGAAAAAATGAACCACTGGCTGGAAGAACAAGGCGTTGGTAAAAAAGAAGTTAGCTATCGTTTGCGGGATTGGTTGTTCTCTCGTCAACGTTATTGGGGTGAACCAATTCCCGTGATTCATTGGGAAGACGGCACAACCACAACGATTCCTGAAGAAGAATTACCATTACGTTTGCCGAAAACCGATGATATTAAACCAAGCGGTACGGGCGAATCACCTTTAGCTAACATTACTGAGTGGGTGAACGTGGTTGACCCCGTAACTGGTAAAAAAGGTCGTCGAGAAACTAACACTATGCCACAATGGGCAGGTAGCTCATGGTATTATTTACGCTATATTGACCCACATAATAAAAAAGAATTAGCTAATTATGAAAAATTAGAGCGTTGGTTGCCAGTAGATATTTATATTGGTGGCGCTGAGCACGCGGTTTTACATTTATTATATGTGCGTTTCTGGCATAAATTCTTGTATGATATCGGCGTAGTGCCAACTTCAGAACCTTTCCAAAAATTATATAACCAAGGTATGATTTTAGGAACTAGCTATCGTGATAGCCGTGGCGCGTTGGTACCAACTAACATGGTAGAAAAACGCGATGGTCAATGGGTGAATATCGAAAACGGGGAAGCTTTAGAAGAAGCACCAGCTAAAATGAGTAAATCGCTGAAAAACGTTGTCAACCCTGATGATGTGGTGGAACATTACGGCGCGGATACGCTAAGAATGTACGAAATGTTCATGGGACCTTTAGATGCTTCAATCGCTTGGAGCGAAAACGGTCTGGAAGGTAGCCGTAAATTCTTAGAGCGGGTATGGCGCTTAATAGTCGATGAAAACGGCAAAATGCGAGATCGCATCAGCACCTTTAACGATGGTAAATTAACTAAAGTTTATCATCAAACAGTTAAAAAAGTTACCGAAGATTATCAAAGTCTACACTTTAATACCGCGATTTCACAATTAATGGTCTTTGTGAATGAAGCATATAAATCTGAAGTCTTACCTTATGAATACGTTGAAGGCTTTGTCCAGTTATTAGCGCCAATCGCTCCGCATTTAGGGGAAGAATTATGGGAAATCTTAGGCAACCAAGATGGTATTTCTTATGTTTCTTGGCCGACTTATGACGAAAGCCAATTGGTGGAAGACAAAGTTGAAGTTGTTTTCCAAGTTAACGGTAAATTGCGAGCAAAAGAAAATGTTGCCCGTGATTTAAGCAAAGCTGATTTAGAAGCTGCTGCGATGGAAAATGCAGCTATCAAAGAACAAATTGCTGGCAAAACTATCCGCAAAATCATTGTTGTACCAAATAAATTAGTAAATATTGTAGCAAATTAAAAAAAGAATGTCCCGGCTGGAAAAACTAGCTTTGCGCTAAGTTTAGCCAGCGGGACATTCCCTTTTTTCCTATTTTAAATTTCTCGGCAAGCGATATAGGGACCAACGGGGAGTCGGGGATATCCTATGACAAAGGTTTGTAATTGAGGCTTAGTGACAGTAGCTTCATAGAGTGTTTCCCCTAAATAAAAGCGAATTGGTTTTTGTTTGGAGACAAATTTTAGCGGAACACTTTCGTTTTTTTCAGCATAGTGAATAATTTCAGCGACAATTTGCGGTTCAGTAGCTTTTTCAGGAAAATCGTCTTGCGGCTCAATCGAAAAGCCTTTTTTAGTCCAAGCATCTTTAAATTTGTTTAAATAACTACTCACTTTTAAGAACAACTCCATTCCTAATTTATAGAAAATCTGCCTGTTGCTTGAAGTAGAAAATACAGTCTGTGCATCCGTTTTCATTATAACGCTTTTTCTTAATGAAATATATTGGACTAAAGGCTTAGAAGATGGGGAATAGGCGATTTTTTATGAAAAAATCAAAAGACTAGGTTATTTCTGAAGTAACAGACTATTATTCTGAACAAATATGCGTAAATTTCCGGAAAATTTTCAGATAATCTGACTTTTTTTCTGATTTTTCCTGAGTTATAAAAAAAATAGGAAAAACTCTTTAAAGATTTGCGAAAATAGATTGCTAGTTCTATCGTTTACAATTAAAATAGAAGTAATGTTTTGTGGAAAGTTGGGACCCTTTTTTATGGAAAAAACAAAAAGAGAGTTAACAAGTCAAGAAAAAATGGCACAAGGCTCAGCTTGGATGATGATTAGTAATATTACTTCCCGTTTATTAGGAGTAATTTACATTATTCCTTGGTATGCTTGGCTTGGTGCAAATGCGAAAACGGCTAACGGGCTGTTTAATATGAGTTATACCATTTATTCGCTGTTTTTGACAATTTCAACTGCGGGGATTCCTTCAGCTATTGCCAAACAAATGGCTTACTATAATTCAAAAAATGAATATGGCGTCAGCCAAAAATTATTTGTAAAAGCCTTACAAATTATGGGGATTTTAGGAGCCGTCTCGGCGGTGGTGATGTTCTTTGGGGCTTCCTGGTTAGCTGAGGCTTCCGGTGGCGGGGCAGAATTGATTCCTTCAATGCGGTCTTTAAGTGTTGCGGTTTTAGTTTTCCCAGTAATGGCGGTCATCCGCGGTTATTTCCAAGGAAATCAAGATATGATGCCTTATGCTTTATCGCAAATTGTTGAGCAAGCGGCGCGCGTATTTTATATGCTAATGGCGACTTTTATCATTATGAAAGTGATGAAAGGCGATTACTTAGCGGCAGTTACTCATTCAACTTTAGCAGCTTTTATCGGAATGATTGGGAGTTTAATAGTTTTAGTTTACTATTTCCAAAAGCAAAGAGCGGTTCTGGATGACAGAGTGGCTCACAGTGCTAATCAGTTAGAGGTATCTGCTACGGATTTATTGATTCAGACGTTAAAAGAAGCTGTGCCTTTCATTATTGTCGGGGCAGGGATTACTTTATTCAAAATTGTTGACCAAGTAACCTTTGTGCGTTACATGGAAAGCATCACTGATTTTTCACATAATCAAGTGGTTGAATTGTACGCCACTTTTAATGCGAATCCTGATAAATTAACGATGGTGGTTATTTCCCTAGGAACTTCGCTGGCGTTAACCAGCTTACCGTTAATTACCGAAAGTTTTGCTTTAAACAAGCGTAAAGAATTAGCGAAAATGATTTGTGACAATTTCCAACTGTTTGCCTTTGTGATTTTACCCGCAACCATCGGGATGATTGTCTTGGCTTATCCTTTAAATACTTTGTTCTATCAACCAGATAAATTGGGTAGTCTAGTCTTGATTGAAGCCTGCTTTGCCGGTTTGTTTTTAGGCTTGTACACGTTGGTTTCCACTATGCTACAAGGCTTGTTTGAAAATATCGCAACCGTCCAATATTTATTAATTGGCTTAATGGTAAAAATTGCCGTTCAAATACCAGCGATTCGTTTAGCTGAAGTTTACGGCCCATTAATCGCAACAATTATTGGTTTAGCAGTAACTTGCTACTTAATCATTCGCAAAATTTATCATGTAACTCGTTTTGGTTTGACATTCACCTTGAAACGTTGCTTGTTAATCTTCATTTTAACATTGGTGATGGGGGTGGCGGCTTTGTTGACACGTCAAGTTGCTTACTTAGTTCTTGACCCAAATAGCCGCATGCAGTCCTTTATCATTATCTTGCTAGTGGCAGCGGTTGGTATCGCAGTTTATGGCTATTTAGCACTACAAACCGGATTAGCCGAAAAATTATTAGGTGAATCCATGGTTAACCGAGTAAAAAGTAAATTACGAATGAAATAATTAAGAGCTGAGACCTTTAACAAGGCTCAGCTTTTTTCAAAAAATTGAAAAGAGGATTTTCATGCGCTTAGATAAATTTTTAGCTGAAGTTGGCTTAGGCAGCCGAAAAGAAGTCAAACAATTGATTAAGAAAAAATGCGTAACAGTCAATGAAAAAATCGTGACTAGCGATAAATTTCAAGTCTCTGAAACGAATGATGTAATAAAATATGAAGGAGAACTTTTGCAATATCAAGCATTTTTCTATTATTTATTGCATAAACCAGCCGGGGTTATCACCGCAACTAAGGACGCCCAGCAACAAACGGTGATGGATTTATTACCTGAAGTGTGGCGGGAAGGTTTATTTCCCGTGGGGCGCTTAGATAAAGATACCGAAGGCTTGCTGCTGATTACCAACGATGGTGAGCTAGCTCATCAGTTACTATCTCCCAAAAAACACGTTGAAAAAGAATATTACGCCCGCGTCGCTGGCGTTATGACCGCAGAAGACGTGGCAACTTTCGCAGCTGGCATTGAATTATCAGAAGTCCTGTTGCAACCAGCTGATTTAAAAATTTTAAAAGTGGATGAAGCTGCTGAAATTTCTGAAATTACGCTGATTATCCATGAAGGAAAATTTCATCAAGTTAAACGGATGGTTCACGCGGTAGGGAAAGAAGTTACTTATCTGAAACGCTTGCGAATGGGGAGCTTGGTTTTAGATGAAGCTTTAGCTTTAGGGGAATACCGTGAGTTGACGGAAGAAGAAGTGAAGGGGTTGAAGCAAGGTAGCGGTTTTTGAGAAATAGCTTGCTATCTACCCAAGTGCGTATTCACTTGAAGATTTAGGAAAAGTAGAAATAGAGACAGAGTGGTAATTAATAGTTTATGAAAAAATAAAACAACCACAACAAGCAACATAAATACTGATTTAACTCCGCAATTTACGGAGTTTTTTGTCTTCCTGCAATTTTTTCGCCACATTCCTTTAAAAAGTGCGTATCAATTGACTTTCAAAGCCTTTCGACTGACAATTAAGACGAGGTAAGATATTTTTTAAAGTAGCACAATTAATTGTCTATGGATTAGTGGGAAACGCTAAGTTTTTAATTGCTTAGTGATTTCTGCTTTTCAGGGAGAAAGTGGTGTTTTTAATGAAAAAGGGAAATAAACAAAAGTTATCAGCTGCGGGACTTTTAGTAGCGATGGGGGTTGTTTATGGCGATATTGGGACCAGTCCCCTTTATGTAATGAAGGCGATTGTTGGTGATAATGGCGGATTGGCCAGCATTAGTGAGGATTTCATTATTGGTGCGATTTCACTAATTTTTTGGACGCTGACTTTATTAACAACGGTGAAATATGTGATGATTGCTTTAAACGCCGATAATCATGGGGAAGGTGGGATTTTCTCTCTTTATACTTTGGTGCGGAAGAAAAGTAAGTATTTGATTATCCCCGCGATGATTGGTGGGGCAGCGCTGTTGGCAGATGGTGTTTTGACGCCGGCGGTAACAGTGACGACAGCGATTGAAGGATTGCGAGGAATCCCCAGCTTTTTAGAGCGCTTTGGTTATGACCAACAGATAATTGTTGTAATTACGCTAATTATTATTTCGGTTTTATTTATTCTGCAACGTTTCGGCACGGAATTTGTGGGGAAAGCGTTTGGGCCGATTATGTTTTTATGGTTCACTTTTTTAGGCGTGATTGGCTTGATGCACTTTAGTGAAGATTTAAGTGTGATTCGGGCGCTAAATCCTATGTATGCTGTGAAGTTGTTATTAAGTGAAGAAAATAAAAAAGGCCTTTTTATCTTAGGTAATGTCTTTTTAGCAACTACCGGAGCAGAAGCGTTGTATTCTGATTTAGGGCATGTCGGCAAGAAAAATATTCGTGTCAGTTGGCCTTATGTAAAAATTTGTTTGGTGTTAAATTATTTCGGACAAGCGGCTTGGCTACTACAAGTGAAAGATGACGTGGCGGTGCAAAAAATTGACAGCCTAAACCCTTTCTTCCAAATGTTGCCGCAAGAAATTCGCTGGTTCGGGGTGGGCTTTGCGGCAGTGGCAGCGATTATTGCTTCACAAGCCTTGATTTCTGGTTCTTTTACTTTAGTTTCAGAAGCGATTAAATTAAAACTTTTACCGAGATTAAAAATTATTTATCCTGGTAGCAGTATCGGGCAAATGTATATTCCGGCGGTAAATTTATTATTATGGTTGTCTTGTTCGCTAATTGTTATTACTTTTAGAACATCAACCCATATGGAAGCTGCTTATGGACTATCCATTACGGTAACAATGTTAATGACAACTTTCTTATTGTATTTCTATTTAATCCAAAAAGGAACGGCGCGTTGGTTAGCCCATGTAATTACGCTCTTTTTTGCAGCAGTGGAAAGCATCTTCTTTATCTCTAGTATCACTAAATTTTTCCACGGTGGTTTCGTAGCGGTGGGGATTGCTTTGGTAATTTTATCAATCATGTTTATTTGGGAAGAAGGCACCAAGATTCAAAAAAGTGCGGTGGATGAAGTTTCTTTGAAGGAATATGTTCCCCAGCTAGCAGCTTTACGAGCGGATAAAGATGTGCCAGTATATCAAACGAATGTGGTTTTCCTAGTGCCAGAAATGGAAGAAGATGTGATTGATAAACGCTTTGTCTATTCTATTTTGGATAAACGTCCTAAACGTGCGATGGCTTACTGGTTTGTCAATGTTCAAGTGACGGACGAGCCCTTCACGCAAGAGTATGAAGTGGATATGTTAGATACCGATTTTATCGTCGGTTTAAAATTATATCTTGGTTTCCGGATTTCACAAAATATCAATATTTATTTACGACAAGTAATTCAAGAGTTGATGGCAAACGGCGATTTACCGAAACAACCCCAAAGATACAGTTTAACTCATGGTCGAGAAGTGGGGGATTTCCGCTTTGTTTTAATCAACGAAGAATTATCAAATATTACCGATTTAAGCAAAGGCAAACGCCAAATTTTACAAGCGAAATTGGCTTTAAAACGATGGACAACTTCGCCAGAGCATTGGTTTGGTTTAAGTTATAGTGATGTTACTTATGAAACGGTGCCGCTATTTATCGGTAGTCCCGCTCATACGGTTTTGAAAAAACGTTCAATCAATTAAAAAATGGCGTGCCAGCACCGATTAGCTGACACGCCATTTTTTATTCCCTAAGTAATTCCTGCTCTTTCTCCAGCCCTTGCAATTGTTTGACTGCTTTAAAGTAAGAATACAAAAGCACCACCACTGAGCCAATCCACGCTAACGGAGAAGCGCTAGCAGCTCCGGCATAACCGAAAATCCCCGTTAAGAAAATCGCCGCTAAAGAACGCATAATCAATTCCATAATGCCGGCAATCGTCGGAATCACACTCTGCCCTAAACCTTGTAAAGTATAGCGAATAATAAATAAAATCGCTAAAATCCAATACATTGAGCCGTTAATATTGAAATAAATTTGCGCCAATTGAAAGACTCTGGTTTCTGACTGATTCACAAAGAGCTGCACTAAATTATGGCCAAAAGTGATGACGGTTACGCCGGCGATAATACTAAAACCACAGCTTAATAACAGCGATTGTTTAACGCCAGTTAAAATCCGTCCATATTTTTTAGCACCATAGTTTTGAGCGGTAAAGGTTCCCATGGCAACGCCAAATGACATCATCGGCTGCGTAGCAAATTGGTCAATCCGTCCAGCTGCTGCTTGAGCGGCAACTTCATCGGTTCCTAAACTGTTTAAAGCACTTTGTAAAATCACCGCGCCAATCGCGATAATTGAAGTTTGAAAAGCCATCGGTAAAGCGATATTTAAATGGTCGCGGATTTCTTTTTTATCAATGACAAAATCACTTTTACGTAGTTGTAAATTAGGCACTTTGAACTTAATAAAAATAATACAAGCGATACTGGAAGCTAGCTGCGCCAAAATCGTTGCATAAGCTGCACCAGCAACCCCCAAATGGAAAATGACGATAAAAGTTAAATCCAACCCCACATTAACAATCACGGCAATCGTTAAAAAGAGCAGCGGCGTCCGACTATCTCCCAGAGCCCGAATCATATTTGAAAGTAAATTGTAAGAAACCGAAGCAAAAATCCCAGCTAAAATCACCGAAATAAAACTTTTAGCCAAATCGAAAATTTCGGCTGGCGTTTGCATTAAAGTCAGCATTGGCCCTACTAATAGTAAGCTTAAAGCTGTTAAAACAACGGTCACGCCCATACAAATAATTATACTAGTGGCAAAACTGCGTTTCACCCCTTTATAATCTTGCGCCCCAAAGCGCTGCGCCGTTAAAATCGACAACCCCGACGTTAACCCTTGAGCAAAACCCAGAATTAAAAAGGTGATACTGCCGGTAGCTCCCACCGCCGCCAAAGCGTTTTTCCCTAGGGTCTGCCCGACGATAATCATATCCACCATGTTATAAAATTGTTGAAAAATATTCCCAATTAATAAAGGAATGGTAAAAAGGAAGATGAGTTTAATTGGACTTCCTGTTGTTAAATCACGCACTGTTTCCCTCCATCTATCTAAATAAAAATTAAAAAGTTTATGCTAATAAGTTATCTTAGCATAAACTCGTTGCTTTGCAATGGATAAAATCATTACAAAAATGGGTATATTTTGTTTTTTCTGCTATAGAAAAGGCTTACTGTTTTAAATTGTGCATGGATTTTGCTACTGCACTAAGTGCCAACTTGCATTCCTCCGCTTTTTCTAATAAGATAATTTTAAGTGAAAAAACGAGAAAGCAGGTGAGTTGATGCAACAACATAATAAGATTTTTTTAGTGGAAGATGATGAAAAAATTTGTCAGATTCTGCATGATGAATTAGAGAAATGGGCCTATGATGTGGCGGTGGTTAGTGACTTTCAAAAGGTTTTGGCGGAATTTCAAGAATTTCAGCCGGATTTAGTTTTGTTAGATATTTCGTTGCCTTATTTTAATGGTTACCATTGGTGTCAAGAAATTCGCAAAGTATCGACGGTGCCGATTTTGTTTTTATCTTCAGCTAATGACAAGATGAATCAGTTGATGGCGATGAACATGGGTGGCGACGATTTTATCGGTAAACCTGTCGATTTAGATTTATTAGTAGCAAAGTTGCAGGCAGTTTTTCGTCGGAACTATACTTTTATTGAAAATGACCAGGAATTAGTTTATCAAGAAGCGGTGTTAAATGTTTTGGAAGGAGAATTGCGCTTAGGGGAAAAACGCGTCAACTTAACTCCGACAGAAACTAAAATTGTCGCTTTATTATTTGCTAACGCAGAAAAAACCGTAACGAAAGAAGCGATTATGGAAAAATTGTGGGAAAGCGAAGAATTTATTAGCAAAAATACTTTGACGGTGAATATGACGCGCTTGCGGAAAAAGCTCAACGCTAATGGGTTTCCGACTTTGATTCATACCATAAAAGGCATGGGCTACATGTTGGTGAAAAAAGATGCGTAAAATTGTTAGTTTTATCGGGGAAGTATTGAAAGAAAATCTTGCTTTTATCAGTATTTATTTAGTGGTAGTGGCTTTGTTTGTTAGTACTTTTTATTTACATGATGTGGCTTTTGCTGTTTATAGCGATGCTTTATTTTTTACTTTGCCGGTACTAGGGATTTTTCTGTGTTATCGTGGTTGGCGCTTATGGCGGCAACATCAATTTTTAGTGAAGTTGCAAAAACAGCCCTGGTTTCAGTTGTTAGAAGAGGATTTTGTTAAAGGCGGCTTGTTGGAACGGGATTATCGACAACTTTTACAAAAAGTGTCGCAACAAATTCAGCGATTAAATTCTGAAGCGGAGATTCAGGAAAAAGAATTAATGGACTATTATGGTTTGTGGACTCATCAAATAAAAACTCCTTTAGCGGCTTTGGATTTAATGGTGCAGCAAACCCAACCGCCAATAAATAAAGAAATGAAAGATGAACTTTTCAAAATTCAGCAGTATTTAGATATGATGTTGCAATATTTACGCTTGCAGTCGATTCATAATGATTTCCGCTTTGAAACCTTTACCTTAGAAGAATTGGTGAAAAAAGTCATTAAAAAATATGCGAGTTTCTTCATCTATAAAGATTTAGAAGTTCAATTGGACAATTTAACTGGGAAAATCACTACTGATGAAAAATGGTTTTGCTTTATTTTAGAGCAAGTGATTTTCAATGCGATTAAATACACAAAAACTGGCGGGATTACGATTTTTTCACCAGCTGATTCAGCAGGTGCGTTGCATATTAAAGATACCGGCCAAGGGATTTTAGCTGAAGATGTCCCGCGGGTTTTTGAAAAAGGCTATACCGGTTTTAATGGTCGGGAAAATCAAAAAGCTAGTGGCTTAGGGCTGTTTATGAGTCGTGAAATTGCGCAACAGCTAGGAATTGAAATTTCTTTAACTTCAGAAATTGGTATTGGCACGGAAGTTGTTCTAGTCAGTCAACAAGGCTGGCAAAAAGAATGGAAAAAGGAACGATAAACCGAAAAAAATTGAGCTAAATTCTTAATAAAATAAAGATTTTTTGAAGTGCATTTAAGATGATTTAAAAGAAAACGCTCGCTTTTTATCAAAAAGTAGTATAATTTAATTGCAACATAAAATGAAAGGAGCTTTATTTTAATGAAAAAAATATTTTTTGGTCTAGTTGCAGTATTAGGTAGTGTTTTATTCTTTAGTAAGGAAGCTCAGGCAGTTGATATGTATCGCATGTATAATTCAAATAGTGGCGAACATTTATATACTTGGAATATGTTTGAGCGAGACAGCTTGTTTGTAGACGGTTGGGATTATGAAGGTGTTGCGTGGACCTATCCAGTTCATGCTGGCGGTCATGCGATTCATCGTCTGTACAATCCAAATACTGGTGACCACCATTATACAATTAATGGCTACGAAGTAACTCATTTGGAAAAAAATGGCTGGAATAATGAAGGGATAACAGGTTATTCATCTCTAAATACAACCGTGCCAGTCTACCGTGTTTATAATCCACAAGCGGAAATTGGTAGCCATCACTATACAGTTAATATGGCTGAAGTGAAACAATTGATTAAAGCTGGTTGGCAAGACGAAGGAATCGGTTGGTATGTTTATTCTACCGATGTTTCTAAAGAAGTGATTCCAGCTGAAATCAGAGGGAACTTCGAAGGCCGTAGCGCTTCTGATAAATCAAAAATCCGCGTAGGCTTAACGAAAAATGAAGTCATCTATAAAGGCAAAGCCTACAAAGCGACTGAAGCTAAATATCAAGGCGGCGAATGGGTTATTAGCTGGGACGTTGATGATTTTGAAGAACGTTACAGTACAACCGTTACTAACACTCAACCATTTACGGTAGAAGTTGCCAAAAAAGGCATCGTATTTAACGGCGTTACTTACGATAAATAATAAAAATAAAACAGGCGATTATCAATTTGCGTTGATAACCGCCTGTTTTTTTAATCCTCAATCACTAACCCTAACCCCGTTGCGATGACAATCGCTTGCTCTTGATTAACTTGCAAGCCGCGCAATAACTCAAGGGAAAGCGCAATCCACTGAAAGTGATTACTGCGGAAATCTAAACCTTGCAATTTAGTGTGGAACCAACTAGAATCATCTAAATTACAGTTTTTCAGCAATAAATTTTTCCAATCTACCTCGAAAAATTCACTGCGAGATAACTGACAGTTTTCAAAAGTAACTACTTTTAAATTTCCGTGACTAAAGGAAGTGAACTCGCCTAAGCAATCAATAAATTGACAATCCCGCAAATAACTTTCTGCAAAATTAGTGCCGATTAATTTGCAATTTTTAAAAACGACTTGATGAAAGCTGGCAGCTAGCCATTCTGCATTAGATAAATCACAATGATCAAAAACCACATTACTACATTCAAAACGCTCGAAGCGACTATTGCGCAGCGTAACATGATCTAACTGGCAACCGCGGAAAATAATGTTGCTACCAGAAGCATAACTAACATCTTGTTGGAAAAATAAATTACCATCAAAAAGCATTTCTTCTTCAACATCTAAAAAGTTTTCTGTTAATTTTGGCAAAATTGGTGAAATTGGCGTAACTTTTTTCATAATCTGTTCACGACCTTATTTATTTTTAAGCAATTGAAGTGCAATTAGCCTACTCTTGCTTTAATAGTAATAGATAGTTGGCGAAAGTTAAAGTCCTAAAAGAATAAAAATATTTTGCAGGAATCGATTGACAATTGACCTGCAAACCGTTAAACTATAAAAGTTGAGAAATAAAAGCAGAGGCTCCCGCTTCTCGCCTTAGTTGACGATTTAGTCGCTGGGCTAGATATTATTCCCTTACTAATTTACTTAGTGAGATTGAATAGGCGCGGGTTCTTACAAGAACTCGTTTTTTTGTTGCCTGGGATTGCTTTTACTCTCTAAATTATTTGGAGGTGAATGACCATAGCAAAGGATATGATGGTGAACGACGGCATTCGTGCAAGAGAATTACGTTTGATCGGTTCTGATGGTGAGCAGTTAGGTGTTAAGTCAAAAGTAGAAGCATTAGCAATTGCTGAGCGAGCAAACTTAGATTTAGTTTTAGTGGCACCAACAGCTAAACCACCAGTTGCTCGGATTATGGACTACGGGAAATTCCGTTTTGAACAACAGAAAAAAGAACGTGAAGCTCGTAAGAAACAAAAAGTGATCAGCGTGAAAGAAGTTCGTTTAAGTCCTACAATTGATGTAAATGACTTTAATACAAAACTTCGTAATGCACGGAAATTCTTGGAAAAAGGCGATAAAGTGAAAGCTTCAATCCGCTTCAAAGGCCGTGCCATTACCCACAAAGAAATTGGTCAAAAGGTTCTAGATCGTTTAGCAGCTGAAACGGCAGATATTGCCACAGTAGAGCAAAAAGCGAAAATGGACGGACGCAGCATGTTCTTAACGCTGGCACCGAAAAACGAGAAGTAACATTCTAATTGAGAAACTTACGAAAGATTTTTGAGGAGGAAATAGTCATGCCAAAACAAAAAACACACCGCGGTTTAGCAAAACGCGTTAAGCGTACTGGTAAAGGCGGATTGAAAAGATTCCGTGCTTTTACAAGCCACCGTTTCCACGGGAAAACTAAAAAGCAACGCCGTCAATTGCGTAAAGCTAGCATGGTAAGTCGTGGCGATTACAAACGTATTCGTCAACAATTAGCAAGAATGAAATAAACTGCCAATTAGGCGAAATACAGAAACTTAAAAGAGAGTAATCATTAGGAGGAATTAAACCATGGCACGTGTTAAAGGTGGAACAGTAACTCGTAAACGTCGTAAAAAAATCCTTAAATTAGCAAAAGGATACTACGGTTCTAAACATACGTTATATAAAACAGCTAAAGAACAAGTAATGAAATCATACAGCTACGCATATCGCGATCGTCGTCAGAAAAAACGCGACTTCCGCAAATTATGGATTGCACGTATCAACGCTGCAGCTCGTATGAATGGCTTAAGCTATTCAAAATTAATGCACGGCTTGAAATTAGCTGAAATCGACATCAACCGCAAAATGTTGGCTGATTTAGCAGTTAACGATGCAGCTGCATTTACAGCTCTTGCTGACCAAGCTAAAACAGCTTTAGCTAAATAATTAAATTTTAAAGACTAATCCCTTGCTATTTTAGCAAGGGATTTTTTTGGCTTTTCTATCTGGAAAAAGCTTTTTATTTTTAAAATAAAGTATAAAAGTTTGGTAATTATACATTTTATAAAAATATACTTGTTATTACAAAGTATATTTCGTATAATAGCTTTATAAAAATAAAAAAGATATTTAGTAAATAATTAATAGAACCTAAAGGAAAGGTGCTGTGATGAAAAATATAAGGCAACAGTTAAAAAAAGGCGTGCTGGAAATTATTATTTTAAAACTTATTTCCCAAGAAGATACCTATGGCTATAAAATTGTTAAAAGTTTGGCGGCCTACGAAAATTTATCGATTAAGGAAGGGAGTTTATATCCGATTTTATATCGATTGGAAGAAGACGGGTTAATTGAAAGTAAATGGTTAATGGCTTCCGATAATGGTAAACCCAAAAAATATTATTGTATTACCGAGTTAGGAAAAAAAGAGTTAGAAATAATGGTTGCTGAATGGTCTAGCTTTTCTCAGGAAGTAACTAGTTTTTTAGGAGGAGAGTAGCAGATGTCAGAAAAATATCGTTATTTAGAAGAAGTAGAAAGATATTTGGCGTTGGCACCAGATAAATGTGTGGAAGTCATGAATGATTTGTTGGTGCGGATTGAAGATGAAGAAAGTGAAGGCGTTGAATTAGCACTGATATTAGCTAAAATGGGTTCGCCAGAAGCGCTAGCGCAAGAAATGAATGAAACCTATTTTGCTACAACACAAGTTGATTATTTTGAATATAAATCTAACCGAGATAGTGATTTTCCGCTAGTTCATATTGTTTTGAAAAATAGAAGCAATCGAAAAAATAGTTCAACGGCTAAAGCGCCTGTTGCCAGAGGAGTTTTTGCTTTTGGCCACTTTTCCCAAGGAATTGTTTCAGTTGGCTTGGTTTCACAAGGTGTCATTAGCTTAGGGTTAGTTAGCGCAGGGTTAATATCTGTGGGGGGATTTTCTTTAGGGATTTTTGCTGCTGGTCTTTTAGCTTTAGGTGGTGTTTCTATCGGAACGTTGGCTGTTGGCGTATTGACTTTGGGGAATATTTTGTGGGGCTATGCTACTTTTGGAAATGTTGTCGGTGGCCGATTTGCGTTAGGAAACATTTCTTCTGGTAAGTTTGGAATTTCGATGGGAAACAGTCCGACGATGAGGGAAGTAAAAAACTATTTAAATCAGATGGTTATTCAAAGTCAAAATAATGTAATTGCAAATTCATTTTTTAAAGGGATTCGCAATATGATAGAACAGCCTTTTGTTTTTGTGTTGATTATGATGTTGTTTACTTTTGCTACGCTGGCTATATTTTATGTTTATTATATAAATTATAATAAAATTTATTCAGCTAAAGGAGGTAAGAGATGGAGATTTTAGTTAGTGATTTTTTTAAAAGTATGGAAGATCAATTATTTGTTGAAGCTTTAGCGGAAATTCTTGCGGTGAGGAATCGGGTATTATTTATTCCAACAAGCAAAGATGTTCAACAGTCAATGAAGTATCTGGAGAAAACAATGAATGCTTTTCAAGCGGCTAATATCTTTTTTGAAGAAGCTGTTTTATATGATAATACTGATGAAAAGTTAGATTTTACCAGTTTCAGTTGCGTATTTTTGATGGGTGGTTCGTTAACTAACCAAAATGAATTGTTGCACAATGATTCTGAGCTAACGGCTTTTCTGAAAAAGACCGAAATTCCGTTAATTGGCTTTAGTGCAGGGGCTTTAAATTTAGGGGAAACAATTTTTATCAATCCAGATCATCAAGAAGAATTGACGACTGGGGCGAAAGGCATTGGTCGCTATGATTTTTTGATCGATGTTCATGTAGCGCATGAGTTGAAAGATACTAAAGTCTATGCTGAAATAGAAAAAGATCTGTTTTTATTAACGGATGGTGCGGGCCTAATTCACGATAATCAGCAAATGACTTTCTTCGGTAAAGTGTTTTTGCTGAAAAGTTAATATATTTAATCGTTATGGGAAGCAGGGCGAAATGCCCTGCTCTTTTTTGTTAAAGCTTAATGATTTTTTAGTGAAAATATTTATTTTGATATCAAAAGGAACTTTGATTATGCTATGATGTCAATAGAGAGTGTGTTGGATTTATCATTTGCAGCCAACGAGTTGATGATAGACATAAATATTTAATAAGGGGTTTATAATGAAGCGGGCACGAATTTTATATCTTGAAATTGTTGAAAAAATAAAAAATGATATTATTTCTGGCAGATATCCTGTGGGGAGTTTTTTGCCAACTGAAAAAGAATTTGAAGAAATGTTTGGTGTAAGTAAAATTACGGTGCGAAAAGCGATTGAGCTGTTAGCTAGTGATGAATACGTCGCCAAAAAAAGCGGTAAAGGCACGACAGTTTTAAGCGACCGCCCGTATAATAAATTATCGAAAGCCGCCAGTTTTTCACAAGTTTTACAAAAATCAAATTTGAAATTAGAAAAGCAAGTGTTGGACTTAGAGATCATCAATTTGCCGGCTGATGATAAGTTGCGGGAGCATTTTGGGGCGCGAGTGTTGCGTTTTCGACGGATTTATTTATTGGAAGGAGTGCCTTATATTTATTTTAGTCACTATTTGCCGGTGGCTTTGGCTAAGTTGGCTTTGAAGGAATTTGCGGAAGAATCTTTATATCGTTTGCTGAAAATTCATGGTTACGAGATTGCTTTTTTTGAAGATGATTTTTTAGCGGTTCAATTAACGGCTGAGGAACAAGAGATTTTAGCGGCAGAAGAAATGATTGGTATTCGTCGTGTGCGCCGTTCTTTTGCAGAAGATGGCAGCGTGGTTGAATATTCGCAAGCGATTTACGATACGGCGAAGCATCCTTATCATATTGAATATGAAACGTAAAAGGCAAGTCACTATGTTTAAATGTAGTGGCTTTTTTCGTGTTGACGTCAAGGGATATCTATTGAAAAAATTTATTTATTCAAACAAAGAAAAATCGTTTACATTTTATAAAAGCCATGGTATAGTACAAGTGCAAACATTATAATGTTATGCATTTTTGAGAATTAGAGTTATCAGAACTTGAAATTATTCTTATTATTCCAATATTGCTAAAGTTCTTATCGCTCTAAAAATTAGGAGGATGAAACATAAATGGGTTTAACGCTGTAATTGAACAAAAAATTATGCCTTTTGCAAACAAAATTGGTAATCAGCGGCACATGATTGCAATTAGAAAAGGGATTATTGCAACGATGCCACTAACAATTGTCGGGTCTTTTTTCACGATTTTACTTAATATTCCAATTGATTCACTGGCAGCAAAAATTGAACCATATCGAGCGGTTCTTGATGTGCCGTTTCGTTATACAGTTGGTTTATTAGCTTTGTATGCAACTTTTGGAATTGCTGCTTCACTAGCACGTTCTTATAAATTGGATTCTTTAACGGCTGGTATTTTAGCAACAATGGCCTTTTTAGTTACTGCGGCACCACCTTTACGAGTTTTTGAAAGTGTGGAAGGTGTAATTGATGCTGGGCGGTATATTAACATTGCTAACTTAGGATCGGGTTCTTTGGTTGGAGCGATTTTAACAGCAATTGTTTCTGTTGAAATTTATCGCTTCTTTTTAGAGAAAAACATTACGATTAAAATGCCTGAAGGGGTACCGCCAGAAGTTACTAATTCATTTATGGCTATGATTCCGGGTGCAGTTATTTTAATTTTATTCTGGGTAATTCGTCATATGTTTGGTTTTGACATTAATGGTCTGTTAAGTGATTTGTTAATGCCTTTTAAAGATATTTTAGCTGGAAATAGTTTGTTTGGCGGTTTATTAACAGTTTTTCTAATCTGTTTCTTCTGGGTTTTAGGAATTCATGGACCAGCAATTTTAGGCCCGGTTATTCGTCCTTTCTGGGATATGTCAATTGCGGAAAATGTTGAAGCTTTTACTGACGGTGTAAGTGCCAATGCTTTACCTAATATTTTTACGGAACAATTCTTACAATGGTTTGTTTGGATTGGTGGTGCTGGAACGACTTTAGCTTTAGTAGTGCTATTTATGTTTTCTAAATCAAAATATTTGCGTAGTTTAGGTCGATTATCATTTTTACCAGGTATCTTTAATATTAATGAGCCTGTGATTTTTGGGGCACCGATTGTTATGAATCCTGTTTTAGCGATTCCGTTTATTGTTGCACCGTTAGTTACAACGACTTTATCGTACTTTTTGACAATTTCAAATGTTGTTCCAAGAATGGCAGCTCGTTTAGGATTCGCTATGCCAGCACCGATTGCCGCATGGATGAGTACTAACTGGAGTGTTATGGCGGGGATATTAGTTATCATTAACTTTTTAATTGCTTTGGCAATTTATTATCCTTTCTTTAAAGTTTTTGAAAAACAACAAGTTGAAAAAGAATTGAATGCAGCTGAATAATTTAATTATTTACTGATTTCTATTTTGGAAGGAAGAAGGCTAACATAAGTTCTCTTGGATTTTGGGTGAATATCCCTGATTTGCAAGAGACGGTTAGCCTTTTGGTGATTGAAATGATTGTTTATTATGTTTTTTTAGTGATTTTAAGTCAAGCGATTGTAGAAAAAAGAGGTTTACCTAAAAAAATAGCAACAGTGAAGCTACGTTATATTTTATTAGTTTCGTTGCTATTAATTGCGTTGAGCATTATTGTAGGAACGTGGTTACATATTGCTGGGCCTTTAGCAGCAACCGTCACTATTTTGACAAGTGCGGTTATTACTTATAAGTATCGTGAAAAATATTCTGAAATGGAACAGGGGAAAAACGTATGAAACGACGATTGGGAATTTCGCTTTATCCAGATCATAGTGATTTGAAGGCTGATCAGGAGTACTTAAAATTAGCAAAAAAATATGGTTTTACTCGTATCTTTATGAGTATGTTAGAAGTTAGTGAAGGCGAAGAGGTAGTGGTTGCTAAGTTTAAAAATTTAATTCATTTCGCTAAAGATTTGGGATATGAAACAATTTTAGATGTGGTACCAGGAATTTTTGACGATTTAGGAATTAGTTATGATGATATGACTTTTTTCCACGAGTTAGGTGCAGACGGGATTCGTTTAGATGCTGGCTTTGACGGTAATAAAGAGGCGATGTTAACCTATAATCCACAAGAGGTCATTATTGAGTTGAATATGAGTAACGATGTTGCTTATTTGGATAATATTTTAACCTATCAAGCCAATAAACCATTTTTGTATGGCTGTCATAATTTTTATCCACAAGAAGGTACGGCGTTGCCTTATGATTTCTTTGAAAAATGTAGTTTGCGTTTTAAACAACAAGGGATTCGCACGGCTGCTTTTGTAACTTCGCAAGTTGCTGAAATTGGTCCTTGGGACATTAATGATGGGCTGCCAACTTTGGAAATGCATCGACACTTGCCGATTGAAGTTGCTACTAAGCATTTATTTGCTACAGGATTAATTGATGATGTGATTATTGGTAATGCCTATGCTTCAGAAGCTGAACTAGCTGCTATGGCAAATGTCAATCGCTATCAAGCGAAATTCACGATTGAATTCGTAAAAGGGATTAATCCAGTGGAAAAAGAAATAGTTTTAAATGAACAACATTTTCGTCGTGGCGATATTACTGAACAAGTGGTGCGCTCTACGCAAGTTCGCAAAAAATATAGTCAAGTGGCTAACACTCCTCATGATAATGATCAAGAATTTCAACCTGGCGATGTTGTAATTGGAAACGATGGTTTTGGCAAATATAAAAATGAGTTGCAAATTGTTTTAGTCCCTCATAAAGATAGTCGGAAAAATAAAGTGGGACAAATCGCCAAGGAAGAATTGATATTATTACCATTTATTAAACCTTGGAGCAAGTATTTATTTTCAGTATGAAAGTAAATGTTTAAAGTATAACGTACAGAAAAGGATGATGAAATGTTTGATTTACTAATAAAAAATGCTCGCACAATCACTGGTGAAAAAGTTGAAGTAGCGGTAACAGCAGGTAAAATTGTTGAAGTAGCGCCAGAAATCACAGCAGAGGCGACTGAAGTTTTAACTTTAGCTGATGGACAATATTTATCGGCTGGCTGGATTGATGACCATGTTCATTGTTTTGAAGAAATGGAATTGTATTACGATTATCCCGATGAAATCGGTGTAGAAAAAGGCGTAACGACAGTTATTGATGCCGGTACGACTGGCGCTGAAAATGTTGGTATTTTTTATAAATACGCAGTGGCGGCAAAAACCAATGTTTATGCCTTAGTCAATATTTCTAAAACCGGAATTGTGGAGCAAGATGAATTAGCTGATCTTTCAAAAGTTCGGGCGGATTTAATTACAAAAGCTTTAAAAGAATATCCTGATTTTATTATCGGGATTAAAGCCCGCATGAGTAAAACGGTAATTGGCGACAACGGAATGCAACCGCTGATTTTAGCTAAGGAAATTCAAAAAGAAAATGCTGATTTACCATTGATGGTGCATATCGGTTCAAATCCGCCAGAGTTAGTTGATATTTTAACAACGATGACGGCGGGCGATGTTTTGACCCATTGTTTCAACGGTAAACCAAACGGGATTTTAGATCAAGCTACTGATAAAATTAAAGATTTTGTGTGGGAAGCTTATGATAAAGGCGTTGTCTTTGATATCGGTCACGGCACAGACAGTTTTAATTTTCATGTGGCAGAAGTGGCGTTGGCAGAAGGCATGAAGGCTCATTCAATTAGTACTGATATTTATATTCGCAATCGCACTAACGGTCCGGTGTATGATTTAGCGACAACGCTTGAAAAATTACATTTAATCGGCTATTCTTGGGAAGAAATCATTGAAAAAATCACGGAAGTTCCGGCAGAAAAATTCAATTTAACAACAAAAGGTCGTTTGGCGGCTGGCTTTGACGGTGATTTTACAATTTTTGAATTAGCACAAGGGGAAAAAGTTTTAACAGATTCAAATGGAAATCAACGAACAACCAAAGAATTGATTCAACCGGTGAAAGCAATTATTGGAGGCAAGGTTTATGACTGTTAGTTATGAAAAATTTGATTTGAAAGAGGTCATCAATGCATCAGGCAGAATGACGATTCTCGGCGTATCTAAAGTTTCAGAAAATGTGATGGCAGCCCAACGTTTTGGCGGCGAACATTTTTTTGAAATGGCGGATTTAAGCGAAAAAACCGGAGCCTATTTAGCGAAATTGTTAAAAGTTGAAGATGCCCAAATCGTTTCTTCCGCATCAGCGGGTATCGCGCAAAGTGTGGCGGCCTTAATTGGTGAAGGAGATAGCTATCACGCGTATCATCCTTACACTGATAGAATTGTTAAAAGAGAAATCATTTTACCAAAAGGCCATAATGTTGACTATGGTACGCCAGTTGAAGTGATGGTTGCGCAAGGTGGCGGTGAAGTGGTGGAAGCTGGTTACGCTAATATGTGTAGCCCTGAACACGTTGAAATGATGATTACGAAAAAAACAGCCGCTATTTTATATATAAAAAGTCATCATACCGTTCAAAAAAGTATGTTAAGTGTCGCGGAAGCAGCGGAAGTTGCTCATAAACACAATTTACCATTAATTGTCGATGCGGCGGCGGAAGAAGATTTATTCAAATATGTGGAAGCTGGCGGCGATTTAGTGATTTATTCTGGCGCAAAAGCGATTGAAGGCCCAAGTGCTGGTTTAGTAATCGGTAAAAAAGAATATATCCAGTGGCTACGCCTGCAAGGTAAAGGGGTTGGTCGGGCGATGAAAATCGGCAAAGACAATATTTTAGGCTTCACTCAAGCGATTGAAGATTATTTGCAAAAGGGTAGTGAAGACGGCGCGTCAATGCAAGCTCGCTTAACGCTATTTATCACGAAAGTTAACGAAATCAACGGCTTATCAGCAAAAATTGTTCAAGATGGTGCTGGTCGTGATATTTATCGGGGCAGTGTCCTTGTTGCCGGCGAAAAATCTGCTAAAGAAGTAATTGCTGAGCTGAAAGCTGAAAATCCAGCGGTCTATACCCGGGAATATCAAGCCAACAACGGCATTATTGAATTTGATATTCGCTCTGTTAACGCAAGTGAAATGGAAAAAATCGTCAAACGCCTACAAGAAATTATGCTTGAGAAATAAACACGATAGCTTACTATTATAATAGTAGGAAAAAAATTAATTTTTTTAAAACGGAGGAATCTTTTATGTCATTAACACCTAATTATTTAGAAAATCGAATTTGTTTAAATGTTTTAGCAAACTCAGTAGCAAACGCTGAAGCTTGTTATGAAGCGGCGGAAGGCCATGTGGTTTTAGGAGTATTATCAAAAAATTACGCAACTGATGAAGCAGCCATTGAAGATATGAAAAAATATCAAGCAGCTACTAACAATGCGTTATCTGTCGGCTTAGGTGCCGGCGACCCTAATCAAAGTCAAATGGTTTCACGGATTTCTGGCGTTTTACAACCACAACACGTGAATCAAGTATTTACTGGCGTAGGGACTTCAAGAGCTTTATTAGGTCAAAGCGACACGGTGATTAACGGTTTAGTTTCACCAACTGGCAAAGTTGGTTATGTGAATATCGCAACTGGTCCTTTAAGCTCACAAGGAGCAGAATGCATTGTACCGATTGAAACAGCAATTAAGTTGTTGCAAGATATGGGCGGTAGCTCAATTAAATATTTCCCAATGAAAGGCTTAGCCCATATTGAAGAATATAAAGCGGTAGCAGCGGCTTGTGCGAAATATGATTTCTATTTAGAACCAACGGGCGGAATTGATTTAGAGAATTTTGAAGAAATTGTTCAAATTGCCGTGTATGCTGGCGTGAAGAAAATTATTCCCCATGTTTACAGCTCAATTATTGATTCAGCAACTGGTGACACGCGTCCGGAAGATGTGGCGACGTTATTAGCGATGGCTAAAAATACTTTGAAAAAGTAACTATCAATAAGTGAAAAGCACAAAAGGAGGGAACAGTTGATGAAAATTGGCGCTTTTGGGGAAGTCATGCTACGTTTAAATCCGCCAGAATACTTTTTATTAGAGCAAACCAATACCTTGCTGATGTCTTTTACTGGTAGTGGCGTTAATTTGTTAAGTAATTTAGCCCATTTAGGTAAAAAATCTTATTTAATGACAATGGTTCCTGAAAATCGGATTGGCGAGGCGGCGATTGCTAATTTGAACAAATTGGCGATTGAAACGGTTTTTGTCGGTCAAAAAGATAGTCACATTGGTAGCTATTTCGCTGAAATGGGTTATGGCCCGCGGGCGACGCAAGTGACTTATCAAAATCGTCGGAATAGTTCGTTTTGTAATAGTCAGTTGGCTGATTATGATTTGATGGCTTTTTTAGCGGAAGTTGATTTGGTGCATATTTGCGGGATTTCTTTGAGCTTAACGGATACTACGGCGGAAACGGCGCAAAAACTTGCAGAAGAAGCCAAGGCTCAAGGGAAGATTGTTTGTTTTGATTTCAATTTTAGACCAAGTTTAAATGATCAACCAGGACAACGAGAATTAATGAAGCAACGTTATGAAAAGATGATTCCTTATTGTGATTTACTTTTTGGTTCCGTGCGGGATTTAGTGGAGTTGTTAGGTTATGGTCCGCAACCGCAAGATAAGGCAGCCGCCACGACTTTGATTCAACAATTTATGGAGGAGTTTGAAATTCAGTGGTTTGCGGGCACTAATCGTCGTTATTATGAGGGTGCGCAAAGTTTAACAGGTAAAATTTATACGCCTAAAGAGGTTTTCATTTCTAAAGAGCATCAGTTG
This sequence comes from Enterococcus sp. PF1-24, assembly GCF_029893325.1. Taxonomy (GTDB): domain Bacteria; phylum Bacillota; class Bacilli; order Lactobacillales; family Enterococcaceae; genus HY326. The sequence continues at coordinate 29,106 of NZ_JARXWL010000003.1, forward strand.
CAAGTATTAGATCGGATTGGTGCGGGGGATTCCTTTGCAGCAAGTGTGATTTATGGTATCGCTGAAAAATGGCCGTTAGCAAAAACTGTGGAGTTCGCCACAGCCAGTGCTATTTTGGCTCATACAATGCACGGCGATGTACCTTTGGTTACGGAAAAAATGGTCAATCACTATTTAGAGCATCCAAGCGTTGATTTATTACGTTAAAGCAATCAAAAAGCTCATCCTTTTGCTTTGTGGCGACAAAAAAGTTTTTCTCGTTTTTTGAAAAAAAGAACTAATAAAATGATAAAACGTAACGAGTTTGAGAAGCTTATTTTGTTGAAAAACAATAAAAAAACGTGATTAATGCTGATGATTTTTTAGGCTGGGAAAAATTTTTTGAAAAAAATTATAAAATTATATAACAAGATAAAAAGATTTTTGCTAAGGTTATTTTAGTTGTTTTGCTAAGGTTGATTTTTCTTGAATTGTAATTAGGTGGTTTGAAATTGCGAATTATCAAGATATTAGGCTTGCTTTGATTTTACAGAAAATTCAAATTTGATTTTTTTGTTAAGAAATTTCCGCTTAAAAAATATCAAAAGCTTGCGCTTTTAAGTTTTCATAAGCTTACTTTAATTTTCAAAATTTTCGAATATTGCTTGACAGGTCAAAAATATGAGTTAAAATTGTTTATAGTAGGTATTCTTGATGATACACTACGTTTTTTAACAACGTCCATGTAGTTGTTGTTTTGTTGTGACTAAAATCGAAAATGACAAGGTCGAGTTATACAAATTACTTTTATTTGAATACGTAAGTTACAACAAGCAAAACAATTTATGGTTGGTTAGAATTCCCAGAGCAGTTTGCTAAGTATTGGTGCCAACAGCCAATAGTTAACAATTGTTACTACTTCTTTCAATTAACTAGCTGCTGAGTATTGAAGGAATCAATAGTATTAACAAAAGAATCATCTTGTTGGAAGGTAAAATAGGAATTAATAATAAGGAAATATGGAGGTTTTAAAGCGTAATGAAAAAGAAATTTTCTCGCGTAGCAATGGGTTCTTTATTCTTTGCTAGTGCATTAGTTGCATCTACTGTTGCAGCACCAGTTGCACAAGCTGCAGTTATTGATGTTGAAATCGGTAAATACACTAGTTTAGATAATGACTACCCAGTAGTAAATCAAACAGGTGAAACTAAAGGTAATTTTGCTCTTACTGCAGGTGCTCTTGCAGAATTACAAATTATCTTAAAAGGTGACAAATTAGCTACACTTAAAGTTCCTGAAGAATTAGTTGGTAAAATTAATCCTGATGGCGATGCTGAAGTTCAAGTTGGTTTTACTATCGACTTAACTGAAATCAGTTTAGTTGACCAATTATTAACTGCTGCTGAAACAGCTGTTGGAACTTTAGCTTACTTAATCGACTCTCAAAGTCTTTTCGGTTTGAAAACTAATTTCCAAGAAGTAAACGAAGCGTTAAAAGCTTTTGATTACTTAAGAAACTTAAACGTAAGCGTAACTTCTAGCCAAATCACTGTGTTAGACGGTGGCGAATACATGCAAGTTCAATTTGACGATGCTACTATGCGTTTTATTGCTAACAAAATTAGTGAAGCTGTAGATAACTTACAAGCTGCTATCTTGGCGTTTGAATTAAGCGGAACTGGCGTTATTAGTTCAGCTGTTGCTGGCTTAATTGATGTTGCTTTAGTACCAGTTAAAGCTATCATCAACGCTTTATTAGAAGTTGTTCCATGCATTGCTAACGGTTTTGCTGATATCACTAAATTCTTTGGTGCTGCTACGATGTTTAAAGAATCTACAGTGACATTCCCAACTGCAATGGACTTACCAATGGAATGGTTTGAAGAATTTGCTCCTAACGGTTTAACTGTTAACTTCTTAGGAACAATTGTTGAACCAGGAATCTTAGAATTTGAATTCTTCGAAAAAGAAAACAATGATAACGTATCTCCAGTAGTATTTGCTGATATCGTTAAACCAGTTACTCCAGTTATTAAAGAAATCGCTGGCGATAAAGATACTGGTTACACTTTATTAGTTACTGCTGAAGCTGGATCAACTGTAAACGTTAAAGATCCTGAAGGAAACGTTATTGGTACTGCTGTAGTTCCTGGAACTGCTGATGGCAAAACTCAAGCTGACGTAACTGTTACAGTTAAGGGCGATGCTGTTAAAGAAGGTACTGATTGTGACGTAACTGCTACTGATGCTGCTGGTAACGAAAGTGACGCAGCTATCGCTCAATTAGGCGATAAAGTAGAACCAGTTGAAATCTTCCGTGCTTACAACCCTAACTCAGGCGAACATTTATACACTCCTTCTGAAAAAGAAATGGGTGAAGTAATCGCTGCTGGTTGGGATGATGAAGGTACTGCATGGTACGCTACATCTCGTGGTAACACAGTTTACCGTCTATACAATCCAAATTCAGGCGAACATTTCTACACACTTTCTGAAAAAGAATATGAAGAAGTAGCTGAAGCTGGTTGGAAAAAAGAAGGTAGCACATTCTTCTCTAATGAAGAAGAAGAAGTTGAAATCTTCCGTGTCTTCAATCCAAACGCACAAGGACCTGGTTCTCACCATTACACTGTATACGGTGAAGAACGTGACGGTTTAGTTGACCTTGGTTGGACTGACGAAGCTGTTGCATTCTACGGAATGGCTGTTGCTGAATAATTTGTAGTATAATTACGAAAATCAGAAATTGATTTAGTTTGCTACGATCTTGTCGAAAAAAAGAGCTAGTGATTTTTCACTAGCTCTTTTTCTTTGGAGAAATTCCAATAAAGCCTTTTCAATTTTTTTGACAGGAGCTAAAGTGAAATTTTTATTAAAAAAATAAGATAAAACTGTGAATAAGCTTGCTAGTTCAAGCTTTTCAGTATATTCTAGTATTATCAAAGATTTAAGTAAGGAGCATATACAATGAAAAAAGTAACATTATTAGCTGTAACATTATTAAGTGGTTTTGTTTTAGCTAGCTGTAAAAATCAAGATAATGATGACTTAGTGAGCCCGACAGATAAATCATCTGAGGTTCAAGATTCTAGTGCTGAGGATTCATTACCAGGACGGACAAAATCAACTTATGACGCTAACGCAATTGCCGATAGCTTTGGGGATCAAGAGTTTAAAGATCAAGTGAAAGAATTATCTGGTGACTATGATGAGTTAATTAAAACAGCAGAAGGTTTCCTTGCTGATCCTTCAACTTATACAATGACTAATCTACAAGCACTTAATGAAAAATCAAGTCCGGCTGTTATTAAATATAGTGAACTAATGCTAGCTGTTGAAGATGAAAAAAGTGAAATTAGTGACGCTGACAAAAAAGATTTCGATAGCGTTACTCAAAAGAACGAAGATTTTCATGCTAAAATGCAAGAATTAGGAAACCTTTCAGTAATCACAGAAGAGTAAAAAAATTTAAGCCAATAAATGAGAGTAATTTCTTGTTTATCGGCTTTTTTTATGAAGTTATTAACGCATTTTTTAATTGTTATAAAAATCTTTACCTTTCCTTTACAGATTTTATTGAAAAATTATGTTATGCTAAAAATGGAGTAATAATTAGGCAAATTTTTATCGTGAAAAAGAGAGTTGGTGAACCTTTTTGAAAAAAGTGAAAATTGTTGGTAGCAGTCTATTTATTTTAATGGGGCTTGCTGGGTTTGGTCTGAAAGCTGAGGCTGCCACGAACACGAAAGAAATGTATCGTTTATATAATCCTAATTCAGGGGAACATTTTTATACAGCGGATACCAATGAAAAAGCTAGTTTAATCAGCGTTGGCTGGGAAGATGAAGGTTTGGGGTGGCTGGCACCTGATAAGGGTGATGAGGTTTATCGGCTTTATAATCCCAATGCTGGCGACCATCATTATACGTTAAACGAAGCGGAAAAGAATCTTTTAATCGCTAATGGTTGGGAAGATGAGGGCTTAGGTTGGTATTCTTCGGTAGAGAAGGAATTGCCGCTTTATCGGGCTTATAATCCCAATGCTAAAACAGGTACCCATAACTATACCACTAAAGAAATTGAGCAAAATAACTTAGTTTCAGTTGGCTGGGAAGATGAAGGCATTGCTTGGTATGCTTGTGGCGATAGCGATACGCCTTATGTGGCTAAATCGACGGTGACGGTGGGATATTATGACGAAACCGGTAATAGTATTAAAGCCGCGTTAGTGGATAAACAAGCAGTAGATACTGTTTCGAAATATACAGCACCGAAAATTGCGGGTTATCGCGTCAAAGGTGCGGATTTTCAAAATGTAACTTTTACCAAACGTGATCAAACGATTCGTTTTGTTTATGAAAAAATTGATGTAAAACTTTTACAAGTGAGAATTAATTATAAAGATATTTATAATAAAACGATTAAGAACACCGATGTTTTTAAAGTGGAAGAAAATAATTCTTATGTAGTAAAAGCGGTGAATATTGAAGGCTATCGTTTGCAAGGTGAGGAACAACGGATTTTAAGTAATATTAAATCTGATCAGTCAGTAACTTTTGTTTACGAGAAAATAGAATAAGAAAAACGGTAGGAATTAGCTTATCAGGCTACTTCTTACCGTTTTTTTATTTAGGTTTTTCGCTGAGTTTAATTAAAATGATATCATCTTGAACTTTCACCGAACCTTCCGCTGGGAAAATTGGCATTTCTTCAAGTTGAGCAAAGACCGATAAATAATCTTTAAAGGGAATTCGCTGTTGCGGATTATCCATCATTTCAAAGAAATTAGAGATGCGGTAACTACTTTGCACCGCGCTGTTAGTATCCCAGTCATAAAAACTATGGCCTAAAACGTCACCGGTGGTTTTGGCGAAATTTTTATTACCATAAACAGCCAGTTTATAATAATATAAATCGTCTACCCCTTCGTCGTGAATGGCGCTTAATAAGTCTTTGGTAAAATCTTGTTGGGCTTTGTAAATCTGATGCTCTTGAATGGCGAAATTAGCGGTAATTTTCCCTTGGTTAAAAGTAATCAGGCAAATCGCTAAGGCTAAGCTCATTCGTAAATATTTATTGCTGAAATTGCGATAAGCAAAATAATAAATAAATGCGACGCCTAATGGGAAGAAAGGCGCTAAAGCGCGAATCGGGCCGATAGAACCTAGTAGGAAAAATTCCAAATTCATTGCTAAAAATAAAGAAACATAGAGAAAAGCTAAGCTGCCACGATTGTTTTTGCTAAGGAAAACAGCTGCGACCCCTAAGAGAATCGCAATGGGGACAGCGTAACTAAAGAAAATCGACTGATTGCCGGAATAAATCGTAGTTAAGGTTTTGCCAATGCGGCCAAAAATCTTCCCGACAGAAGTATTGCCCCAGGGGATACTGGCGCCAATATAATTGATTTTTTTAACATCTAAAGCTTTCATGGTGGCGTTATAAGCCAATTGGTTCCCGAGATAAGTAATCAAAAAAGTCAGTAAAAAAGGCGTTATCTTAGCGGCTAGTTGCTGCCAAGATAATTTATTTTCACTTTGGTTAATTTTGGCAATCAAAATCGCAATCGTTAATAAAATAAATAAAATATAGTTAGAGGGATAAACAGAAAAGCCGATAATCCCTAAAATGACACTGAAAAGCAGAAAATAGCTTTTTTTATAATGGGTAAATAAATGAACCATAAAGACGGAAATCACCACTAAAAAATTGGCGGTTACTACTTCAAAGCTTTGCAAAATAAAATTGTATTGCTCCAGCAAAATCGCGGAAGTTACAAACAGAGAAGGGATAATCAGCAAGCCTTTTTTCTTCTGATAAATCCGATAAAAAATAAAGCACAAATAATTGGTCATCAAGCCTAACATAAAATAAGTCCCAAAGTTAATTAAATAAGGATTGATATGATAGCCGGTAAAAATTTTTTTGAAATAATACAGGCCGTAACGCCCCATCTGCGCCCACTGAACAAATTGGTTAACAGGGGAGAGCATAATAAATTCTTCGGTATCTACCGAAAAATTATAGAATATTAATTTCGCTCCGTAACACAGCACAATTAATAAATAAGTATAGCCGATTAAAAATTTATTTTTTGTGACAAAATTTTTAATTTCCTGCCACTCGCGTTTAAAGGTCACTACTTTTACTCCTTCGCATGAAGTTGCCTGCTTAATCAATCCTAAACAAAGTAAACTGTTTGGTTGTTGGCTAAAGCGGGCAAAATTGCTTTCATTTCATTGTACCATTTTATTTATTAAAGCAAAAGGAAGCCTGAAAAAGTCCCTGAGTTTTCCCGGAAAAATTGGTGGTCACGATAAATTCTCTTGAAAATTTTCAGGGCGTAGAAACTTGCGTTTTTATTGCTAAAAATTAAAAAATAGGTGTTTCTTAATCGCAATTTTCTTGGTATGATAGAAGTGAAAGAGTTTGTTGGAACAAGTTTTTGAAAAAGTAGATTGTAATATTTTAGGGAGGCTTTACACATGTCAGGGAAAAACTATTTGAAAAAGGGGTTGCGAGGGATAGTTGCTAGTGCGTTAGCGGTATCCTTATTTGCGCCTACCGCATTAGCGACAGAAGCAAAAACCACGGCTAACAAAAATATGCCAGCTAAAACGGAAGTTACTGAAGGGGAATTGACGATTTTAGGAACTTCAGATGTTCATGGTCAATTGTGGAATTGGTCTTATGAAGATGACAAAGAAACACCAGTTGGTTTATCACAAATCAGCACAGTAGTTAAAGAAACCCGGGCCGAAAATCCACGGGGCACAGTTTTAATTGATAATGGGGATATCACGCAAGGCACCATCATGACTGATGATATTTACAACAAAACTAAAACTGAAGATGCCAATCCAATGATTGCGGCTATGAATTACATGGGTTATGATTCAATGACTCTAGGTAATCATGAATTTAACTTTGGCTTGGATTTAATTAAAAAAATTCAAACCGAAGCTGAGTTTCCAATTTTAGCCGGTAACGTTTATCAAAAAGATGGTGGCGAACGTTTTGTTCAATCAACCACTACTAAAGAAATGGACTTAGATGGCGATGGCGACAGCGATTTAACAGTCGGGATTTTAGGTTTAGTAACACCCCATATTCCACATTGGGACGGCGCCAAAGTTGAAAGCTTAACTTTCAATGCCTTAAAAGAAGAAGCTGAAAAATCAGTGGCTGAATTAAAAGCCCAAGATGCTGATATTATCGTAGCTTCAATTCATGCCGGCCGTGAAGATAAAGATCCAGCCGCTAGCGCTAACGAAGTGATTGAAAACGTAGCGGGCATTGATGCTTATATTTTAGGTCATGACCATAGCTCATATGCTTTAAAAGTTGAAGGACCAAATGGTGAAGTACCAGTTGCTGGCCCTAAAGATACCGGCACTGAAATGATTCGCATTGATTTAGATGTTGAAAAGAAAAATGATCAATGGCAAGTTGTTGAAAGTGGCGTGGAAATTGTCAGCACCACTGAAGTTGCTGCGGATGAAGAATTAAAAGAATTAACTAAAGAATATCACGAAACTACCCGTGAATTTATCGCGGCTAAAATTGGTGAAGCAACCGCTGATTTCTTACCACCACAAGAAGTGCCTGGTATTCCTGAAGCGCAATTACGCCCAACAGCAATGATTTCTTTAATCAACAATGTCCAAAGAGAAGTAACTGGCGCGCAATTAGCTGCTTCTGCGCTATTTAAAGCTGACAGCGAATTTCCAGCGGGCGATTTAACTTATTCAAATGTTTTTGATATTTACAAATATCCAAATACTTTAGTCAGTGTTGAAATCACTGGTGAAAAATTATTGGAATACATGGAAAATCAAGCAGCTTACTACCAAACACCACAAGCTGACGATTTAACAATTGCTTTTAACGAAAATATTCGCGTTTACAACTATGATATTTTCTCTGGGATTGATTATAAAATTGATATTTCAAAACCTGTCGGCAACCGGATTGTTAATCCGACGATTGATGGGGAAGCTGTTGATTTAGCAGGAACTTATACAATTGCTATGAACAATTACCGTTATGAAGGCTTGTTAAGCCAAGGAATCGTAACTGGTGAACCAATCGTAACGACTGACCCAGAAACTTTGCGGGGCTTAATCACTGATTATATTCGTGAAAAAGAAACGTTAGTACCCGCTGAAGAAATCGAAAACAACTGGGAAGTTATCGGTTATGAATTCGATACAATGTGGCGCAATGCAGCGATTCAATTAGTTAAAGACGAAAAATTAACGATTGAACCTTCATTTGATGGCAGAACACCAAATGTCAAAGCGATTACTAAAGAAGACGTGATTAAAGCAGGGGGCTCACCAATTGCTTCAATTATGCATACTAACGATATTCACGGTCGTTTAGAAGGCAATAGCAATGATGTTTTAGGTATGGCTCGTTTGAAAACTTACAAAGAGCAATTAAAGCCAACTTTAATGTTAGATATGGGGGATGCTTTCCAAGGGCTACCAATTTCTAACTACTCTGAAGGTGCTGATATGGCAGCGGTTATGAATGCCATTGGTTATGATGCGATGATCGTGGGTAATCATGAATTTGATTTCGGGATTGAAACAGCGGCAGCTTATGCAGAAAAATTAAATTTCCCAATTTTATCTGCTAACACTTATAAAGATGGCGAACGCATTTTTGATGCTTATACAATTGTTGAAAAAGATGGTTATAAATATGCGGTTATCGGTTTAACAACACCAGAAACAGCTACTAAAACCCATCCGAAAAATATTGAAGGGGTAACTTTTGCTGAACCGCTTGATGAAGCGAAAAAAGTCATGGCTGAATTAGCTGATCAAGAGATTGATTTATATGTTGTGGCGGCTCACTTAGGCGTTGATGAAACAACACCAAAAGCTTGGCGTGGTGATACTTTAGCAGAAGAATTAAGCAAAGCTTACGCTAAAGAAAATATCGTTGTTTTAGATGGTCATTCTCATACTGAAGTTGATGGTGGTTTACAATTTGGTAATGTTTTATACAGCCAAACAGGTAACTATTTAAATAATGTGGGGATGGTAACAGCTAGCATTGAAGATCCAGCTGCTAAAAGCGCTCATTTAGTCAAAGCGGCTAACTTGCAAACTTTAGTGGAAGAACCAGCTGTGAAAAAATTAGTCGATCAAGCGAAAGCGACTTTTGAAGAGTGGGGCGCAACCACAGTTATTGACAACAATCCTTATTTATTAAACGGGGAAAGAGATAATGTCCGGACTCGTGAAACTAACTTAGGTAATTTAATCGGTGATGCCATGTATTACTATGGTCAAACTGGTTTTGAAAATGGCGCAACTGATTTCGCCATGACTAACGGTGGCGGCATTCGCGCTAACATCGAAGCCGGCGAAGTAACTCTAGGGGATATAATTGCGGTTTTACCATTTGGTAATAGCATTTCTCAAATTAAAGTAACTGGTGCCCAAGTGCAAGAAATGTTTGAAATGTCTTTACGTTCAATGGCACAAACTGATGAAAGTGGTGCGATTGTTTTTGATGACTTCGGTCAGCCAAAATTAGGGGCTAACGGTGGCTTCTTACACGTATCAAGCAGCATTCGTGTGTATTATGATTCAACTAAAGCCGGTAGCCTTTTAGCTAACGACAAAGGCAATGAAACGGGCAAGAGTATCGTTGGTGAACGTGTATTAGCGATTGAAATTCAAAATCGTGAAACTGGCGAATTCGAAGCTTTAAATCCTGAAAAAGAATATCGCATGGCAACTAATGATTTCTTAGCTGCTGGTGGCGATGGTTACGATATGCTTGGTGGTGAACGTGAAGAAGGACCTTCTCTAGATACTGTTTTAATTGAGTATTTACAAGCTGCTAGTCAATTACGCGTTTACGATGCTAAAACAAATATTGATTTAGCACAATACGAAGCAGAATTTCCAAATAGTCGGATTGTTTCAATTTCTGAAGCAGACTTTAAAAAATTAGCTGAACCAAAAATGGCGAAAGCTAGCTAAGTTTAAGTAATGATATAAAGCAAAAAAACTATGAAATTCAGAGGTGAAAAACTCTGTTATTTCATAGTTTTTTTATTTTATTGATTAACTGAACCACGTAAAATTAATTTGGGGCTAAGCTTGACAACTTTGTTGGTGGATTTGCTGGCTTTCAATTCTAGGTATTGATTAACTACTTCTTCGGCCCATTCTTTTTTATCTACTTGGACCGTTGTTAACCCTGGTGAGACCACGCTGGAAACATAACTATCATCGAAGCCGACAATACTAATATCTTTGCCGACTTTAATATTTAAATCGCTAGCAGCGTGATAAATTCCTAAAGCCATGTCATCATTAAAACATAAAAAAGCATCATATTGATCATTTTCTAAAAAACGTTTCCCTAGTTGATAAGTTACGATAGGATCGTACTGGCCTGAATAAACATGCTGAGAAAAATCATTTTTCTTGAATGATTTCGTATAAAATTCTTTGGCGGCATTGTATCGTTGCTCGCTGTTGAAGGAATTATCATCACCAGTAATGAAGCAAATTCTTTCGTTTTTTGATTTTTTCAGGACATCAAATAAATATTTGATGCCTAATCTGTTATCAATAACTACGCTGGCAGAATTTGCTGTATTAATTTCATTTGTCATAAAGACAATTGGTTTATTTAGGGTGTTAGTGAATTGTTGCAGTTCAGTTGAGTCGGCGCGATAATTCAGCATTAAGACACCATCAATAATATCTGTTTTGACGATATCAGGAATGGAGCCACTAAATGCTAGTAACTGAAATCCTTTGCGTTCAAGAATATCTTGAATTTCTTGTAAAACATCACCATTGAAGTTGCCTTGATAAGTGTTGACGATGGCGCAAATCAAATTAGAGTTATTGGTTCTGAGATTTTGAGCAGAGAGATTAGGGATATAATTTAATTCATTGGCGATTTTCTTAATCTTAGCTCTAGTGACCTCGCTTACTTGAGAGCTATTATTTAAAGCGTAAGAAACAGTCGCGACTGAGACGTTAGCGATTCGGGCGATATCTTTTAAACTTGCCTTTTCCATAGAGTTCACTCTTTCCTTGATTATTTCCTATCTCTAATTTACTACACTTTAACGATTAAGTAAAAGGTTTTTATTTTCAAAAAAAGATAATTTTTTTAATAAAGAAAACGTTGACAAGGAGAATTTTTCAATTTATACTAAGCTCATAACAAATACTAGTGGCTGTTAAATTATATTTTTTGAGTTTTACTTAAACGTTTAAGAAAGGTGAAAAACGTGTAATGATGGGTAAAGATGTAGATAAAAAATGGCTAGAAACCATGCAAAACCAAGTAATTGCTACAATTGTAAAAAATAATGAACGCTATGGTGCGTTATTTCCAGAACCAGCTTCTAAAAATTTGCAATACTATTTTGGTGAGAATCGTCAATGGACACCGTCGTTTTGGACGGGAATGCAATTTCTTGCTTATGAGTTGACGGCTGATGAAAAATTTTTGACAATTATTGAAAAGCATTTAGATAGTTTTGATGAGCGTTTGCGAAATAATATCGAAATGGACAATCACGATGTAGGTTTCTATTTTTCGCTTTCTCATATTCCTGCTTATGAAAAATTGCAGCGAAGTGCAAGTCGTCAAACAATTATTTCAGCAGCAGATAAGCTTTTAGAACGATATGAACCGCATTCGAAAATTCTTCAAGCTTGGGGAGCGATTGATGATCCGAGTGAACAAGGCCGGATGATCATTGATTGCAACATGAATCTTTTCTTACTATACAAAGCTTTTTATTTAACTGGTAATCAAAAATACTATGATATTGCTTATGGTCATATAAAAAAAGCCCAACAGTATCTTGTGAGAGATGATTATTCGACTTATCATACTTATTTTTTTGATGTGAATAGTGGCAAGCCTTTGAGAGGAACTACTGCCCAAGGCTATTCTGACCAATCTTGTTGGGCCCGGGGACAAGCGTGGGCTGTTTATGGTTTTGCTTTAAATTATCAATATACAGGAGATTTGAGCTTACTTGAAACGGCAATGAAAACAGCAGATTATTTTATTGAGTATTTACCTGAAGATTATGTACCTTACTGGGATTTGATTTTTACGGAAGGAAAGCAATATCGCGATGCATCTGCCGGTGCGATTTTAGTCTGTGGTCTGTTAGAATTAGTAAAAGTTTTACCTGTGACCAACAAAGACAGAAAAAAATACGAACAAGTGGCTTTGGCTATTCTGTATTCTTTAGGTGAAAACTATACTGTCAAACAAGAAAAATCAAATGGTGTACTACTACATTCGGTGTACTCAATTCCCCATGATTTAGGAGTTGATGAATGCTGCTTGTGGGGAGATTATTTTTATTTTGAAGCTTTGGTTAGTGCTTCGACAGCCTGGAATAGCTATTGGTAGCATTTAAAATTTTCTGAGATAAATGAAATTAAAAAAATAAATATTTTGAAATGTTTAGAGAGGAAAGATGGAAATGGAAAAGAAAAAATTAATTAAGATGTTAGGTGTTGTCGCTTGTTTTAGCGTACTGCTGGCTGGTTGTGGAAAAAAAGCGGAAAAAGCTGACGAGCAAGATTTTTCGCAAGCAGAACGGGTTGAAAAAGCTGAGCTTAAAGTATATGCCCCTAAAGGTAAAAATACGGATTGGTTAAACGATGTCGCTGAACGCTATAACGAAAAATATAATACAGAAATTACGATTAAAGCAACAGATGTAGCTCCCCCGGCGATTACTCAAAAAATGACACCTCTTTTAATTGGTAATGAAACTCTGCCGGAACTTGCTTATATTCAAGATTCGGATATTACTGGCTTGTTAGAAAAATTCCCTAAATCTTTTGAAAATATTAGCGGGATTGGTTTGGAAGCAGATTTTGCTGACAGTATTTATCCAGCTAAAATTGCTACTTTAAAAGCAACTGCACCTAATAATGATTTATTCGGTGTTCCTCAGGATTTAGGCATGGTGATGATGTTTTATCGAGCGGATATCTTTGAAGAAGCAGCTGTAGATGCAACTGAGCTAACTGACTGGGATGCCTTAATTGAAGCGGGTAAGAAAATTAAAGCCGCTACTGGCAAGAATTTATTAGCGTTAGATGCTAACGGGGAAACATCTTTGATGCTTTATATTATGCAACAACAAGATGTTCCAATCGTTGATAAAGATGGCAATACCAATATGAATACAGAGGCTGCAAAAAATGCTTTGAAAATCATTGATAAGTTAAAAGAATCAGATGTAGTTGCTTATTATTCAAGTGATAAAGATCGTTATACTACTTTTCAAGATTGTGCGGTTATTATTGAAGGAACTTGGTTAGCGGGGAATATGACTAATAATTATCCTGAACAAACAGGTTTGTGGCGAGTGGCGCCAATCGTTGGCTATAGTAGTTCTGAACAAGGAAAGAATCCAGTGAGTGGCGGTTCTTCTTGGTATATTGGAGCAAATGCAGAAAATAAAATCGCTGCTTTACAATTGATGGAATTTGCTATTCAAGATAGTGTTTCACAAGATGATTTGCTAAATCGTGGTAGTGCTTCGGCTGTGATGTCTTCTTACGAAAGTGAAGCTGGTCAAGCAGGGTATCCTTACTTTGGGGACCAAAAAATATATGATGAAGTTAAAAAAGCCGGTAACAATGCCATCGAATTATTCCACTACCCTTATGCTGCTGATGCAAATAGTTATTTGAAAATGGCGGTTTATGATTACTGGCAAAAAGGTGATATGGATAAATCTTTACAAACACAAGCAGAACAGTTCGCCCAAAAATATGCGATTGAAGTAAACAACTAATAGCGTAAACAAGGGGATACAAGTTTTTCATAATTAAAGAAAAAATCCTTGTATCTCCTTTTGTTTTAAGTTAACGAGTATTGACTAAATGGAGGAATGTTATTGTGGAAAAGCAAATAAAAAGGGCACCCTATATTTTCTTAAGTCCATTTTTAGTTTTATTTGGATTAACCATTTTGGTTCCAATCGTAATATCTTTAGCTTTTAGCTTTATGGATATTAGAGGTGAAAGTTTCACTTTTGTTGGTTTAGATAATTTTAAGGCATTGTTTAATGATCCGATGTTTTTAAAATCATATGTCAATGTTTTAATCATTATGATTGGTACAATTCCTTTTTTTATTTTGTTGGCATTGTTATTTGCAGTATTATTGAATAATCCGACGATTAAAGGAAAAGGAATTTTTAGAACGGTTTATTATTTGCCAGCAGTTACTTCGTTAGTGGCTGTTGCTTCGGTATTTATGACTTTTTACAATCCGTTAGGGATCTTAAATACATTATTAGGTATGATTAATATTGATCCGATTCCTTGGTTGTCTGATCCGTTTTGGGGAAGAATCGCAATGTTTATTGTGATAATTTGGCAAAATGTTGGTTACTATACCATTCTATTTCTTGGTGGTTTGCAAGGGATACCGTCTGAAGTTTATGAAAGTGCCGATATGGATGGTGCTTCACCTTTTGTCCGATTCTTTTATATTACTGTACCGATGTTAAAACCGATTGTCTTGCTTAGTACGGTCTTAGCGACGATTAACGGCTTAAACACTTTTGAAATTCCTAATATTCTATATGGCAATACTTTTGGGCCAGGGGGGATTGCCCAGACGGTGGGCGTGAATTTATATAAAATCAGTTTCGAAATGATTGATTTTGGGAAAGCTTCAGCGATTGCTTGGAGTATGGTTTTTGTAGCAGCTATTATTTCTCTAGTACAATTTAAGGTAGGGAAGAAGTATGAATAAAAAAAGATTAATCACAGTATTGATGTATGTCTGTTTAGTTTTTGGTGGTATTATTTTTCTAGTGCCTTATGTTTATATGCTAATAGCATCAACGCAAAATAACGGAATGATTTTGAGTAAAACGCTGAATTTAAATATCGGAGGCTTTTTCGGCGATAATATCAAGTATTTACTGGATAACTATCAGTATATCAAAGTTGTCTGGAACAGTTTATTTGTGACTGTAATTGGAACGCTTGTATCGACTTTTGTGACAACGCTAGCGGGTTATACATTAGCTAAGTATAGATTTTTAGGTAATAAGTTCATTTTTAGTTTGATTATGTTATCGCGGATGATTCCTGGTTTTGCGGTATTGATCCCGACTTTTTTACTATTCAGTAAATTTGGGTTAACTAATTCGTATGCCGGTGTTATTCTGCCGTTGGTCGCTTCAGCTAATGCAGTTTTTATTATGAAACAGTATGCTGATTCATTTCCCTATGAATTGATTGAAGCAGCAAGAATTGATAGTGCTTCTGAATGGACGATTTTTTATCGAATTGCGGTACCGTTATTAAAACCTAACATTATAACTTCTGCATTATTGATTTTTATGGGCTATTGGAACTCGTATTTGTTCCCGTTAGTAATGATATCTGATTCAGAAATGTATACTGTTCCGCTAGTCATCAGAAATATAACGCAAGCATCACAAGATGATTTGAATTATGGTGCAATGATGACTGCTTTGGCAACGTCGGTTATTCCAGTCATTATTTTATATACTTGGGTTCAATCGAAATTTAAGCAAACTAATGCTTCTGTTGGAATTAAATAAGTGAAAAAAATCTCTTTGCCAGCCGCGATTTGTGGTAAAGAGATTTTTTTATTTTGCGCTTAATGATGTTGTTCTCGGTGATGTTCGTTATTGCTAGTGTTATTGGTTTTTGATTCAGTAGCGGAATCAGTTGTTTTTTCTTTATGTTGCTTACCGTTTCCATTTTGTTTTCGTTGACGCTTCTGATGACAGTTATCAATTTCTTGATAAATTTCTGATAGCGAATGGTGACGACAAGTTTCAAAAGAAGCAGTTTCGTCTAGCTCTTGCAGTTCTTTAATTGCTAAGTATCTAGCAGGAGTGACGGCTTCGATTGTGGCTGCCGTTTTGGTAGCTTCGTCAATTTCAAAAACTTGATAGTTAACTGTTTGTTGATGGTGAGCTAAGCTGGTGGTTACTTGCTTTTCTAAGTTTTTTTGCCATTTTTCAGCATTTTTTTTTTTTGTTTGAACAGAAATTGCTAATTGAGCATCAGGGGTCAGCAATTCTTCTTGAGAAAATTCAGCAACTAACAGGTTGACTGCTTGTTGATAAGATTTATTTTTCAAAGAAAGCTTAGTTAAAATTTCTTCTCCATCTGCATTATAAGCTTTCACGTCAATGATTCGCTGGAACGGATTGACGGTTAATTCCAAGCTGGGATTAACATCAATATCCACATAGGCCGCTTTGCTGTAATAAGTGGAATAGGCGATGAATAATAAGCAAGCGAAGGCACAAGCGATACCGTAAATTATTTTGGTTGCTGGCTTGCGCTTTTTTTGTTGACGTAAAGGGAGATTGGCTAGCGTTTTTTGTTTCAATTCGTCAGTTGCTGTGATTGATTGAAATGCTGTATTCAATTTATCCTTCAAAATAATCCGCCCCCAATTCTTTTTGTAGCTGCTCTCGTCCCCGTGCTAGCCAAGTGTAAATGGTATTGCTTTTCTTCTTTAAAATATCCGCAATTTCAACTGCTGAATAACCTTCTATGTAAAAAAGATAGATGACTTGACGATAATTTTTAGGTAAGCGGGTCATGGCGGTTAAGATTTCTTGGTTTTCTTGTGGTAAGGTAGCAGGTTCAGCGACTAATTGCTCTAACGGAATAACATTTCGCTTGAAAAAATTCTTTAAATTATCTTTGCTAGTGTTGATAGCAACCCGAATAAGCCATGCCTTTTCGTGAGCATCGCTTTGAAAGGGTTCCGTCCGCAGGAAGTATTTTAAAAATACTTCCTGAAAGACGTCTTCCGTATCTTGAACATTTTTTAATTGGATAAAACAAATCCGTTGAATCATGTCAGCGTATTTATCCATTGCTGCCGCTACGGCTGCTTCACTAGCCACGTTTTAATCCCTACATTTCTATAAAAGCTTTCGATTAATGATGATTTCCGCCATTATTGTGTTGTTTCCTATGTTGTTCTTGTTGACCGTGATTCCCACTCCAAGTGGTATCTGGCGCCGTTTGCTGCTGGTGTTGGTGAACGCCGGTTTTGCCACAATTATCCACGCCGCAATTATAAGTAAAGTTAGTTTCTTGTTGGGCCGTTTCTTGGTGTTGATGAAAACCGTTCTCTTCGCAAGTCGCTATACCACAATTATAAAAAGTAGCTGACTCTGTGTTGTCGCTCCAGTTGTTGTGCTGATGGTCGCTAACTTCTAGGCAATTTTCAACAGGACAATTGCTTTGCTTTTTAGGAAAATAACCAATTCCTTGATGTTGATGAAACCCGTTGGAAGTGCAGTTTTCTTGATTACAGCTTTGCGGCTGGCGTGCTGCCAATTCTTCGACTGTAATTGTTGCTAAATTGGGTTTTGGTTGATTGTTTAACGCCGCAGTTGAAAGACTAGCGTTTCCTAAAAATAAACTAGCTGTTAAAGTGATGATTAAATGATTCATGTAATTCCCTGCTTTCACTATTTTTTTACCGTACACTTATAATACGATTCAAGCAGGGAAATCCTTTCAAAAAAATTAAAAAATAATGAAACCTCTCAGATAAATGACCTGAGAGGTTGAAAAATTACATGTTTTTAATGACAACACGAGCGATTAAATCAACGATTTGCTCACAAACGTTAACGACGTTTTCTAATTGATCGAAGATGTCTTTCCATTTAATGACTTCGATAACAGGCACGTCAGTTGTGAATAAAACTTTAGTTAAGCTGCTATATAGTTCGTCCGCTTGCGTTTCTGCGGCGCTAACTTCTTTAATCATTTGTGCTAGTTTTTTAGAATTTTTAAATTTTGAAAATTCTTTAGTAGCCACTAATAAACCTGAAGTTGCAGTAGCGATACATTCCACTAAAGCGTCGGTATTTGGTCGTATTTCAGTAACTGCTAAGTTTTCAAATAAATAAGTTGTACTGTTGATGCCGTCAATAACATCATCTAAACGTTCCGTAATTTCAACAATATCTTCGCGGTCGATTGGTGTAATAAAAGAATCATATAGCTCAGCCATTACTTCCGAAACGATTTCATCCGCTTGGTGCTCTAAATCATGAATTTTTTCAGAAGTGGTTGCTAAGTTTTCGACTCCGTAATTCTTAACTAAAGTATCTAAATGAGTCGCTGCTTCAGCCGTCCATTGTGCTAATTTTACTAAAGAATCAAAATAATTATATTGTTTTTTTCTAGCCATGTTTTTACACCCCATAATTTTTCTTTTAAATCAGTTTGTATAATTAAGCTTTGCTCGTGAGCTGAACGAGCCCTTTCTGCTTTCTAAAATAACATCATAAATAATTTGGCCATGATAAAGGCAATAGCGCCGCAGCCTGGGAAAGTTAAAATCCAGGCGATGAGCATTTCTTTAACGATTTGCCAATCGACACTGGATAAACGGCGAGAAGCGCCGACACCCATGATGGCAGTTGTTTTTGTATGTGTTGTTGAAACGGGAATCCCGAAAACGGAAGCTAAGAACAAGCAAATTGCTGCGCTAAAATCGGCTGAAAAGCCTTGATAACGTTCTAATTTTACCATGTCCATCCCAACAGATTTAATAATTCGCATGCCACCAACGGAAGTTCCAAAGCCCATTGTCAATGAACATAAGGCCATCACCCAAAGTGGAATGGTAAAGCCGTTACCGGTTTTTTCTGCTAAATTGTTGTAGTAGAGGCCTAACATGAAAACCCCCATAAATTTTTGACCATCTTGCGCCCCGTGTAAAAAGGCATTTGCCGCTGCGGCAATTCCTTGACCGGTAGTAAAGAAGCGATTCGCTTTGCGCCGGGAAACATTGGCAAATAAAACTACCAATAACTTAGTGAATAAATAACCTCCACCAAAACCAAGCACTGTCGACATGACCAGTCCGATTAAAACTTTCAGCCACTCACCGCCGTTAACTGCGCCTATGCCACCTAAAGCCATAGCTGAGCCGGTTAAGCCAGCAATTAAAGCGTGAGATTCACTGGTAGGAATTCCGAAATACCAAGCGGCTACTGACCAAACGACAATTGAAAATAAGGAAGCCGCTAAAGCAACCTGTGAAGCGTTCCCTTGGCCGTCAAAACTAACGATATTACTGATGGTTTCAGCAACCTGTGAATTGAAGTAAGTCATTACTAAAGCGCCACAGAAGTTCATGGCGACCGCCAACCAAATGGCTGTCCGGGGTTTTAAAACGCGGGTTGAAACGGCTGTTGCGATGGCATTAGGAGCATCGGTCCACCCATTAACAAAGATTACGCCTAAAACCAGTATAATTGTCACAAAAAATGCAATACTCATGATTCACCTCAAAATAATGTTGCAACAGAAATTAGCAGCATAAATTCTGCAAATTTCTCCCGCTTAATAGTAAAAAAATAATCTTCAGACAAAGCTAGTATCCCTTATATTTAACGAACGCGCAAGTACTTTTTTGAAAAAAACTCAGAACTTCTTTTTTAGGGTGGAAAAGAAGGCTATTTAATAGGAAATTAAACGTCATAAAATAAAGAAAACAGGCTTTATTTATTGCTACTTTAGGCTGATTATTCTTACAAAAAACTGTGGTATACTGAAAGAAAAAATGCGTGATAAAAAGGCGGCTGGAAGATGACTTGGCAAATCGTAATTATAAGCGTTATTTTGGTGATTGTAGTAGCGGTAATTGGATTTAGTATTTACGATAGTTGGAAGTTGCGGCGAAAAGTCCGTAATAATTGGCAGAAACTGCCTTATGAACCCCGCTTTGATAAAGAGGAAAGTCTGCAACAAGCTTATCAAAATGCAGCAGCTTTTACTACTAAAGACAGCTACGTGGATGATATCACTTGGTATGATTTGGATTTGTTTGAAGTTTTTCAGCAGATTAATCACACCTATTCCAGCATTGGCTCTGAGCAGCTGTATCAGCGTATACGGGGCTTTGATTTTACTAGTCAAGAAGAAGGGGAGCTAGAAGCCTTAATTCAATATTTTGATGAAAATCCGCAAATGCGAGAAGATACCGAATTTATTTTTGCTAGTTTAGGGAAAAAAGATAAAAATTTTGTCGCTAGCTATTTAGCGGACGGTAAAAAACAGCAGTTAGCCAACATTAAATTTCATGTTTTATTAGGGCTATTGCCGATTTCCTGTGTGATTACTGGACTTTTTATTCCGCAATTTATGTTAGTAGCGCTAGCTGCCCTTTGTTTTAATCTTTTTTATTACATGGGGAAAAAGCAGACGGTTGAGCGGGAATTAAATAGTATGGCTTATCTTGTGCAAATGATTAGTGCAGCGAAAAAAATCCGTAAACTACCTTTGCCGAATCAGGCGGCTTTAACTAAGGCGGTTAAGCCGTTAGAGAGCATTTTGAAATTCTCTTTTTCTTTTCGGGTAAAAACCAATACGGAAATGGATATGTTTTTTGACTACATTAATATGATGTTTATGCTACCTTTGATTACTTATCATTTCATTTTAGCTCGTTTGGAAAAAGAAAATGCCGCAGCGATTCAAGTTTGGCAATTATTAGGTAAGCTGGAAGTGGCCTACGCAATTTTAAATTATCGTAAAATTGTGCCACTAAATTGTCGGCCGACTTTTACTGAAACTGGCGGAATTATCGGGGAAGCTGTTTACCATCCTTTAGTGGATAATGCAGTTGCTAATCCGGTTGCTTGGCAGAAAAATACTTTAGTGACAGGCTCAAACGCTTCCGGTAAATCAACTTATGTAAAAGCAATCGCCATTAATGCAATTTTATCGCAAACGATTTATACGACGCTGGCGGAATCTTTTACGATGCCGGCGGGACATGTGCTAACTTCAATGGCGGTGGAAGATAATATTTTTGCTGGCGATAGTTATTTTGTAGCGGAAATTAAATCGGTGAAGCGAGTATTGCAACAAGTCGCTAGCGGAGAGTGCTGCTATTGTTTTATTGATGAAATTTTGAAGGGTACCAATACGATTGAGCGAATTTCCGCTTCGGCTAGTATTGTCAATTGGCTGAAAGATAAAAATGTTTTAGCTTTTGTGGCGACTCATGATATTGAGTTAACGGAAATTTTAAAAGATAGCTGTGATAATTTGCATTTTGAAGAGCAAGTTACCGAGGAAGAAGGTATTGCCTTTGATTATCGGCTGCGTAAAGGGCCAGCAGTTTCCCGCAATGCCATTCAGCTATTGAAGATTTTAGATTACCCGCAGGCGATTGTAGATGAGGCTTTTGCGGAGGCGGAAAGTTTTGATGCACAACGACAATGGCGTCAACTTTAAAATAAAAAGGAATCAAGTTCATTTTTGAGCTTGATTTTCTTGTTTTTAGACAAAAAAAGACCTACTAGTAAAATCTAGCAGGCTAGGAGTAAAAATGAAAAAGTGTTGGTTGTTTGTTGGTAATTACATTATACAAAACGATTGTGTGTTTTTTGTGAAGAAAAGCAAAAAAGTATAAATAAATGAAAATTTTTTTATTAGTTGACTAAAAACGTTAAAGCTTCGCATTTCTATAGATTCTTTGGAAAGAAACAAATGATTTTAATTCGCCATCAGCTGAAAATCGTGATAGAATAACCAAGGATAATATCGGAAAGATTTGAGGAAATAAAATGTTAACAACAAATGATTTTGATTTTGATTTGCCAGAAGAATTAATCGCCCAAACCCCTTTGAAAGACCGTGCCAGCTCTCGCTTATTAGTTTTAGAAAAAGAAACCGGCGCGGTTAAAGATGGCACTTTTACAGATATCATCGAGGAGTTGCAAGCCGGCGATGCCTTAGTGATGAATGATACCCGCGTTTTACCCGCCCGCTTATACGGGGAGAAACCGGAAACTGGCGGCCATTTAGAAGTCTTGCTTTTAACC
Source organism: Enterococcus sp. PF1-24 (assembly GCF_029893325.1). Lineage (GTDB taxonomy): Bacteria > Bacillota > Bacilli > Lactobacillales > Enterococcaceae > HY326. The sequence goes on from NZ_JARXWL010000003.1 coordinate 50,977, forward strand.
AATACGGCCGGCGACACTTGGGAAACGTTAATTAAACCAGCTAAACGAGCAAAAGTTGGTACGGAAATAGTTTTCGGCGATGGTCGCTTAAAAGCTGTTGTTGAAAAAGAGTTGGACCACGGCGGACGAATCATCACTTTTAAATATGAAGGGATTTTCTTAGAGATTATTGAAATTTTAGGGGAAATGCCTTTGCCACCTTATATTAAAGAGCGCTTGGAAGATTCCGAACGTTATCAAACCGTTTACGCCAAAGAAAGTGGTTCAGCCGCTGCCCCGACAGCTGGTCTGCATTTTACGCCAGCCGTGTTAAAACAGTTGGAAGCAAAAGGCGTGCAATTGGTTTATTTGACTTTACATGTTGGCTTAGGAACTTTCCGACCAGTCAGTGTCGATAATTTGGCAGAGCATCAAATGCACAGCGAATTTTATCGTTTAACGGAAGAAGCCGCGGCTCAACTGAATCAAGTGCGAGCAAATGGTGGAAAAATCGTCGCAGTCGGCACCACTTCCATTCGCACGTTAGAAACCATCGGTACTAAATTCGCCGGTGAAATTAAAGCCGATAGTGGTTGGACGGATATTTTTATCACACCGGGATATCAATTTAAAGTGGTGGAAGCTTTCTTGACTAATTTCCATTTGCCAAAATCCACTTTAGTGATGTTAGTCAGCGCTTTTGCTGGCAGGGAAAATACTTTAGCGGCTTATCAACATGCCATAGCCGAAAAATATCGCTTCTTTAGTTTTGGCGATGCAATGTTTGTCAAATAAAATAATTGAAAAACGAGAGAACAGCTAGTTTTGTAGCTGTTCTCTCGTTTTTTTAATCTTCTTGTAGTAAATATTTCTTCTGAAATTGAAAAGGTGCCATACCCACGGCGGCTTTGAAAACGTGGTGGAAAGTTTTGATGCTGGCAAATCCGGAACGGGAGGCGACTTCAGTCATAGGAATATTTTCAGTGCCTAAAATGTATTTGGCATGATTGATGCGATATTCCATTAAGTAGCGGGAAAAAGTTAAACCGACATTTTTTTTGAAAAAGCGAGAAAAATAGCTAGAACTAAACCCAATATGACTAGCCACTTCATCTAAAGTAATCGTGTTTTCAAAATGAGCTTCCACATATTCAAAAATCAAATTCAATTGTTCCAAAGCTTCCGTTGGATAAATTTTCTTAGCTGATTGCAACTGTTGCTGGGTTTCTTTAATTGGCAAACGGTAAAAAAGACTGATAATTTGATAAAGTTTGCCGGTAATGGCGTATTGTTGCCCTTCAATCGCTTGTTGGCTGATTTCAAAAATTTCTAAGAGTAGTTTCTTGATTTCGGCTGTCATTTCAGTGGGCCAAGCAGCGCTGTGATTTAAAACTTCAAGAAAAAGCTGGTATAAATTGCGGTCAGTTTCTTGCAAATTGGCGTTTTCGTGAAACATTTTTAAATCAAATTGATAAACAATACGTTCGCTATCAGGAGAAGCCAAGAAAAATTGCGGTTCGCCACTATAGAAAAAATAAATTTCCCCTTCTTGCAACTGAATAATGCGGTCGTTGGTGCCTAAATTGACGCTGCCTTTTAAACAATAAATAAACTCGATTTCCTTATGCCAATGAGGATATGTAATTTCCCAACCTTGACAAATAAAGGTGCGAAAAGGAAAAAGCGGATTTAAGTCGGGAATCTCTAAGTATAAACTCATGATAACCTCCAATTAAGCTGTTTTTCTTATTATACTGTAAAAATTCAAATAACAGGACAAAAATCGGGAACTTTTTGAAAAAGATGAGGGAAGAATGCAGCTGCTCAATTGGTTATAATGAAGGCGGAAATTAGTAAAAGCATTTACTTTTAAGCAGATAAGCAAGAGGAGGATTTTATAATGGTTTTAAAAATTGGAGTAATCGGCTGTGGCGGTATCGCCAATGGCAAGCATATGCCGGCGCTAGCGCAAGTTGAAGAAGTCGCAATGGTGGCTTTTTGTGATATTATTGAAGAAAGAGCAGTCGCTGCAAAAGAAAAGTATGGCACAGAGGATGCAAAAGTCTATACTGATTACCAACAAATGTTAGCGGAATCACAATTGGATGTGGTACATGTTTGTACACCAAATAATGCCCACGCACCAATTTCAATTGCGGCCTTAGAGGCGGATTGCCATGTCATGTGTGAAAAACCAATGGCGAAAACACCTGAGGAAGCACGTCAAATGGTGGTCGCTGCCAAACGCACTGGGAAAAAATTAACAATTGGCTATCAAAATCGTTTCCGAAAAGATTCTCTTTACTTACATGAAGTTTGTCAAGAAGGAGCGTTAGGAGATATTTATTTCGGTAAAGCCCATGCGATTCGTCGCCGGGCGGTACCGACTTGGGGTGTCTTTTTGGATGAAGAAGCCCAAGGCGGTGGGCCATTGATTGATATCGGCACCCACGCTTTAGATTTAACTTTATGGATGATGAATAATTATCAACCGAAATTTGTAGTAGGGAAAACTTACCGTGAGTTAGCTGAAACTAAAAATGCTGCTAATGCTTGGGGCCCTTGGGATCCAGAAAAATTCACAGTGGAAGATTCCGCTTTTGGCTTTGTCACGATGGAAAACGGAGCCACAATTTTCTTGGAGTCTAGTTGGGCTTTGAATACCTTAGATGTTAAGGAAGCAAAAACTTCTTTATGCGGCACTAAAGCCGGCGCTGATATGAATGACGGCCTGAGAATCAATGGGGAAGATCACAGCTTGTTGTATGAAAAACAAGTGGAATTAGAAACCGGTGGTGTTGATTTTTATGACGGTGCGGGTGATGATCCTTCTTTAATTGAAGCGAAATCATGGATTTCAGCAATTTTAAATGATACTGAACCTGTTGTGAAACCGGAAGAAGCATTGGTAGTTACGGAAATCTTAGCAGCGATTTATGAATCATCTAAAACCAATCAACCAGTTTATTTGAATAAATAAGACACAGGAGAATAAAATGAAAGTTACTGTATGGAATGAATATCGACACGAAAAAATTGACGAAGCCGTCAACGAAATGTATCCCGCGGGAATTCACGGCCAGTTGGCTAAGTTTATAGCTGATGAAGAAACCGTCGTTCAAACAGCGACGCTAGATGAAGCAGAACATGGACTTTCTTCCGAAGTTTTAGCCGAAACCGATGTTTTGTTATGGTGGGGTCATGTCGCCCACGAGGAAGTGGCGGATGAAATCGTTGAGCGGGTTTATCAACGGGTGCTGGAAGGCATGGGCTTAATCGTATTGCACTCTGGTCATTTTTCAAAAATATTTAAAAAATTAATGGGGACTTCTTGCGATTTAAAATGGCGGGAAGATGAAAAACATTGCCGCGTGTGGAATATTAATCCCGGTCATCCGATTGCCACGGGGATTGAAGACTATTTTGAGTTGGAAAAAGAAGAAATGTATGGGGAACACTTTGATATTCCGCAACCAGATGAATTAATTTTTGTTAGCTGGTTTCCTGGTGGCGAAGTTTTCCGTAGCGGTTGTACGTATCGTCGGGGCAATGGCAAAATTTTCTATTTCCAACCAGGTCATGAAACGTACCCTAGCTACTATGATGAAAATGTACAAAAAATTATTAAAAATGCGGTAAAATGGTGCGCACCAACGAAAGCCAGCTACCCTAAATACGGTCATTTTCAAGCGTTAGAAAAAAATTTGGAAGGAAGATAACTATGAAATTAGGCGTTTTTACACCTCTTTATAATAATTTGAGCTTTGAAGAAATGATTGAAAAAGTTGCCAGCTACGGTTTGGAGGCCGTTGAAATCGGCACCGGCGGTTCGCCAGGGAATGCCCATTTAGATATTGATAAATTATTAGCTAGCAGCGAAACCCGCCAAGAATATTTGGCGAAATTGACAGATAAAGGTTTAACGATTTCCGCTTTAAGTTGCCATAACAATCCAATTTCACCATTGAAAAATGTAGCGCAAGAAGCCGATGAATTATTGCGAAAAACGATTAAATTAGCGAGCTTAATGAATGTGCCAGTTGTTAATGGCTTTTCTGGCGTTGGCGGCGGTAATCCTACCGATACACAAGTGAACTGGCCGGTTTTACCTTGGCCGACAGAATACAGTGATAACTATGAATATCAATGGGAAAAAGTGTTAATTCCTTATTGGCAAGGCATCAATCAAGCGGCAGAAACCGCGGGTGTAAAAATTGGTATCGAGCTGCATGGTGGCTTTTTAGCCCACACCCCTTATACGATGTTGCGTTTACGGGAAGCGACCGGCAAAGCAATTGGTTGTAATTTAGATCCAAGCCATTTATGGTGGCAAGGGATTGATCCAGTGGCGGCAATCAAAATTTTAGGAGAAGCTGGTGCGATCCATCATTTCCACGCCAAAGATACTTATTTAGATCAAGATAATATCAATATGCACGGCTTAACCGATATGCAGCCTTATGAAAATGTCAAAACACGGGCGTGGACCTTCCGTTCAGTTGGTTGCGGTCATGATTTGAAAGTTTGGTCAGATATTATTTCAGCCTTGCGAATTTATGGCTATGATTATGTTTTGAGTATCGAGCATGAAGACCCAATTATGTCCATTGAAGAAGGGCTGAATCGAGCGGTGGTTAATTTGAAATCATTGATGATTAAAGAACAGCCTTCTGGTATGTGGTGGGCGTAAAATAATTTTGAACAATGGTTCGTTGGAAAGGAAAACGCAATGAAAGCAATTAATTTTGTAGTGGTGGGCTACGGTGGTATGGGGTCTTATCATGTGGCTGAGTTAATGCCTGCAGAGCAAGATAAAATTCAAGTAATCGGTACTTTTGATATTAAAACTGAGCGGCAGCAAGCTGCGGCGGCGCAAGGATTGAAAGCTTATGCAAGCTTTGAAGCGGTTTTGCAGGATCCACAAGTTGAAGCTATTTTAATCGCAACCCCTAATGATGCCCATAAAGATTTAGCGGTAGCCGCCTTAAAAGCCGGGAAACATGTGATTAGTGAAAAACCGGTAGCGATGAATGTGGCGGAATTAGATGAGATTTTAGCGGTAGCCCAAGCTCACGAAAGAGTCTTTATGGTTCATCAAAATCGTCGTTGGGACCCAGATTTTCTGATTATTCGTGATTTATATCAAAAACGCCAAATCGGTGAATTGTTTCAAATCGAGTCTCGCGTTCACGGCGCTAACGGCATTCCTGGCGACTGGCGTCATTTAAAAGCCCAGGGTGGCGGTATGTTGCTGGATTGGGGCGTTCATTTATTTGACCAGATACTTTGGCTAGTCGATAGCCCGATTAAAGAAATTCACACGGATTTAAGCTATGTTTTAGGGGATGAAGTGGACGACGGTTTCTTTACTTCAATTCTCTTTGAAAATGGCTTACGGGCTTTGATTGAAGTAGGAACCACCAATTATACGCAACTGCCCCGCTGGTATGTGAAAGGTTATGAAGGTACCGCCAAAATTGATGATTGGGATTTATCTGGAGAAATTATTCGGGCAACTGGTAATACCGCTGCTCAAGCACCAGTGCCAATTCAAGCCGGCGTTGGTTTAACGAAAACGATGGCACCGCCATCTGAAGAAGCGATGGAACGAATTGCTTTTCCTGAAGCTAAAGCGGAATATCCGTCTTTTTACGGTAATTTTTACCAAGTGGTGCGAGAAAATGCCGAACCACTGATTAAAAATAGTGAAGTTCGCAAAGTGCTACAAGTGATGGAAGATATTTTAAATCAAGGGTAATAATGAATAACAGGAATGAAAATGAAAACAGTCAGCTGAGAAGCTGGCTGTTTTTATCTATAATTCCACACAAAAAAGCCGGGCTCTCGATAAACCCGGCTTCGTTAAGCTTTCGGAAGGAATCAGTATCGCTGAATGGTTGATTACTCTCATTATACATGTAAAGTATTGTTGAATTTCTTCGGTAATTGTTAACAAAAAATCTTGTTTTACTTTAAAAGATTAACACACATTTTACGTTTAAGATCAAACTATTTATATTAATTGTTTTACTTTAAACTTTCCTAAGTCTTATTTGACAAATCACTTTGTTGAATATTGTAACTATTCACTTGTTCACATATCAATTTTAATTAGGTTGTCGTGCTTGGCTACTTCACAAGTACAATGCTTTGGTGAATCTTAATTTGCTTGAACAACTTTATTGTTTACAGGTTCTACTTAATCGAGAAATTCTTCAACGCTACTGATTAATCCTCCTTCCTTATGTTTTTATTATAGCACAGAAAGAAAGCGTTTGCAAGTCGGCGGTTTGATTTTTTATGATTTGTTTTAAAAAAGTTATAAGGCGAATGGTTTGTCAAAATTAATTCAAGCATGGTACATTTTTAATAGGAAGAAAAAATATTTTTTTGAAGAAGTTTAACGAATTTTAAGATAGGCATTATGGTTATTTTATAAACAGTAAAAAAGTAGAGGGAGCTTCTTGCAAAAATTGCTTTTAAAATAAGTAATATTTAAGGAGTTTTCGCTAGAAATGGAGGCTATTTATGGAAGCATATCAGAAAAAAGTTGAATTATTGCAACAGGAAAGCCAGGTGGATTTTGACGTGGGGCTTTCGCCAGCAGAAGTTAAAAGGCGTCATGAAGAATTTGGCTTGAATCGTTTCGAAGAAGAGCGGAAAAGTTCTTTTGTCAAAAAGTTTCTTCATAGCCTAGGGGATTTTACGACGATTATTTTATTAGTAGCGGCGGGGATTTCTTTTTATACCGCGATTGCTACTGATCATGGGGATTACTTTGAAGGGATCTTGATTATTGCGATTGTTTTGATTAATTCCTTGTTGGCGATTATTCAAGAAGGGAATGCTGAGAAATCGTTGCAAGCTTTGCAACAAATGAATAAACAACGCGCTGTTGTAAAACGAGCAGGTCAAGTGGTGGAAATTGATGCCGAAGAAGTGGTGCCAGGAGACATTTTGGTTTTAGAAACCGGTATGTCAGTCGTTGCAGATGGTCGTTTAATTCAAAATAGCCAATTGCGGGTGGATGAAGCATCTTTAACCGGTGAAAGTGAAGCGATTGAAAAGACTGTTGATTTTGTAGGGGAAGCTGATACGCCGCTAGGTGATCGAAGAAACATGGTTTATAAAGGTACAACCATTTTAAATGGCCGCGGTCAAGTTTTTGTGACGGCGACTGGGATGGCAACGGAGATGGGGAAAATTGCGGAACTGTTAAATCGTGAGACCAACGATAAAACACCGTTACAAAAGCGTTTAAACCAGTTAGGTAAAAGAATTAGTTTGATTGCTTTGGCAGCGGCAGGCTTAGTCTTTTTCATAGGTCAGTTGCAAGGAGAGCCTTTGTTAGAAATGTTTATGACGGCTGTTTCTTTAGCGGTGGCGGCTGTGCCAGAAACGTTAACGGTTATTGTAACACTAACTTTAGCTTACGGTGTACAGCAGATGGCAAAAAAACATGCGATTATTCGGCAATTACCGGCAGTGGAGACTTTAGGGACCGCTAATGTGATTTGTTCTGATAAAACCGGAACTTTGACGCAAAATAAAATGCGGGTGCGACAAGTTTGGCGTCAAGGCGATGAAGTAACCGACATTGAAAATTTAATGACGGATGAAGCGATGGAAGTTTTACAATTTGCCGCTTTAAATACCGATGTAATTGTTACTTATGAAAACGATGAGGTCATCGTTAAAGGCAATCCCACTGAAGCAGCGATTGTACGGGCAATTGAAGAAAATTACCACACAAAAGCTGAATTAGAGGAGAAATATCCGCGAGTTGGCGAGATTCCCTTTGACTCTGACCGTAAGATGATGACCACTGTGCATAAAATGGGGAAACGTTACCTTTCAATTACTAAAGGGGCCTTTGATATCTTGTTGCCGAAATTTAAATACGGCAATGTTGAACAGGCAGCGGTGGTAAATGATCGCTTTGGTAAACGGGCTTTACGAGTGATTGCCGTTGGTTACGCTAAAACCACCCGTGATAGCGCCGGAAGCCTTAGAAAAAGATCTTCATTTATTGGGCTTAATCGGCATGATTGATCCTCCGCGACCTGAAAGTAAAGGTGCCATTGCTCGCGGGAAAAAAAGCCGGTATAAAAACAGTGATGATTACCGGCGACCATGTAGTTACCGCCAGTGCGATTGCCAAAGAGTTAGGTATTTTAACAGATAAAAAAGAAGCAATAACCGGTACGGAATTAAGGGAAATGAGCGATCAAGAATTAGCAGAACGAGTAACAGAGTTATCCGTTTATGCCCGAGTGACGCCCGAAGATAAAATCCGCATCGTTAAAGCTTGGCAAAAACTGGCGCCGTTGTTGCGATGACTGGCGACGAGGTAAACGATGCGCCGGCTTTAAAAGTTAGTGATGTGGGCGCTGCCATGGGGATTACCGGTACGGATGTTGCGCAAAGTGCTGCGGATATGATTTTAACTGATGATAATTTTGCGACGATAGTCGATGCAGTTGCGCGAGGTCGGACGGTTTATCGCAATATTCGTAAAGCGATTAACTTTTTGCTAAGTTGTAATATTTCAGAAATTTTTATCGTCTTAATTGCCATGTTGTTAGGTTGGGGGGCGCCTTTTACCGCTGTACAATTGCTGTTTGTTAATGTAGTGGCTGATGGCTTGCCTGGTTTTGCATTAGGACGTGAGCCAGCCGAAGCGGGAATTATGGAAGAAGCTTCCATTCCTAGAGAAGAAAGTATTCTTGGCCGAGGCTTATGGCAAAAAATCTTAGTGAATGCTGTCAGTTTTACAGTTGTTGCCTTGTTAGGTTTTTATTTAGGGAGCTTTGTTGACGGTATCAGTCATTGGGTGACAGCCAGTCAAGAAGTAGGACAAACGGTAGCTTTTCTGGTGTTAGCTTACTCTTCTATTTTGCACGTCTTTAATGTTCGCAGTAGTCGTTCAATTTTTAAAGTAAACTTAGGAAGAAATAAATCGCTATTTGAAATGGCGCTATTAGCGATTTTCATTACAACTGTCATTGCTTTATTACCAGTAACACAAACCTTATTTGGTTTAGTGATAATTAGTTTAAATCATTGGTTATTAGTTATCGGTTTATCAATTGTACCGATTTTTGTCAACGAATTAATCAAATTCCGCTTTTCACCAGAGCTTGAAGAGGAATAAATTTTATTTAACGGAAAAGATATCAAATTTTGGTATCTTTTTTTCTGTTTGTGAAAAATGTTATACTGATTGAAAAAAGGTGAGCGGGTGTTTGAAATGGGAAATTTCAAAATGATTGCTAAGCGTTTGGGGAAATTTTTTGCTATCTATATTGTTGTCGTGGGAGGGGTAGCAGGACTGTATTTTTTTATAAGCGCCAGTAATAAACAATTTGTTGAAGAAAAAACCGAAAAAGCTGCTGCATTAGCAGAATTATCTATTGGTGATAGATACCAGTGTTTTCGTCCTTTTACGGTTAATGTATCAGTAGCGGAAATGAGTGAGGACTATTCAGTTGAAGAAGATAGCTTGTGGAAAATTGAAAAAATTAGAGAAGACTCTGTTATTTTAGTAGATGAAGCTGATGTCTTAATAGAGCTTAGGCCGAGTCAATTACGAATTTACTTTGTTAAATTAGGAGACTATGTGATTAACTGATTGTGGTTGTTGGAAAATGCGTTTCACTTTTCTAATTCACAGTTGCAAATCCTGTTAAAACAAAGTAAAATTAACGGGTTACATAGAAAATTTGAGTTTAAGAAAAGAAAGTAGGTAAGGCAATGACAGAATCTGCCATTCGCTATCGTTTAATCAAGAAAGAAAAGCATACGGGTGCCCGTTTAGGTGAGATAATTACTCCCCACGGCACGTTTCCAACACCGATGTTTATGCCAGTTGGCACATTAGCCACCGTTAAAACTATGTCGCCTGAAGAATTAAAAGAGATGGGTGCCGGAATTATTTTAAGTAACACTTATCATTTATGGTTGCGGCCCGGGGAAGACTTAGTGGCTGAAGCTGGTGGTTTACATAAATTTATGAACTGGGACCAACCGATTTTAACCGATTCAGGTGGTTTCCAAGTCTTTTCTTTAAGTGATATGCGGAATATCGTTGAAGAAGGGGTTCATTTTAAAAACCATTTAAATGGCTCTAAAATGTTTTTATCACCAGAAAAGGCAATTGATATTCAAAATAAATTAGGTTCAGATATTATGATGAGCTTTGATGAGTGTCCACCTTTTAATGAAAGTTATGAGTATGTTCAAAAATCTGTGGCCCGTACTTCTCGTTGGGCAGAGCGGGGCTTGAAAGCTCATGCCAATCCAGCAACCCAAGGGTTATTCGGGATTGTGCAAGGGGCGGGCTTTGAAGATTTGCGTCGTCAAAGTGCGCAAGATTTAGTTAGTATGGATTTTCCGGGGTATTCAATTGGTGGATTATCAGTAGGGGAGCCTAAAGCGGAAATGAATCGGGTCTTAGAGTTTACCACACCAAGGTTGCCAGAAAATAAACCTCGCTATTTAATGGGAGTTGGCACAGCTGATTCTTTAATTGATGGCGTGATTCGTGGGGTGGATATGTTTGACTGCGTTCTGCCAACGCGGATTGCTCGTAACGGCACTTGTATGACTTCAAAAGGCCGTTTAGTTGTGAAAAACGCTGAGTTTGCGCACGATTTCCGACCATTAGATGAAAAATGTGATTGTTATACTTGTCGTAACTACAGTCGCGCTTATATTCGTCATTTAATTAAATGCGATGAAACTTTCGGAATTCGCTTAACTTCTTATCATAATTTATACTTTTTATTAAATGTGATGAAACAAGTGCGCCAAGCGATTATGGATGATAATTTGTTGGAATTCCGGCAAGCTTTCTTTGAAGAATACGGATTTAACAAAGAAAATGCGAAAAGTTTCTAAAAACGCTAGAGTTTAGCTGAATTATTTGCTACAGTTATCCTTAGAGAAAAGTGGCGGAAATCCACTTTTGATTTGTGTGCAAATAAACTATATTAATTCGTTTAAGAAATCGGAGGAACAAAACATGTGGGTTTATCTAGTTGCTATCGTAGCAATGATTGGGATGATGTATTTTACATCAAGAGGACAAAAGAAACAACAGCAAGAACGTCAAAATTTATTAAATGCTATGAAACCTGGTGACAGCGCGATTACAGCCGGGGGTTTACACGGTGTTGTTTCTGAAATTGACACAGAAAAAGGTACTGTAATTCTTGATTGCGAAGGAATCTATTTAGAGTTTGAACGTAATTCAATTCGGTCAGTTACACCTAACGTAGCTGTTGATGCTGCTGAAGAAACAGTAATTGAAGAAACTATTTCTGAAGAAGATACAACAGAAGAATAGTCATTACTAAATAAATAACGACTAATTATTGCGGTTTTGACCACCTTGCCATTTTATTTTTGAAATGGTAGGGTGGTCAACCTTTCTTTTTACATAATTAATCTGATAGAAAAAGGAAAAAAGATGAAAGAATTTAATCAGTGGCAAAAATTTCGTTTGCGACAAACCATTAAGCGAAAGTGCAAAGCTTTTAATCAAGCAGGCTACCCTGAAATAGATAAAGAAGCTTTAGAAAAATATTTTTGGGAGTTTCGCTGGAAAAGAAAGAATTTCACGACATTGACAGAAGCCTTGGCTGATATTGCTGAAACCAACGTCAACGATTTTTTCGATTACCAACAATTTTTAATTCAAACGAAAAACAGCAGTTTAGCAGAATTTGATGACTTTTCTGATTTATTTTAAGAGATTGTGCAAAAATTCATTTGTTCAGACCGTGAAATTGACGGCCTGAACTTTTTTTATTTGTATTAAAATTATGAAAACGCATTCTTTGAAAAAACAGAGAAACGCTTGTTTTTATTAGGAAAATCACTTTCTAAAATTAAGTTTTCAAGCTTTTTGAAATTTTGTGAAAAAAATCACGAAAAACTATTTACAAATTACTCGGGATGTTGTATATTGAGTATGTGAAAAAGTTAACAATCGAAAGTTGACATATATTTAGGAGGAAGACAATGGCAAAGACACCAAAGAAAACAGAAACTGTTGATGTTTCAACAATGATCGATGAATTAGCTGCAAAAGCAAACGTTGCTTTAAAAGAAATGGCTAATTTTGATCAAGAAAAAATTGACCACATCGTTCATGAAATGGCAATGGCAGCCTTAGATCAACATATGCCTCTTGCTAAAATGGCGGTTGAAGAAACTGGCCGTGGTATCGTAGAAGATAAAGCTATTAAAAATATGTATGCTTCAGAGTATATCTGGAACAGCATTAAACATGATAAAACTGTTGGCGTAATCAGCGAAGACAAACAAAAAGGAATCGTTGAAATTGCTGGACCAGTCGGCGTAGTTTGTGGGGTAACACCAACAACTAACCCAACTTCAACAACAATCTTTAAAGCAATGATCGCTTTAAAAACAGCAAACCCAATTATTTTTGCATTCCATCCAAGCGCTCAAAAATGTTCTGCTGAAGCAGCTCGTATTGTTCGCGATGCAGCGATTGCAGCTGGCGCACCTGAAAACTGTGTACAATGGATTGAACATCCATCAATTGACGCAACTTCAATGTTAATGAACCACGAAGGCGTAGCAATTGTTTTAGCAACTGGTGGACCTGGTATGGTTAAATCAGCTTACTCAACTGGTAAACCTGCTTTAGGTGTTGGTGCTGGTAACGTACCATCTTACATTGAAAAAACTGCTAAAATCAAACGTGCTGTTAACGATTTAATCGTTTCTAAATCTTTCGATAACGGTATGATTTGTGCTTCTGAACAAGCAGTTATCGTTGATAAAGAAGTTTACGCAGCTGTTAAAGCTGAATTTGAAGCACATCAAGTATACTTCGTTAAAGCTAACGAATTGAAAAAACTTGAAGATGCTGTAATGAACGAAACTAAAACAGCTGTTAACCCTAAAATCGTAGGTTACTCTGCAGAACATATCGCTGACTTAGCTGGTATTAAAGTTCCTGCTGGTACTAAAATTTTAGTTGCTGAATTAGAAGGCGCTGGCGCTGAGTACCCATTATCAAGAGAAAAACTTTCTCCAGTACTTGCAATGATGAAATCAAACAGCCACGAACATGCTTTTGACTTATGTGAAGCAATGTTAGAATTAGGCGGTTTAGGACATACTGCTGTTATCCATACAGAAGATGAAGACTTACAAATTAAATTTGGTTTACGCATGAAAGCTTGCCGTATCTTAGTAAATTCTCCATCTGCTGAAGGTGGTATCGGTAATATTTACAACGAAATGATTCCTTCATTAACATTAGGTTGTGGATCTTACGGTAAAAACTCAGTTTCTAAAAACGTATCTGCAATTAACTTGATTAATGTCAAAACTGTAGCGAAACGGAGAAATAATATGCAATGGTTTAAACTTCCATCAAAAATTTACTTTGAAAAGAATTCATTGTTGTATCTAGAAAAAATGGAAAACGTTGAACGCGTAATGATCGTTTGTGACCCAGGTATGGTTCAATTCGGTTATGCTGACACAGTTCGTGAAGTATTAGCTCGTCGTAAAAACGATGTGAAAATTGAAGTCTTCTCAGATGTAGAACCTAACCCTTCAACTGACACTGTTTACGCTGGTACTAAAATGATGGCTGAATTTAAACCAGATACAATTATCGCTCTTGGTGGTGGTTCTGCAATGGATGCTGCTAAAGGAATGTGGATGTTCTATGAACACCCAGATACTTCATTCTTCGGCGCTAAACAAAAATTCTTAGATATCCGTAAACGTACTTACAAAATTTCTAAACCTGAAAAAACTCAATTTGTATGTATTCCAACAACATCTGGTACAGGTTCTGAAGTAACACCATTTGCGGTTATTACAGATAGCGATACACACGTTAAATATCCATTAGCTGACTACGCTTTAACTCCTGATGTGGCAATTATTGACCCTCAATTCGTTATGTCAGTTCCTGCATCAGTAACTGCTGATACTGGTATGGACGTATTAACTCACGCAATTGAATCTTACGTGTCAGTAATGGCATCTGATTACACTCGTGGTTTAAGCTTACAAGCAATTAAATTAGTCTTTGACTATTTGGAAAAATCTGTGAAAACTCCTGATATGGAATCTCGTGAAAAAATGCATAACGCTTCTACAATGGCTGGTATGGCATTCGCGAATGCTTTCTTGGGAATTTGTCACTCAGTAGCCCATAAAATTGGTGGAGAATATGGTATTCCTCACGGACGTACAAATGCGATCTTATTACCGCACGTAATCCGTTACAATGCCAAAGATCCTCAAAAACATGCAATGTTCCCTAAATATGACTACTTCCGCGCTGACACTGACTACGCTGATATCGCTAAGTTCTTAGGACTTAAAGGTAAAACAACTGCAGAATTAGTTGAAGCTTTAGCAACAGCTGTTAGTGATTTAGGTAAAACTGTTGGTATCAACATGAACTTGAAAGCGCAAGGCGTAACTCAAGAAACATTAGATTCAACTGTTGATCGTATGGCTGAATTAGCTTACGAAGATCAATGTACAACAGCAAATCCAAAAGAACCATTAATCAGCGAATTGAAACAAATCATCGTTGATGCATATAATGCTTAATTTCGGATGAAATGAAACGCCCATCTCCTTAGTTATTTTGGAGATGGGCGTTTTTTGAATGATAAATAGAGTTAACGAAGGTGTTTTATCTTTGTTAACTCTATTTTTTTGAAAAAAATTGATTATTTATTATTAAAAACATACACAAATCATTTTTGATATGATATGATAAATAATATACAAATAAATGAATATTTAAACATTTTTTGCGAAATATGTAGGAGGTTGGGAAATGTGGGATGGAAAAAGTAGGCGATTAAAGTGGTGCTTGCTAATAACGCTGGTAAGTGGTGCTTTTTTATGGCTAGATAGTAGTTTTACGGTAGCTTATGGTGCAGAATTTAATATGCATTTTGATCGGATTTTACCTTATAAAAATGTTTATCTGAATGGCTTAAAAAGCACTTTAGAAATTACGGGCATTTCATTAATTGGCGGTTTGTTTTTAGGTGTGGTTTTAGCGTTAGTTAAAGTTTCTGGTATAAAAATTTTAAAGTGGCTTTCGCAATTTTATACATCTATTTTTCGGGGCACGCCATTATTGGTGCAGGTTTTTATTGTCTATTTTGCAACACCTCAATTAACAGGATATGAAATACCGGCATTTACAGCGGCGGTAATTGCTTTTTCCCTAAATTCAGCGGCTTATATTTCTGAAATTTTACGTGGCGGAATTGAAGCGGTGGATTCAGGACAAATGGAAGCGGCTTTGTCTTTAGGTGTTTCGAGAGTGGATGCTTTAAAAGATATCATTGTTCCGCAAGCGTTAAAAACAGTGTTGCCGGCTTTGGTGAACGAGACGATTGCATTATTGAAAGAATCATCATTGGTTTCTACGATTGGGATGTTAGATTTAATGCGTTCGGCACAAGTGGCTATGAATGCAACTTATTTGGCGTTTGAACCTTTTATAGTTGTAGCGGCAATTTATTATGTATTAGTTATGATTTTAAATACCTTTGCTAACTTTATTGAAAGGAGGCTGAAACGTAGTGATCGATATTAAAGAATTGCACAAGTCTTTTGGCTCAGTTGAAGTGCTGAAAGGGATTAATTTGCATATTGATAAAGGTGAAATTGTAGCGATTATCGGACCGTCTGGTTCTGGTAAATCCACGATTCTACGCTGTATGAATTTATTAGAAACACCTGATGCTGGTACGATAACGATTAATGGGCAAGAAATCACGCAAGGGAAAGTGGATATTAAAAAAATCCGCGAGAATACCGGTATGGTTTTTCAACATTTTAACTTATTTCCCCATAAAAGTGTTTTAGAAAATATGATTTATGCACCGATTAAAGTCAAAAAAATGGACAAGCAAGTTGCTGTAAAAAAAGCGCAAGATTTACTAGCGCGTGTGGGCTTGAGTGATAAGGCGGATGAATATCCTGCGAAATTATCTGGTGGTCAAAAACAACGGGTGGCGATTGCCCGCGCTTTATGCATGGAACCGGAAGTGATGCTTTTTGATGAACCAACCAGTGCACTGGATCCGGAAATGGTTAAAGAAGTTTTAGCGGTAATTAAAAGTTTAGCAGATACAAATATTACTATGGCTTTAGTCACTCATGAAATGGGCTTTGCTCGTGAAGTAGCTGATCGGATTTGTTTTGTTGAAAATGGGATAATTGAAGAGGATGCTACACCGGAAATGTTCTTTAGCAATCCGCAGTCTAAAAGAGCGCAAGAATTTTTAGCAAAAGTTTTATAAAAATGATTTTTTAATTGGAAGGAAGATGAAAAAATGAAAAAATTCGGGAAATTAATGGTAGCAATGTTGTTTTTAGGTACATTAGCTGCTTGTGGTGGCGCTAAGGATCAAGGAACGAAAGACTCGGCGGCTACAAGTAGTAGTGCTAGTTCTGATAAACCTTTAGCAGGCGAAACATTGAAATTTGCTTTAAGTCCAAATTTCGTGCCTTTTGAATCAGCGGAATTAAATGATAAGGGTGAAATGGAAGTTGTCGGTTTTGATGTGGATTTAGTCAATCAGTTATCAGAAGATTTGGGCTTTGAATATGAAATTATTGAAACGGAATTTAAAGGATTGGTTGGTGAACTGCAATCTGGACGGGCTGATTTCGTGATTTCTGGTATGACGGCAACTGAAGAACGTCGGAAAAGTGTTGATTTTTCTGATCCGTATTTCTATACGAAAACAGGTGTGATTTTCCCGAAAGATCAAAATATTGAAACGGTAACTGATATGCAAGGTAAGAAAATTGCTGTAAGTTTCGGTACGACTTTTGAGCAGCAGGCAACAGATATGGGAGCTGAAGTAGTTGCCTTTGATTCTGGAGCAGCTGTATTGCAAGATTTATATAATGGTCGGGTAGACGGTGCCATGATGGATGCTACCAAAGCGGCGATTGAAGCAGAAAAAAATCCTGATTATGCTTACATTATTTTTAGCGATGAAGAACTAGGGATTACTGAAGCCAACACTTTTAATATTGCTTTCCCGCAAGGCTCTGAATTGGTAGAAGTGTTTAATGAGTATATTAATAAATATCAAGAAGATGGCACGATGGATAAAATTGCTGAAAAATGGATGGGGCAAAAATTTATTGAAGAAAGTAAGTAATGACTAAGTTTAAAATCAGCACTTTGCTAAGCGGCGGTGCTGATTTTTTTATCTAAGAAAAAGTGTTATAATTAAAGCTGTTACTGAATAAACGATGTGAGGAGCAATTTAATGAGCTTTTTGGATAAATTTTTAAAGAAAAAAGAAGATAATGTTGCAGAAATAAAAGAAACCGTCGAAACACCAGTTGTAGAAGCGGCGGCTGAAGAAGTTGAGGCGCAAACTAGTGCTGAAGTTTTTGAAAATAGCCAGTTGTTAACTTATTGGCAAGCCTATTTAGCTGAGCAAACGCCAGAAAATATGAGTAAGGCCTTTGAAGAAGTTTGCGTTAACGGTAAATTTTTATTACTTTCTAATTTGCCGATGACAGATGATAAAGAAGCGGTTGGCGAGAAAGTCGATTTGGCTTTTGCAACTTTAGCGAATCCTAGTGGCGAACAATTTTTCCCAGTCTTTACGGATTGGCAAAGTTTGAAAGCTTGGCAGCCAGAGTTAACAACGCAAGCTTTTGTGATGGATTTTAATGATTTAGCACAATTGGTTTTAGAAAGAGAAGAGATGCAAGGCTTTGCGATTAATCCTTTTAGCGAAAATATCTTATTTACGGAAGATATGATTCGCAATTTTAGAGGCCATCAAGGCTTGAAAGAAAATGGTCATGGAGAAGTCGTACTTGACGGCGGTACCTCTTTACAAATTGGTGAGCCTGAAGAGTATCCAACTGAAATGATTGCAGCAATTACCGCGGCTCTAAAAGAAAAATCTGAAGTTAAGCGGGCGTGGTTGCGCTTGATGAAAAACGGTGGCGAAGTCAGCTATTTAGTCGTTGTTGATTTTGCGGGCAGTCGCGAAGTGCTGTTTCCAGCATTAGCTGAAATCGGCATGCCTTACTTAAAAGGGATGTTTTTAGATTTAGTGGAATATCAAAGCGATTTTGGTAAAAATGCGGTGGCAGAGGTCGCACCTTTTTACGAAAAATAGGCGCTTTACAGGAGCAGGACAAAGCGTGATGTCCTGCTCTTTTTCTACTATTTCAACTAAGGGAGAAATCCTTGACAAAGCAATGGTTTTCCTGTAATATTAGTAGATGCAAAAACGAACTGAAATAAAAAGGCAGAAACGAAATATTGTCCGTTTCGGCTTGAGGATAGGGAAACAAAAGTAGAATTTTAAGAATTTGCTCTTAAAAAGAATTTCTATTTTTGGTTTTTTTTTGTCCAAAAGCCGCAAAAAATGTTTTTTGTTACACAAAAATAATGTTTGTAATAAAAATGTAACGATTCGGTTGCTGTTTTTTGAAAGATTATTTAGAGGGGTGAAGAGCTTGGCTGGACACGTAGTCAAATACGGAAAACACCGCGAACGTAGAAGTTTCGCACGAATCAGTGAAGTATTAGAATTGCCGAACTTAATTGAAATTCAAACAAACTCTTACCAGTGGTTCCTTGATCAAGGGCTACAAGAAATGTTTGAAGATATTTTGCCAATTGAAGATTTTAACGGAAACTTGTCATTAGAATTTGTCGGATATGAATTAAAGGAACCTAAATACACTGTTGCTGAAGCAAGAGCGCATGATGCAAACTATTCTGCACCATTGCACGTTACTCTACGCTTAATGAACCGTGAAACAGGGGAAATTAAATCACAAGAAGTATTCTTTGGGGATTTCCCATTAATGACAGAACAAGGAACTTTTATCATCAACGGTGCTGAGCGAGTAATCGTTTCACAGTTAGTCCGTTCTCCAGGGGTTTATTTCCATGGGAAAGTTGATAAAAATGGTAAAGAAGGTTTTGGTTCAACTGTAATTCCTAACCGTGGCGCATGGTTAGAAATGGAAACAGATGCTAAAGATATTTCTTATGTACGAATTGATCGTACTCGTAAAATTCCTTTAACCGTTTTAGTTCGGGCTTTAGGTTTTGGTTCTGACGATACAATTTTTGAAATTTTTGGTGATAGCGAAAGCTTACGTAATACCATCGAAAAAGATTTACACAAAGTAGCAAGTGATTCAAGAACTGAAGAAGGCTTAAAAGATATTTACGAGCGTCTACGCCCAGGGGAACCGAAAACGGCTGATAGTTCTCGTAACTTATTAAATGCCCGCTTCTTCGATCCAAAACGTTATGACTTAGCAAACGTAGGTCGTTACAAAGTAAATAAAAAATTAGACTTAAAAACGCGTCTATTGAATTTAACTTTAGCTGAAACTTTAGTTGATCCAGAAACTGGTGAAATTTTAGCTGAAAAAGGTACTGTTTTAACCCATCAAGTAATGGATGAATTAGCACCATTTATTGATAATGGTTTAAATGCAGTGACTTACTATCCTTCAGAAGACGGTGTAGTTACTGAACCAATGACGATTCAAGTCATTAAAGTTGTTTCACCTAAAGATCCTGAAAGAGAAGTTAACGTAATTGGTAATGGTTACCCAGAAGCGCCAGTTAAAACGGTTCGTCCAGCGGATATCATTGCTTCAATGAGTTATTTCTTAAACTTAATGGAAGGCATCGGCAATGTGGATGATATTGACCACTTAGGAAACCGCCGGATTCGTTCTGTTGGGGAATTATTACAAAATCAATTCCGAATTGGCTTAGCCCGTATGGAAAGAGTCGTTCGTGAAAGAATGTCAATTCAAGATCAAGAAACTTTAACACCACAACAATTAATTAATATTCGTCCAGTTGTGGCAAGTATTAAAGAATTCTTTGGTTCTTCTCAGTTGTCACAGTTCATGGATCAAACGAATCCATTAGGTGAGTTAACTCACAAACGTCGTCTATCTGCCTTAGGACCTGGTGGTTTGACTCGTGACCGCGCGGGTTATGAAGTGCGGGACGTTCACTATTCTCACTATGGCCGGATGTGTCCGATTGAAACGCCTGAAGGACCAAATATCGGTTTGATTAATAGCTTATCTAGTTATGCAAAAGTGAATCCATTTGGTTTCATTGAAACGCCTTATCGTCGGGTTGATCGGGAAACTGGTCGCGTAACTGGCAATATTGAATATTTAACAGCTGACCTAGAAGACCATTATATTGTAGCGCAAGCGAACTCACCATTAACTGAAGATGGCCGCTTTAAAGAAGATATCGTTATGGCACGTTCTCAAAGTGAAAACTTAGAAGTTTCAATTGATAAAGTTGACTTCATGGACGTATCCCCTAAACAAGTAGTTGCAGTAGCGACCGCTTGTATTCCTTTCTTGGAAAACGATGACTCCAACCGGGCCTTGATGGGTGCCAACATGCAGCGACAAGCTGTACCGTTGATCCAACCACGTTCTCCTTGGGTAGGGACAGGTATGGAATATAAAGCTGCTCATGACTCAGGTGCTGCTTTATTATGTAAACACACTGGGGTTGTTGAATATGTTGATGCTACTGAAGTCCGCGTTCGTCGCGACAACGGTGCATTAGATAAATATACAGTAACTAAATTCCGTCGTTCAAACTCTGGTACAAGTTATAACCAACGTCCAATTGTTCATTTAGGTGAAAAAGTTGATGCTGGCGATACTTTAGCAGATGGACCATCTATGGAAGAAGGCGAGTTAGCTTTAGGGCAAAACGTCTTAGTCGCCTTCATGACTTGGGAAGGTTACAACTACGAAGATGCGATTATTATGAGTCGCCGCTTAGTAAAAGATGATGTTTATACTTCGATTCATATTGAAGAATACGAATCAGAAGCTCGTGATACAAAATTAGGACCTGAAGAAATCACTCGTGAAATTCCTAACGTTGGGGAAGATGCTTTGAAGAACCTTGACGAAATGGGAATTATCCGCATCGGTGCTGAAGTTAAAGATGGCGACTTGTTAGTAGGTAAAGTAACTCCTAAAGGTGTTACCGAACTTTCTGCAGAAGAACGTTTATTACATGCCATTTTCGGTGAAAAAGCTCGTGAAGTTAGAGATACTTCATTACGAGTACCACACGGCGGCGGCGGTATCGTTCATGACGTGAAAATCTTTACCCGTGAAGCTGGCGATGAATTATCTCCAGGGGTAAATATGTTAGTTCGTGTTTATATCGTTCAAAAACGTAAAATTCATGAAGGGGATAAAATGGCGGGACGTCACGGAAACAAAGGGGTTGTTTCCCGCATTATGCCTGAAGAAGATATGCCATTCTTACCAGATGGCACACCAGTGGATATCATGTTGAATCCATTAGGGGTACCTTCACGGATGAATATCGGACAAGTTTTAGAGTTGCATTTAGGTATGGCAGCACGCCAACTAGGCATCCACGTAGCAACACCAGTCTTTGATGGTGCTTCTGATGAAGATGTTTGGGAAACTGTGCGTGAAGCTGGTATGGCGAAAGATGCGAAAACGATTCTTTATGATGGTCGTAGCGGTGAGCCTTTAGATAACCGGGTTTCTGTTGGTGTCATGTATATGATTAAATTAGCCCACATGGTTGATGATAAATTACATGCTCGTTCAATTGGACCGTACTCTCTTGTTACTCAACAACCATTGGGTGGTAAAGCTCAATTTGGTGGACAACGTTTCGGGGAAATGGAAGTTTGGGCACTGGAAGCTTACGGTGCGGCTTATACCCTACAAGAAATCTTGACTTACAAATCAGATGATGTTGTCGGTCGTGTGAAAACTTACGAAGCAATCGTTAAGGGTGAACCAATTCCAAAACCTGGTGTACCAGAATCTTTCCGCGTATTAGTGAAAGAATTACAATCACTTGGTTTAAATATGCGGGTGCTAGATATTGATGATCAAGAAATCGAACTTCGCGATATGGATGACGATGATGATGATTTAATTACGGTTGATGCTTTAACCAAATATGCAGAAGAACAATCTGCTAAGAAATTAGCAGAACAAGCTGCAGCTGAAGCCGTAGCACAAGAAGATGAACAAGTGCAGGCATTTGAAACTGCTGAAGATATTCAAGACTAGACTGTAAAGTCTGACGTTAAGCTGCCTTAGCGGCGATTGTGAACCGCTAAGGTCTGGCTTGCCATTAAATGAAATGGAGGGAAACCCTTTTGATCGATGTAAATAAATTCGAAAGTATGCAAATAGGTTTGGCTTCTCCTGAAAAAATCAGAAGCTGGTCTTATGGTGAAGTAAAAAAACCTGAAACCATTAACTACCGTACATTGAAGCCTGAACGCGAAGGTCTATTTTGCGAACGGATTTTCGGCCCTACAAAAGACTGGGAATGTGCCTGTGGTAAATACAAACGAATTCGTTATAAAGGTATTGTTTGTGATCGTTGTGGCGTTGAAGTTACTCGCTCTAAAGTTCGTCGGGAACGGATGGGGCATATTGAGTTAGCTGCACCAGTTTCACATATTTGGTATTTTAAAGGTATTCCATCACGGATGGGTCTTGTTTTAGATATGAGCCCAAGAGCGTTGGAAGAAATCATTTATTTTGCTTCATATGTGGTAATTGATCCAGGTAATACACCTTTAGAGAAAAAACAATTACTAACTGAGCGTGAATATCGTGACAAACGTGACGAATATGGTCAAGAATTCCAAGCAGCAATGGGTGCTGAAGCGATTAAACGTTTATTAGATAGCGTTGATTTAGACGGCGAAGTTGCTGAATTAAAAGAAGATTTGAAATCTGCTCAAGGTCAAAAACGGACACGTGCTGTGCGTCGTTTAGATATTTTAGAAGCTTTCCGTTCTTCAGGTAACCAACCTAGCTGGATGGTTATGGATGTTATTCCCGTTATTCCGCCAGAATTACGCCCAATGGTGCAATTAGAAGGTGGCCGTTTCGCTACTTCTGATTTAAATGATTTGTACCGCCGGGTTATTAACCGTAACAATCGTTTGAAACGTTTATTAGATTTAAACGCACCAAACATTATTGTTCAAAATGAAAAACGGATGTTACAAGAAGCCGTGGATGCTTTAATTGATAATGGTCGTCGTGGCCGTCCAGTTACTGGTCCAGGTAACCGTCCTTTGAAATCTCTATCACATATGTTGAAAGGGAAACAAGGTCGTTTCCGTCAAAACTTACTAGGTAAACGGGTTGACTATTCAGGTCGTTCAGTTATCGTAGTAGGTCCTAACTTAAAAATGTTCCAATGTGGTTTACCAAAAGAAATGGCGATTGAATTATTCAAACCATTTGTTATGCGCGAATTAGTGCAACGGGAACTAGCTTCAAACATTAAAAATGCTAAACGTAAAATCGAACGTCAAGAAGATGATGTTTGGGATGTATTAGAAGATGTTATTCGTGAACATCCAGTTTTACTTAACCGGGCACCTACGCTTCACCGTCTAGGGATCCAAGCATTTGAACCAGTTTTAGTTGAAGGTCGTGCGATTCGTTTGCATCCATTAGTTTGTGAAGCTTACAATGCCGATTTCGATGGAGACCAAATGGCGGTACACGTACCGTTAAATGAAGAAGCTCAAGCTGAAGCGCGGATGTTGATGTTAGCCGCTCAAAACATCTTGAATCCAAAAGATGGTAAACCAGTAGTAACACCTTCTCAGGATATGGTCTTAGGTAACTATTACTTAACGATGGAAGAAGAAGGTCGTGAAGGCGAAGGTATGGTCTTCCGTGACCAAAATGAAGCAGTAATTGCATGGCGTAATGGCTATGTTCATTTACACTCACGGATTGCTGTAGCACCTAGAACATTAGGGGATAAACCATTTACTCCTTGGCAAAAAGATCGTTTAATGGTAACTACAGTTGGTAAGATTATCTTTAATGAAATCATGCCAGAAGAGTTCCCTTACTTAAACGAACCAACAAACTCTAACTTAACTGAGCAAACGCCAGATAAATATTTTGTTGAACCAGGAACTGATATTCCAGCGTTCATTAAAGAACAAGAAATTATCTTGCCATTCAAGAAGAAAAACTTAGGTAATATCATTGCTGAAGTCTTTAAACGTTTCAAAATTACTGAAACTTCTAAGATGTTAGATAGAATGAAAGACTTAGGTTATCGTCATTCAACAATGGCGGGGATTACGGTAGGGATTGCCGATATCATGGTTCTTGAAGAAAAACATGATATTATCGATGCAGCTCATAAACAAGTTGACACGATTACTAAACAATTCCGTCGTGGTTTAATCACTGATGATGAACGTTATGAACGCGTAATTGCGGTTTGGAATGCTGCTAAAGACGAAATTCAGATCAAACTGATGGAAGGCTTAGAAGCGAAAAACCCAATCTTCATGATGTCAGATTCAGGAGCCCGTGGTAATATTTCCAACTTTACTCAGTTAGCTGGGATGCGTGGTTTGATGGCTGCGCCAAATGGTCGAATTATGGAATTACCAATCATCTCTAACTTCCGTGAAGGACTTTCTGTCTTAGAAATGTTTATCTCAACTCACGGGGCGCGTAAAGGGATGACCGATACAGCCTTGAAGACAGCCGATTCAGGTTACTTAACACGTCGTTTAGTTGACGTTGCCCAAGATGTTATCATTCGTGAAGACGATTGTGGCACTGACCGCGGTTTAGATATTCAAGCGATTCGTGAAGGTAACGAAATTATTGAATCACTAGAAGAACGTTTAGTTGGTCGTTATACGCGTAAAGCTGTTCGCCATCCAGAAACAAATGCTGTGATTGTTGATGAAGATGAACTAATCACTGAAGATTTAGCAAAAGAAATTGTTGATGCTGGCGTTGAAAATGTAACGATCCGTTCCGTATTTACATGTAATACGAAACATGGTGTATGTAAACATTGTTATGGCCGTAACTTAGCAACTGGTTCAGGTGTTGAAGTTGGTGAAGCAGTTGGTACAATCGCTGCTCAATCAATTGGGGAACCAGGTACACAGTTAACCATGCGTACTTTCCATACCGGCGGGGTTGCCGGTGATGATATCACTCAAGGTTTACCGCGGGTTCAAGAAATTTTTGAAGCTCGGAATCCTAAAGGGCAAGCGGTTATCACTGAAGTTACCGGTGAAGTAATTGATATTTCTGAAGATCCAGCAACACGTACAAAAGAAGTGACGGTTAAAGGTAAAACTGATACTCGGACTTACACGGTACCATTCACTGCTCGTATGAAAGTTGTTGAAGGCGATACGATTCATCGTGGTGCACCATTAACAGAAGGTTCAATTGATCCTAAACAATTATTGCAAGTTCGCGATGTTTTATCAGTTGAAAACTACTTGCTACGTGAAGTACAACGTGTTTACCGGATGCAAGGGGTAGAAATTGGCGACAAACATATCGAAGTAATGGTTCGACAAATGTTACGCAAAGTCCGCGTAATGGATCCAGGTGATACAGATATCTTACCAGGTACATTATTGGATATTGCTGAATTTAAAGAACGTAACTACGATACTTTAATTGCCGGTGGTAGCCCAGCGACTGCTAGACCAGTCTTACTAGGGATTACTAAAGCTTCCTTGGAAACAAACAGCTTCTTATCTGCTGCTTCCTTCCAGGAAACAACCCGTGTATTGACTGACGCAGCTATTCGCGGCAAACGCGATCCATTACTTGGCTTGAAAGAAAATGTTATTATCGGTAAAATCATCCCAGCTGGGACTGGTATGCCGCGCTATCGTAACATGGAACCTCAAGAATCAGTTGTGGTTAGCGAAAATGTTTATAGTATTTCTGATATTGAAGCCCAAATGGCAGCTGAAGATGCTTTAAACAGCCAAAAATAATTTTAGCAAATTAGTAAGTGTGAAAGTTCATTCCGATGAGCTTTCACACTTTTTTGTACTACCACAGCAGCCAAAATAATGCCACCGTCAAAAAAGGCGCAAAAGGTAGTCGTTTTTGCGGTGATTTTTTGATTTTCAAAATTAAAAAGCCCCCTAATCCTAACCCGCTAGCTATAAAAAGCAGCCACCCGATTTGATAGACATTTAAAAATAAACTCCAACAGAGCAGTAGCTGAATATCGCCACCACCAAAGCCTTCATTAAAGAACTTCTGAAAAATCCAAAAGAACAATAATAAAATTAAAGGTTGCCACCAATAGATAGTTTGTTTGGCTAATAGCCAACAGATTAGGATTGCTAACGTGCTGCTATATAAGGTTTTTAACGGGATAATCAGCATCTGCCAGTCAATTAACGCGATAATTAAACTGCTAAATAACCAGCTAAATTGACCCACGCGTAACCATGAAAAAGTTTGCTGACTCAGCCAAAGTCCTAAGCAGCCGAAGCCGGTTTCCCCGTATAAATAGCGCAATGGAAGTTTTGTTTGGCAATAACGGCAGCGAAAGCGTAAGGCGATGATGGAAACAATCGGTATCATTTCATAAAAAGCTAATTTGTGTTGACAAACTCCACAGTGAGAACCAGGAAAAACGATGGATAAATGCTTTTGCCTGCGCTCTAAAACTAAACAAATAAAAGAGCCGAAGCAGCAGCCGAAAATGAAAAATAGTATAAATCTTCTCCTAACATATTTTAATCGCTGAAATTTTTGAAATAAACTCCTGCTTTACTATAAGATACGTGGAAAAAGACTTTCTCTTTGTGAAAGAATGAAAAAAGCTCTGTTCGTCAGTTAAGGGATTTGTTACAATGAAGAAAAGAAACTGCTGGGAGGCATTGTGTGAAAAAACGCTGGTTATTACCGATTTTTTTAATCATAGGATTATTTGCAGGCTGTCAGAGTGAGCCGACCATTGGTGGCGAAGAAGCCGCCCGTTTGTTTGTAAATCGGCTGGTTTATGAAAAAAATCAGGAAGAATTTGTAGCTAATTTTGTTAATGGAGAGAAAATTGCGGCTGATTTTGATAAAAATGCCGTGGCTTTTCAAGAAAATTTTACTAGTCAAATTGAAGCTCTATCTGAAAATTTAGCAGCTGATGATTCCTTGGCATTAACGCGGACTTTAATTGAAGAAATGGATGGCAAAACGACTTACACTGTCAATGAAATTAAAGAAGTCGGCCAAGAAGTGACGATTACTTATGATGTTTATGGCTTAGATTTTGCCGGTATTATTGAGGGAACGATTTACGATATCGCTGAAGAGTTAGAGTTTAATAACGCGGCGATGGCGAACGAAACTTTTGCTAATAAAAAAGTGTTAAGTTTCTTTGAAAAGCAAGTAGCCGATGTTACCAAAAAGAAAACGCCGATTACGGTGGAGCTGATTTTAAAGAAAAAAGGCAAACAGTGGCAAGTTGCCCGTAATCAAAATCAACAAATTGCTAGCTTGTTCATTGCTTTTGTCGCAGGCGCCGCCAATCAAGATGAGTTAAGTATCGAAATCAATCAAGTAGTGGCCGAAGCCGCTCAAGAATTATTAGCCGCCGAATTAAAGGCCGCGGAAGCTGCCGAAGCGCAAGCCCAAGCTGCTGAGGAACCAGTTGCAGAAGAAGCGCTAGCAGAAGAAATACCCGCTGAAATGCTACCAGCTGAGGCACCCGAAGCAAATCCAGAAGCGGAAGAAACCCCTGTCGAATAAATTTTCGGAAAAACAATCGAATCTAAAGCGTTTTATTGTACATTTTGAGAAAAATCGACTATTATTAGGCTATAAAGAATTATTATAAATAAGCAATAACATAAAAAGTTATTTGTGTAATTTTTTGAAAAAATGAGGAGGAATTTAGAATGAAATATGTAGAAACTAAAAAAGTGTTAAACCAACTTGTTGCTGACCTAAGCCAAATGTCTGTTGTAATCCACCAAATCCATTGGTATTTACGTGGACCAGAATTTTTAACTTTACATCCATTAATGGACGAATATATGGAAGAAATCAACGAACAATTAGATGTGGTTTCTGAACGTTTAATTACCTTAGATGGTTCACCATTCTCAACGTTAAAAGAATTCGCTGAAAATACTGGTATTAAAGATGAAGTAGGTAACTGGGACCGCACTGTTCCTGAACGCATGGAACAATTAGTTGCTGGCTACCGCTACTTAGCTGATTTATACAGCAAAGGGATTGAAGTTGCTGGTGAAGAAGGCGACGATTCAACTCAAGATATCTTTATCGCTAACAAAACTGACATCGAGAAAAAAATCTGGATGGTTCAAGCAAAATTAGGTAAAGCACCTGGTATTGACGCATAAAAGCATAACAATTAACGGAAGTCCCAGGACTTCCGTTTTTTTGTGGTTTTAAAAGTGAAATTATAAAAGCTCAAGAATATCTTTTTCTAAAGATTCAGGAGTGTCTTTTGAGGCAAAGCGGTTAACAATGTTGCCTTGGCGGTCAACTAAAAATTTAGTGAAATTCCATTTAATCGCTGAGTTAAACAAGCCTTTCTTCTGGGCTTTTAAGTAATGATACAGCGGACTTTCCTGTTCGCCATTGACGTCGATTTTTGCAAATTGCGGAAAAGTGATACCGAAACGGCCTGTGCAAAACGTATGAATTTCGTCAGCTGTACCAGGAGCTTGATTACCAAACTGATTACAAGGAAAATCAAGAATTTCAAAACCTTTCTCCTGATATTTTTCATAAAGCTTTTGCAAACCAGCGTATTGTGAGGTGAAACCACACTCTGTTGCGGTGTTGACAATCAGTAAAACTTTGTCTTTGTAAGGTTCCAAAGTGCTGTAAGTGCCATTTGCTAATTGAATCTCAATATCATAAATTGACATAAAAAGACCTCCTTCGTGAATTTAATAATTTAACTGGCTAAAATTTTAGTGCCGATTACTATCGTATACAAAGTTAAAACAATATCAAAAATGCCAACCCCAATTAATAAAATAGTACCGATGATTTCTGTAGGCAGCGGGTTGTTAATGAATAAACCAAGGGCTTCAATTACAAGCCAAACGATAATTGTCGCGATAAAAGGCATTAAGTGCAGTTTCAAAGCCCGATTTGCCTGATATTTAACATCAGCTTGTCAACTAACTAAAAAAATAATTAGCGGTAAGAGAATTGGTGCAAAAACAATTGAAATATAAGCTAAGCCGCTTAAAATTTTTTCTTTGTTCATCATACCACCCCTTTTTATTTAATTATAAGGGAGGCGACTTTTTTTGTAACAAGATATGCACTAAAAAGAAAGTGCCCACAAGCATTTGATGGGTGGTCAAACACTTGCGGGCAAGGAGTAAAAATGAAAAAATGTTAAGGGTTGTTTGTTGGTATCTTTATAATAACCCCTTTTGAAAAAAATGGGAAATAATACGCCTCGGAATTTAAAAACTTTTTTTAAGCCAGATTTACTTTTAAAAGTCGCCAATTCTGCGAGTTTTTTTCAGAAATTAGCAGAAATACATTGACTTTAAGCCTGTGACAAGGTAAGATGATAAATGGTATTGTTTGCCCCACAAGAGCCCCGGAAACTCAAGTGTATGTGAACATTCAGAACTTAAATTGGAGGAAAAAATCGTGCGTACAACATATATGGCTAAGCCAGGCGAAGTAGATCGTAAATGGTACGTAGTAGACGCAACTGATGTGCCTTTAGGTCGTCTTTCAACTGTCGTTGCTTCTATCCTACGTGGAAAAAATAAACCAACATTCACACCTCATGTGGATACTGGCGATTTCGTAATCGTAATCAATGCAGATAAAATCAAATTAACAGGTAATAAAGCAAGTGATAAAATTTACTACCGTCACAGTAACTACCCAGGTGGGTTGAAATCTGTTTCAGCTGGTGAATTACGTGCTAAAAATTCTCGTCGTTTAATCGAAACTTCTGTAAAAGGTATGCTACCTAAAAACACTTTAGGTCGTAAACAACTTACTAAGTTAAACGTGTATGGTGGAGCAGAACATCCACATGCTGCACAACAGCCAGAAGTTTTAGACATCACAAACTTAATCTAAGAGGAGGGAATTTCATTGGCACAAGTACAATATAGCGGCACAGGCCGTCGTAAAAATGCAGTTGCCCGCGTACGTTTAGTACCAGGTACTGGTAAAATTACTGTAAACAAAAAAGATGTTGAAGAATATATTCCACACGCTGACTTGCGTGAAGTTATCAACCAACCATTTGGTGTAACAGAAACTAAAGGCGCTTATGATGTATTCGTAAACGTTAACGGTGGTGGTTACGCTGGACAATCAGGAGCTATCCGTCACGGTATCGCTCGTGCATTATTAGAAGTAGATCCAGATTTCCGCGCACCATTAAAACGCGCTGGTTTACTTACTCGTGATGCTCGTATGGTTGAACGTAAAAAACCAGGTCTTAAGAAAGCCCGTAAAGCTTCACAGTTTTCAAAACGTTAAAAACATCTATATATCAATGTTTTCAAGAGGTGCCAAGAAATTGGTGTCTCTTGTTTTTTTGAAAATAGAGAACAAAATAGAGAAGACTTTACAGGTATACACTTCTTTAAAAAAGAGGGAACGGTAAATGAGATAGGTTCCCTCTATATTTTAGTGTTATTTTATTCAGCCTATCTTACTTCATTTAATCGTCTTTCAAATGCTTCATGAGTAGAAAGGTTGACCACATTTGACGTATTTACATAAATTTCTGTTGTCTTAATATCTGAATGGGTCAAAGCTTGTGAGACCTCTGCCATTGTTGCACCGCCTTCTTTTGCTAAGGTCGCAAATGTATGTCTTAGCTTATGAGGTGTTGCATGGGCAAGTTCAGGATGTCTTCTCTGAATACTCTTCATTCGATAGTTCAAATAGTCAATATGAACAGGTACATTCATTTCATTTTTACGATTTGTATAAGTAAATAAAAATTGGTTAGAAGAAGTTCGAATATTTATTTGTCTTAACATATCTTTTTGCTGTTCCTGCCATTTTTTTAATAAAGGAAGTAAAGAAGGTGGTAGTTGAAATACTGTTCTCTTTTTTCCTTTTGTTAGTGTTATATTGCTTTTTTTATCTAGTGTTTGAACTAAAGAAATGGTTTGTTTTTCAAAATCAATGTGTTTCCATTGCAGTGCGTAAGTTTCACTTTTGCGATCTCCTAGGTTGATTGTAAGAAGTAACAGTAAATAGTCTTGTAAAGAGAGCGTATCACGCTCAAAATCATTGTGAATAGCATTTAACCATTCCACAAGCTCTTCTGCTGTTAATGCTTCGCCATTTAGGATTCGTTGTCTTTTTAATTGCTCCTTTTTTGGTTGCCCTACAAATTGAATGACTTTAGCCAAACGATTATATTCAATGTATTCTAAAAGTTCTGCTACTTCAAACAATTGATTAAAGTAACTTTTTAACGCTTTGATATTTGAATAGTCGTTCGATTTTTTTACAAAAGTTCTCAAAATTAAATTTTTATTATCATTCAAATAATTAAGGGAATACTCTCCAAACATGGGTAACAGATGATTTTTGAATAAATGTTGTGTAGCTGTTTGAGTAGATGAGCTAGGAATACCTCTACTTCTTCCACTAGCTCCTGATATATACATTTCCCACCAAATCGTTTCATAAAAATTTTTAAAAGTGATTACGCCTAATGATTCTAATGAACGAGCATTTTTATCTTCTAATACTTTATTGATTTTTTTGAGAATTTCTTTTTCATCTTTTTTTGCTAACTCCTTTGTCTTGAAAGTTTTTGTGTATTTCTTTGAGGTGATGTTAGAAATTTGCCGAAATTCTTTGGGATAAAAAACTTCTACTTTGTAACTACCATTTTTTGTTTGTCTGATTGCCATTTAATTGTCACGTCCTTTAAAAAGCAAACCAGTATGCAGAAGTCTACATACTGATTATACGTTTATCTTTCAATATTTCCAAGCAACCATTGATCGATTGCTTGTTTATTAAAACGTGTAACTCCTGCTAACCTAACTTTAGGCAGTCCTGCTTCAATAAACTTATCAAGTGTATTGTTTGAAACATGGAGGTAAGTACAGGTTTCCTTTTTCGTCATATATATCTGTTCTAATCTACAGTCTTCTCTTGCGCGCTCTATCTCCTTTTTTATGTGTAGGTAGACAGTAGCTTGTAACGCATCCAATTGCTCATCTGATAATGAAATAGATACAGTGTTCATACTGAATACCTCCTCAATTTACTTTCCTTCTTTTTCTAAGATGATCTTCTCTGCTTTGTAATACATAGGATTTCCAGCCATAGAGACTTCTAAATTTTCAAAGCGACATTTTACGCTGTCTGATTTCATAATCGTCTCGTTTGTGATAATAAGTTCTGCGCCTAAAACAGTCACTTGCGTTGCTTTTTTTCTAAATTGTCCATCTAAGATAGTGACAGAATACTTATACCCGATAATAGTTTCTGTATCAAATTTTCGTGGTCGCCCATCAGAACCTAAGATGACTTCTCCTGTTTTTTCATTTGTTCGTTCTTCTTGTTCAAATTTTGGCATGACTTCATCTAATTCAAATCGTTCTCCGATATGTGATAAATCAAAATCTCGTTGTGCTAACATTTTTGCCATAGTCATTTCCTACTTTCTTTGATATAATAAAGTAAATAATATTTTCCTAGTCACCTGTTCGAGAGGTGGCTTTTTTTGTCATTTCAACAATAAGCTCTAATAGTTCTGTTCGTCCGTATTGAGTGGCTCTTTTTTGAAGTTCACTTGCTAAATCAGGCGGAAATAGAACCTCCTTTTCCTCGTAACCCATTTGTTCATCATGAGATAATAAATGATTCTCAATGCAAAATAGATAAGCGTGGTATACTGCAATTGCTCCATGATGGAAATACCAATCAAATTTCTTTACCAGTCCTGATTTAGTTTTTGGAATAGAGATGGAAAAAGGACGAGATTTTCCAAGAAATTTTACCCAAGCTCTTAAAGGAGTCTTGAATTCATCATCCGTATAAAAGTTTACTTTCGCTTTTAAATATCCTTTGACTAAATCTATCAATTCACTATCTAATGCTAAATAGTGATGAACAAATTCATGGGCTTTTTCTCTTCGGAAAACAATTTCAGTTCGTATCCAAGGAGGAATATCCTTTTTTCGTACGCTTTGCTTTTTTGCTTGTTCTGCCTGTTTGTCATAAAACTTAAGGCGATCATCCGCAGAGGGTGGTTTTAGATAAACAGTCATCCCTTTTTCCTTTGTTTCAAGCCCATACACATCAAAATAGGTGCTTTTCCCATAAATAAACCGTTTTTTTCTACAAATCTTCATTAGCTGCTGAGGAGTGAAATAAGGAATAGTATTCCAATCATCAATTGCTGGGTCAACTCGAGTAATCTTAAACTGATTTTCATATACTTGAAACAAATTCAGTAGAAAGTCTTTCACCGTCAAATTCATTTTGCCAAGCACTTCTGTTCGATAAAATTCTAATGCTTCTCCACTCATTACCAACATACAATCTATTTTTTGTTCAGATGAATCAAAGTAAATACGGATGGCTCCATATTCTACTACATGATCGTAGTCATAATGTTCTAGTTTTCCTTGTTTTAAGAAAAAATAATCACTGGGAATACCTAAAACATTGTGAATAATTGTATCCAGAGGCTCATTGATGAATAGCTGAATTTGAATCCAATCAAATAGCGCTCGCAAGTTATCCTGAGATGCCAAGTCACCAATCACCTCCTTTTTCTGTGACTAGCATTGAAAAAAATGAGGGGACCTTTTTGCCAAAATGGATTGTATAGAAACGCTGTTGTAACAGCTTTATCCATTACTTTTAATCTACTCTAGAGGGTGGTGTTACTATACACCCTCATATTGGCGACAACGTTCGCCAACCCATGACAGCGCCTTTGACCCTGCGTCGCTTTGTGCGCCCTCGGTCAAATTCTGCTTAGGGTGACGCCCGCTCTCGCCAATAGTGTTTTAGTTCCGATTTGCTCTCAATGGCCTGTTCTACCTGCTCTAAGCGCTTTGTCAAACGATAGTTTTCTTGTGATAAAGAAATTTTTTGTTTCTCTAAAAGAGTGATTTTTTCACTTTGAAAATCTAATATTTTGTTGATTTTTTCAATTAGTTGCACAAGTCGTTCATCCAAACTGGCCAGAGTCAATTGTTGCTCATTTCGAAAGGCTTGTTGAATCGCTTCATTCAATCCTAGTTTTGCCTTATGCTTAACGACAAATTGAAATTTTTGTAGATCAGTTTCTGTATAAGCTAGATAACGTATATGTGTATTTTTATGTCCGACATTCATATAATCATATGAGAATTCAATACTACATAAAACTTTTGCAAGCTCTGTCCAACGTCTAAGTGTTCGAGTTGAGTTTAGGCCATCAATTTTTTCTACTACTTGTTTGCTTGTATAGACCATATTTTCACCTCCTTTCAATCAAAAAATCTGATTTTCAAATATATCTTAATATCAGATTTACGAATTGTCAAGAAAAATCCTAAAATCAGATAAAAAG
This sequence comes from Enterococcus sp. PF1-24, assembly GCF_029893325.1. Taxonomy (GTDB): domain Bacteria; phylum Bacillota; class Bacilli; order Lactobacillales; family Enterococcaceae; genus HY326. The sequence goes on from NZ_JARXWL010000003.1 coordinate 85,415, forward strand.
ATTGAAAAAAAGAGTTGTTACAAGTATAATTGACTTAATTTATTGGAGGAGGGAACACAAATGAATCGGATAAAAGAGCTACGAAAAGATAGAAATGTAACAGTTAAAGATCTTAGTGAGAAGTTTGGTGTATCTCAAAGTATGTTAACGAATTATGAAAATGGTAGCAGTTTACCTAGAGATAATGAAATTTGGAATAAATTGGCCGATTATTTTGAAGTTAGTGTCCCTTATGTGATGGGATTAACCAGTAGACCTTCGGATTATATTAAGGCACCTGTGCAAAGAAATCCAGATAAACTGTTTGAGGGAATGAAGCCTCTTGAAATAGCTATTTCAAGTTGGGATGAATTTCAAGTTTTAAATTTTTTAGAAAATTTGGATGCAGAGGATCTTAAGAAAACGGTCAAATTTATGTATGGCCTTCTTCAAGATAATAAATATGATGATAAAGAAATAGCAAGGGAATATATTTTCAAGGCAGATAGTTTAACTGTGGATAGAAAAACAAATAACGCTAAGTTAGAAAACATGAGAATGGAAGCAGTGAAAGAGAAACGCTCAGATAAGAATGGATAGCAATGAAGTTAAAGTAGAGAGCTAGTTGAGTATTATGTCACATCCACACAATGATAGTTTGAAAGTAGTTGATTTCATTAGTGAAGAACTGACAGGATATCCAGCTTCTAGATTTTTTAGATATGAATTTAGTAAAGAATTAATTACTAAATTCATGTGTTCTCAATTAATTGATTTGTACAAAAGTAGATCAAGATGATCATTTTTAGTGGTTTGAAAAATAATCCCCAAAATGCTATTATGCAAACGCATGCTGTTGTAAGCGTTTTTTTAGGGATGCTTCTATTCTTTGATAATCAATATTTTTATAGACAGTTATACTAAAATAACGTATCATATATAGTATATTAACCTCGTGAAGTGTTTAGTGAAAAAAATCACTATGTTTAGGAGGTGGAGAAAATCATATTGAGATTTAAAGATAATATTTATCAATTACTTATCTTGCGTGTTACGTCTGAATTTAGTTTTAGTATGTATTCGATTATTTTCCCATTAATCATATTAAATATAAGTGGATCTTTATCGCGCGTAAGATTATACTATTCCATTATAAAAATTCCGAGTATTTTGTTATTACTTTTTTTAGGGATTTTGGTAAAAAGAAGTTAGTAGAAAAAAATTGATTCCTTATGGTTGGAATCCAATGGGGCCATATCTTGTACTTCCTAATTTGAAGTCTTACTTGGAAGAAAAAATCAGAAAATTGATATCAAAGATTTGAATATAGAGTTTTATGACACATTATTATCTAAAGATTATCAAAAAATGTTTATAAAGAAAGCTCAAACTAATTTTCCTGATGATGTAAATTTGAACTTAAAAAAAATTATTTTCAAGTAGAGAGAACTAAAGAAATTATGCGATCAAAAGCATTTTTTAGTAAATAGAGCAGAGATTATTCGGAAAGTGTCTTAAGAAATAGTGTCTATATTTTAGGGAAGGCCTGTCCTGACATGAAGATAAATTTAACGATGGAAAGTGATTTTTTTATGAATGAATTAATACAATGGCATCCCAAAAGGTGATTTCTAATTAACGTTAAAAATCCATTTTGAAAGCGCTTTATGTGGATTTTATATAGGTAGAATATGTAAAGTTGTATTTTCTAGTTTTGACAATAGCTCCCTTGTGCTGTCGACTCAAAAGCTCAGAGGTTAGAATAGAAAAAAGGGAGCCTAAAACTAAGCTCTCTAGTGTTTTGATTCAATTTGCTATTTAAAAAATTGTATTCCTAATATTTTTAATTGAGAATTTTTGTGTTTAGCTCTTAATAATTATTGATTCTAAATATCAACAAGCCCAAAGATACAAAAACAAAAATAAGTAAATATACAATATTTGAGAAATTGGTGAACAGACCTAGTAAAATGAAAACAATACCACAGATCATATAAGTAGCTCCTACGAAAAAGTCTTTTTTTAACTGCGAGACATACTTCATCTCTGATGTAGAAGTACTAATTATTGGTATTTTTGATTTGGGTAAAATATTTCCTAAGAATAAGAAACTTACTCCGATAAGGATAAACGCTAAATTGAAAATATCTAAGGACATGTCTGATAAATTTGAAACAGATTTGTAACTAGATATAATAATATAAATATTCAGGATATTCAAAGTTCCCAATGATAGTATTCCAGTAGACAAAATCTGGCCCATTTTAACGCTACTTTCCGTTTTCTTTGTTTGAATTAATAGAAAGGAACCCATAATAATCATAAAGATTGGGAGAATTAATACTTCGTATTTGATTCCCCATCTATCAATGTCACCTGATAAACCATAGTGTCCTGGTATTTCTGAAGGAAGAATTCTTAGTGCAAGTAAAGATAATAGTAGTGGTAAAAACATTAGTAATTTCAAAATAAACTTTTTTCTATTTTTCAAAATTATTTGCCTCCTTTATAGAATCAATCCACAGTGTTAGTTGTTCTAAAACGCTCAAATTTAGTTCATAATATATATAATTTTTGAGCTTCACTTCCTGAAGTAAATCTGCTCTCTTTAGCTGTGAGATGTGATAAGATAATGCAGATGGCGAAACAGACAAGGAAGATGCTAACTCCCCTGTAGTTAATCTTTTCTTGGATAGACACATTATTATTTCTCTTCTCTTATCATCTGACAGCGCTCTTAACAGGGTATTTACAGTCATGGGCACCACCTTCGATTTGAATATCTGCAAGCTTATTATATGCTATTTCAAATAAAATTGAAATAGTTTATATATGATCGCTAGCAATGAAGTCTTGAATGGAAGAATTCAGCACAATAAGATTCGAGATATATTTAGCTAACCTAGAAAGGAGTGATACCATGTCTGTACAAGCGCCATATGAAAAACCTAGTGTCCAAGTGGATCAAAGCCAAGATGGAGAAATAACGCCTTATATTGGTGTTGTTGGGGCAAATGTATTTGGGATACTAAATGCGAATGTTTACACAACTGTTAACGTATTTATGGTTGCCAACCTAAATGCTGGCTTTAACTGGAACCTCTCTAAATAGTAATAATTTGATCTAATTAGGCTTCATTGTTTGCGATCAATTTTGTAGTGAAAGGATGAATAAGATGGATTTTACTCAACAATATCCAATAATTGACACTATTCAAGCACAACTTTCTAATCTGAAAAACTTGGATGCTCCATTGATGGTATCAATGGATATAACTAATCAATGTAATCTTCGGTGTGTTCACTGTTTTAATAATAGTGGATCGGATGAATTATATGACTCTGAACTTACGGATGAAGAAATTATTGATGTAACAAAACAAATCTGTGATCTTCGACCTACTAATGTTTGCCTTTGTGGTGGAGAAACGACATGTAGAAAGAACATACTAGATATCATTGATGTTTTGCATGAAGGTAAAGTAGGAAACATAAGCATGGTTTCTAATGGGATGACCCTGACTAAGAAAAAAGTAACAGAACTGAATGCGCACGGTGTAACTCAAATTCAGATTAGCCTAGATGGAGTTAATAAGTACCAACATGATACTTTCAGAGGTGTAGCTGGATCGTTTAATAATGCGGTTAATGCGATTAAAATAGTTAAGGAGTTAGGACTTTCACCAGTTACAACTTCATTAGTTCCAAACAAACTAAATTTTAAAGACATCTATTCTTATGTTGAGATGTGTATTGGTCTTGGTGTAGAAGAAATAAGAATAATGCCATTTATTCCTTCAGGTAGAGGAAAAACATTAGGTAGACAACTGATTCTAAGTAACTATGAGTATTTCAAACTTCAAAATGAGATTGTTCGTGCCCAAAGAGATTTTATTAACGAGGTCTTCGTTGAATGGGGAGATCCCATTGATCATCTAAGAAGAATGCCAACCAATGCTTTTAATGGATTAAAGACATACTGTATGGAAATAAAATCAAATGGAGATTTAACCGCGACTACTTATTTACCTGTAATAGTTGGCAGCACTCGTAAGCACTCTTTAAGAGAATATTGGGATGCTGGTTATGATAGATTATGGAAAAATCCTAAAATACTTGAGTATACAGAAAAAATTCAGAATATTTATGATTTTGATACTTTTGTACCTGCTCCTTTTTCAGGAGAAAAAGTATATATTGATCTAATAAAGTAACGGAGAGGAGTATTTATATGAATTATGAATTATTAGAAGAGAATTTTTTCGTGAGAGGTGAGAAAGACGACACGATTACAGTCATGAACAAAGAAACACATCAAATTTGTTATTTGTCAAAACTAAGTGGAGAGGTTCTTAAAAATCCACATATTAATACATCGGAAAAACTAGTCGATTTCGTAACAACGAAATATGATTGTTCAAATCAAACCAATGATGAGATAGTTGAAGATATTGAAGGGATCATTTATCAGTTAGATGCTTTAGGGTTATTAAAAATTAGTACAGCTAAAAAACAAAGCGATATTTATAATGGGGTTACTGTCGGAGGTGAAGCCCTATATGTGGGTATCGAAAAATTCATTTCCGATAATTGCGGGTTTGATTCAAATTATATTCAAGCAGACCTATCTTCCGATTACTTCAACAAAGGTGCTATTCGAGTTAGACAATTTAACAACAAAGAAGTGAACATATTATTATACCAGAAAGGGAAAATAATTTGTGACTTTGTCGTTGGCTTACCCCCATTTAGTTCTGCTGTATCAGTAATTTCCGTGAATACTATTGTTTTTGATCAACGATTGTCAAAGAAAGAAATAGAGACTGCAATTACCAAAATTCTAACGTTTATATATAAGGAGCTCGGGAATCAATACAATAAAATTCGATTCAATTCATATGACGATAGTCATGTATTTGCTACTAGAATTCTTGAGAAATTGGGCTTCAAAAAAGTTGCAACATTTGAAAAAGAGATAGCTAAATCTATAGATTTGAACGTTTACGACAAGGAAATCTGATTATTAATGGAGGATAGACAAAATGCTAAAATTAAAGAAACAATATTCTTCAACTTTGAGGGAATTATTAGAGAAAATCAACTATTCATTAATAGTACAAACGATTCGTGGAAATGGAGCATTTCTAGACCCTTGGTTTGATCTAGACTCGGCTCAAAAGGCCATCGAATCCATTCCATTTGCGAAACAAAATATTATGAAGTTATTGTATTTAGGTACACCGATCTCTAAAGAAAGCTTACTAAATGAAATATCTGCGGAAACATTAATGTTACTTATTGAGTGCGGATTACTTATTGAAAATGAAACTATGATAGAAACAGCTAATATCGTTATTTTAATGTATCAGCAACTATACTTAGTAGTGGAAAAACCAACTAATCATAAGTACACTAAAAATTCCGATACGGATGTCTATATTGGTTACGATAGTTTTAGATTGGCTGAAAATATTAAGTTTGATAAAGGGGCAGTTGTTTTAGACTTGTGTAGCGGATCAGGAATTCAAGGATTAATTGCAGGAAAATCAGCTGCAAGAGTAATCTCAGTCGAACTAAACAAAACGGCATTCAACTTCGCATCGTTTAATGGTCTACTAAATGATTTAGAAGATACAGTGGAAGTGCGATTAGGGAACTTATACAATCCGGTAAAACAAGACGAAAAATTTGATTATATTTATGTGAACCCACCGTTTATTCCTGTAGTTAAAAATATATATTATCCTCTATGTGGTGATGGAGGAGAAGATGGTATGCATATTCTAAAAAAAATTATTGAAGGAATACCAAATATTGCAAAAAAAAGTTCAAAAGTACAAATTTTTTGCCAGTGCTTAGGGGATTCAAATAGTATCCTATTCCTTGATTATTTAAAGAACTTCTCGAAAAATTTAGAATGGAACTGTAACGCCATTGTAACCGATAAGCTCCCACTAAAATATCAAGCGCAACAATTAGCAACTTTCACTGCTTGTGTAAATAAAGAATTAGATATAGAAAAATTTATTAAAGATATGAAACAAATATACTTTGATTTAAATGTGGATTATCTATACAGCTTAATTATTGATATCACAGTAGGCGAAAAAGGATCTTTGAAACTATATAATATTGCAAATTCATGGAATCTGAAAGACATACCAGTATCTAATGAAAATATAGATATTAGAAATTCTAATGATTCTTATATTGTTCAAGAGAACTCTGAAATAAAGGGATATTTTGATACAATAGCAAAAGATATTTTTGATTTATTCGATGGAGAAAATTCACTTTCTGATATTTCTAAACAGCTTCATCCAAAGAATTCCGAGAGATTCACTGAAGCAGCCTTTGAACTCGAAGTAATGATGAATGTTCAGTCCATGGAAAAATTAGGTTTGATAAACAAAAAAAGTAGAGTGAATCTATGACAATTTTTAAGGATTATGCTAAAAACAATCGAAAGGAATTAGTCTTCATAGTCCTTATCATTGTTTTTGCATCTATAATTAGTATTCCATTGCCATATACCACAAAGTTTCTGATTGATGATATTTTGTTAGGTGAACAGTATTGGAAAATTAAGTATTTCACTTTTTTTCTAGTAGGTGTTCTTTTTATTCAAATTGTTATTGGGAGAATGAGTGCATTGGTGAGTTCAAAGTTTATAAAGAAATTCAATATTTCTTTGAGGAAGAAATTGTATGTACCACTTATACAAAGTGACCAAGTTTGTCAAACACAAGGTGGAATTCAAACCCTTATTTTAAATGATGTTGACTTACTATCGAATACAATATTGACAATTATCAATATTTTTTTCTCAAATATAACTAAGTTAATAGGATTTCTATTTGTCATTATTAATATAAATTTGAAATTAACTCTTGTTACACTATTGTTCTGTCCTATCTATTTACTTTGGATATCATTCGTTAGTAAAAAGATAAAGAAGCTGAATATTCAATACCAAGTTTCCAAAGAGCATTTACTGTACAAAGTAAATACTCTAGCAGATAACAGTTTGGTTGTTAAACTTTATAATCTATTCACTAAAACTGAGAAAGACTATATGGAAAAAGTTGAGAGTAATGCTGAAATCGCTAAAGATATCACTGTATATTCTAATTTTGTTTCCATAGTTTCAAATGTAATTATTACATCTGCGAATTTTATACCGCTAATTCTGGGTATATCACTAGTTAGTAAAGGAGAATTAAGCCTAGGTAATTTGATTGCATTTAATTCATACTGTGGGTTGCTCTTCTCACCAATTACTACACTATCTGGATTATTGACTCAAAATAAGACGGCTCAGGTTTTTGATGAGAGAATACAAGCAATCTTAAAGGTAGATGAACCACATCAGAAAAATCAAAGAGAACTAAATATCATTGAAGAGCCACAAGATAATGACATAATTTGTTTGAAAAAGTTTAATCTATATACTAATGAAAAACAACTAATAGTAGATTCAGAATTATCTTTAAAAAAAGGTGAGGCTTTGCAGTTACATGGTGATAATGGAGTTGGAAAATCCTTACTTCTCAAATCAATTTCCAATATATATCCAAATCATAGTGGGGCTATATTTTATAATAATTTGATCATAGTCAATACAACAATACCTGAAATATCTGAGGAAATTCTTTATGTTTCGAATGATCAAGGCTTGGTTTTAGATACATTAAAAGACAACCTTGTTGGAGAGTTAGAAATTGATGATGACTATGTAATAAGTGTCTTAAAGGATGTACACCTTTTTGATCGTTTTGCACTATTACCCTTGGGATTGAAAACAACCAAAGAAGAAATATTACAGCAGTTCAGTGCTGGTGAATTACAAAAGTTAAAGATAAGTAGAGCTCTGCTGAAAAAACCTAAAGTATTATTATTAGATGAAATGTTTTCAAATATTGAAAAAAACCAGTCGTGTATAATATTCAACAATATTAGAAATAAATATCCCAGTCTATCAATAGTTTTGGTGGAACATCATATCCACGAATTCGATATTGATGTGAATTATAAAATTTGTGAAAAAAAAATATCCAAATTAATTTAACATAGTTGAATTCAAATTGTTTAGATCAATCAATTGAGTGAATACTAATGAAGAATTAAATCTTATAAACAGCAAATACAATCTATCCTTTTGCATTTACTGTTGTATTCTAATTTATCAAGTATTGAACTACTTGATTACAATTCTTAGTGTGATAGCAATTGGTCTGTTGTTTGATACAATGTATGAACTGACAGCCTTTATGATTACAATTTATTGCCTACGTATAGCAGGTGGTGGAGATCACTTCGAAAAAGTACGATTATATTTTTTATTTTCAATTACACTATCGATAGTTATTTTTCTTTGTATTGATTCAATTTTACCATTTTTTTCATGAAAAGTGGCTCATTTTCATTTCTAAACTAGCATAAACAATAGTCTATTTAATGAACTATCACAGGTGAAAAATATTATTTCATCTACAAATTGAAAACTTAGGTAAAATGAAAGGATGGACACATATGAAAAAAGAGGGTAGGATAAAATTTGCTCTTAAAAGAATGGAGCAAAATCAATATACAATTACTTTTGCAAAAGGAGTTGACATAGATCTAGTAAATACAGATTCCTTTATTAAAAAGAATATTGATTGGATATTTTTTAACTCAGAAAAAAATAGTGGTGAAATATATATAGGCAAAGGAATTTCTTTAGAGGAAGTTCAAAATAGATTTGCTATGCTGTTCTCTTTAAGTGACAAAGATATCTCTATTAAAGAAAAAAGCATTGGGTTGAGCAATTTGTACCCTCTATAATATAAAGGCTTTTGGATTAGAATATTCAAATCTAGCATATGAAATTGTAGTATAAAAAGTGTGTTAGTAATTACTAATATGTTATTTATATTATGTAGGATACATACTGGTGCTTGAATATTTAGAGAAGATTCGAGAGAACATAAGAATGGGATCTTATGAAATTTAGTGAAGTACTTTGTTTTGCTGATATGAAACTTTTGTTGTTAAAACAATAGTTTTGAACTCTATGAAGTATGCTATCTATTAACCAGGTCTTAAGAAAGCCCGTAAAGCTTCACAATTTTCTAAACGTTAATATTCGCTTTATATCAACGATTTGGACGTTTCGCAACTTAGTTTGTGAAGCGTCTTTTTTCATTGTTGACACCATAGTTGACACCATTCAGGGCAGTATCCTTTTGAATTAACTTGCGGTAAGCTATTTCTCCAACAGGCATTTTAATGACATTTGGTGTGTTCACATAAGTTTTTGTGATTGTGGTATCGCTATGGGTTAGGGCTTCTGAAATCTGTTCTAAAGAAGTGCCGGACTGTCTAGCTAAGGTTGCCCCAGTATGTCTTAATTTATGAGGTGTCGCATGTGCTAGGTGTTTATGCCTGCGTTCGATAGATTTCATTCGATAGTTCAGGTAGTCGGTATGAAGCGGTTGATTGATATTACCTTTGCGATCAATATACGTAAAAATAAGTTGTTCATCGGATTGTTTGATACCAAATTGAGCTAGTTCAGATTGCTGTTGATTTTTCCATTCAAGTAATAACTCTTTCAACTCAATGGGAATATGAAAAACTGTCGTCTTATTTCCTTTTGTGTTTTTTTCGTTGCCGAACTTATCCAAAGCTTTTGCAATAAATATTTGTGATTTTGAAAAATCAATATGTTTCCATTTCAAGGCATAAGTTTCAGATTTTCGATCAGATAAGAAAAAGGTTGTCTGGAAAAGAATGTAGTCTTGAAAGGATAGAAGCTCATTCTGCCAATCTTCGTGAACAGTGATGAGCCATTCTCGTAATTGCTCAAATGACAAATATAAATCTTCTTCTTTCCTAGCCTGTTTTAATTGGTTCTTCTTAGTCGCTTTGATGCGTTTTAAGGACTTTTCAAGCTTATTCCGCTCAATGTATTCTAATTCCTCAGCCCAGTCAAATATCGAGTTTACATAGCTTCTTAATGTTTTAAAGTTTGCATATTCAGCAGCTTTTTTTGTCATAAGTTGTAAAACTAGGGCTTTATTCTGGTTGAGATAATTAAGCGTATATTTACCAAACATTGGCAGTATATGAAGTCTAAATACATCTTTGGTATTACCAACTGTTACCTTCGTTGGAGGATTGGTGTTTGTTGAAGTAAGTCCAGAAGTATAAGCATCAAACCAAATATCTTTGTAAAAATTTTTGAATAAGGCTTCACCACCTAGTTCAAAAGCATTTTTATTTTTGTTTTCACGTATTTCTTTAATTTTGGCATAGAAATCAATCTGAGCTTCGTTAGCCTCCTTTTTTGTTTTGAAGTTTCTTGAGTAAAGTTTCTCTACTCCCAGTAATTCTTGAATATCTTGAGGGTAGTAAAGTCTTAGTCGATAAGTATTATTTGTAGTTTTTGAAATTGCCATAGTATTTACCTCCGAAAATGTGAGCCGAAACCAAATACTATGACTTGATTATACAAACTCTAAGATGATTTTTCTAGCTGTTTTATCCATTTATCAATAGTGATCTTATCAAAGCGAGTGGAGCCGTTAATTTTGATAAGGGGTAAACCCTGTTTTATCCACGAATCTAGTGTATTGTTGGATATTTGTAGATAGTGACAGGTTTGCTTTTTATTCATGTATCGGTAGTTGAGATTAACTTGTTTTCGTGTGTTCTCAATTTCAACCAAAATCATTTGAGTAATTTGTTTTTTTATACTACCTAGCTGTTCATTACTAAGTAGGATTTCTACTTCTTTCATATCTGGTACCTCCTATATTATTTAATGATGTTGACTAGATAGAAATGACTTAGGATAGAACTATTTATTAACTACAATAGGAGAAATATTAAGCAGTAGCTTGTAGATAATATTCTAATCTTTAAAGAATGTCATTTATTCATTTGTAGTAGTTCCATTAGTCATAAACTGATTGAACTTTCTATAACTAGTGATTGCATTAAGACCATGGTTTTTCTTCAGATTAGCTAGTAGTATATTGTCTTTTTGTGTACCTATGACAGAAACATAATCTTGAAGAAAAGAGTCGTATTCTTGCATTTCCATATATAACGGTGTCATATATTGGACAAAGGTAATCCTTCGCTGGAGCTGTTGGAAAGCATCGATGCTAGGATGATGTCTGAAGACTACATCGTAAAACTGTTTTGGATTGTATGGTGATGTAATGATAAACAAATCTACCATCAAGGCTTTATCGAAGAAACGACTAGGTGCTTTAGGCGTCTCGCCATAGGGATCAAGCATCTTTAATAAATCATCATAGGGGAATGTTTTTGGACGTAATTCATCTAGAATGACGGTATGCTCCCCTTCGTAATGCTGAAACCCATCTTTTGAGGAGCCAGAAATAAAGTAATTCTTTTGTGTAGCGGCGGCATATCTCTTGGCTAGGACAGTTTTCCCAGTTTCTGATTGCCCATAGAGCCAAATCACGGTGATTGGTTTACCGCTGACTTTTCGTTTTGCGATCCATTCTTTCGCATTTTCGGCTTGTACTTGTTGGTGAACATCTTGAATTTGTCTTTTGGCTTTGGCAAATTGTGAACCTGTCAAGTTGGCGATGACTTCCTCTTTCGAGAGTTCACCAGTACCTAAACGATCAAGCAATTCTTTAATGATCACATGATCTTTTCGAGAGTCCTTTTTATTTACATTTTGAGAGATCTTTTTTAATAATGCAGGGTAATCAAAGTTTGCTTTGACGCATTCTACTGGATAAGGGTATTTTTCTTGTGCTTCAGTTGTCTGATGGACAAGGTAAGAATAGGCATTGTGGATATTTCCGCGCCATTGTTGAAAAGCAGAACCTTGCGGTTCTTGGATCAATTTTGCCAGTTGGGCTAGACTTCTAGGATTTTTGAATTGCAGGACAAGGTGCACATGAGGTGTTACAGGCTCTCCTTGCTCATTCACATCCTTATCATGAAGGATACCAGCGATTTTTACAGGTTGTAGTGTGGATACAAACGCTTTAAAGATACTGGCAAGTGTTTTCCGTTTGATCGATCGTGGTAAATGCTGTAATTGTTGTTCATACATCACGTTGATTGCACGTGGTGCGCCCATATTTGACCATCTCCTTTCAGTTGTAATTTTGCTAGCTATTATCACTTGGTTGAGTGAAAAATAACAATCGTCATTTTTGACTAATAAGACTTATTTTGCTTGGTATATGGTCTTTTTAAAAGATTTTTGACAAGATAGGATGCGGTGGTATAACAAGCCCTACCACCGCAAGGGAATAAGTTTTCGATTAAAAATTGACAATGAAAAAGCTAAAATAGCGGAATGGAGCTGCTTTTTTGTTTTCGTTCCGAACAAAAGCAGCCCCATTCCACTTAGTGAGTTTGCTTTGTTCCTCGTAGCCACAATTGAAATTTTTGTCGCTCAAAAGTTGAGATCAGATAAGTTGGATACAAACTAGCCAAATGTTCTTTGATCTGTTCTTCATGAGCCCTTAAGATTTTCTGCGATTGTGCCTCTTTTGGGATATTGATAAACAGTTGTAAGTGTTCGTTCCGAATGTCTAACACTGATTTCTTTACTGAACGATTGAACTGCCTCAGTACCTGATCTTCTAACTTCGTTTGGTCATCATAAGACTGATTTTTTGGAAGTTGTGGCGTTGCTTGTGTTAAAAATCGCCTAAAGCGAAGGGTCCCAATAATAGATTTTCCCAAATTGGACAAACTATCCTGTTTTATCCGATGAATGACCTCTGGAAGTAGGAAAATGCTCAATAGGGTAGTGACAATCACAAGCAACAATTGAAGGGGATCTAGTAGGATCTCTAATAATACGAATGAGAAGGAGGCTTCTGCTGTTGTTTTTAGACTATAGAGACAGAGCAGATTTCCAGCGCCCGAAAGGGCGATCCCCATTAGAAAGAATGCACCTAGTGAGTGGAGAACCGAATAGCATTGAATAAAATATGATTTTTTTATCATAAGATCCCACTTTCTGTATAGAAGGTTGGTGTCAAAAGTGGCAATACCTGATAGGGGTGCTCACTATCAATGACTTGGATCAATCCTGTACCTTTTCCAATCGGGATAACGATCCCTGTTGGATCTAAATCAGGAAATAGGAATTGGGTGGTTTTACTGCTGATATTTCCAATTTGAACTAAGACATTCGCCTGTTCTCTAACACTTACTGGAACGGCATTGAAGTCAAATCGCTGGGAAACTAAAACTAAATGACAACGGGTCGCACGTCCAAGAAGTGCGATGGTACTGAGTAAAGACTGGAAAGCGTCTTTGATTTGCTTATTCACGCCTTCAGACAAAGCCAACACTTCATCAATCACGACAGTTAAATGTTCAAATTCATGTGTTGGATTATCAAATAGGATCGCTTGTCGCTTATGAATGATCGACAAAACAGAACTTAACGCATCGTTCACTTGGCTAACAAAATCACTTTTAGAACGATTCTGTTCAGGATGAAGCACAGAAATCTGATGTGATTTGGCCCATCTTGAAGGACTGTCGAACTTTGGATCTACAATAATCAATTGTGATAACTGGCGTAATGCTTCAAGAAGATAGGTTAGAAAATAGGATTTTCCGCTGCCTGAATTACCCGCAATCACGATACCCGTGACATGATCATAGTTGATGCACAAGTTTTTCATAATTGGAATCTGACTTCCTTGATACTGGGTAACATAGGTCGGAAGGTCTTGTATGATCAAACGTTCACTTATCCCTTTGAACCAAGGAAAAAACAAGGCTCGTTGAGTGTGAATATCCTCTGTTTCTAAGGGCATAAAATAAGCCGTGTTTTGTTTCAACAAGGTGTACCGAGGGTAAAGGCTCGCATTGGCAATGAGAAAGATCTTTTGATAAAGAGCTTCATCAATCAAATACCCCGCCGGTGTGCGGGGGACGAATAGGAATCCGTCCTCTTGCACAACGACATAAAAAGAATTGGTATACGTGGACTCGCCATTTATTGAAAGTGCCATATTCAAGCTTTGACTCAAATAGCGTTCAAGGGCAGCCGTCTCCATTATTTCACGACCTTGAGACCATCTGCTTTGAAATAGACATTGTTGCGGATCTCAATCCCTTGGAGATTATCAAAAGCAACAAGGGAGAGAAAAGGAGGGAGTACAGGTTCCTTTTCAAATTTGACACTAAAAGGGTTCAATCCTTCTTGAACAAACCAGAGTTTATATCCCCGAATGTTTTCTGTCCGTTGCTTCTCTACATATTCATACTGTGTTTCAATAAACGAAGTGGTGCATTGTGTGGGGCGATCTGTAGCGATATATTTGCGAGCCGTAGCCTCACTGTACTGATTTGTTTGAGTAAACGATGTTTTCATTGGTTAAAATCCTCCTGAGTAAAGTTGTAGTGGTAAAAGTGGCGAAAGCCGTAACTATCCCACTTCTAACTAGCATGATTTACGGATCTGCTAGTTTATGATCAAAGTACTTGTGCACAGCTCTTTGATACCTCTATTCTACGACTATTTCATTGGAGAAAAGACTATCAAAATGGACTTATTTTTAATGAAATTGAACACCATTTTGATTACCAAAATGTCGTTACTACATTTTAACTTGTACGTTAACAACCAGAATGAAGTACATAAAAAGAGTAACCAGTTTTGGCTACTCTTTTCTTGTTATTTAGCAAAAGCTTCAAGTTCTTCCCATTTGATACAGTTGATAAAAATATTCTGAAATCTGACTAAATCATCGATCATGGGGCGGATGGCTTCGCTTATTTTGACCTGTAACAAATTTGAAGCCTGACTATTTTCGGTTAAGGAACCAGGGATTTTTTGTTCTTTCCGATTCAAGTCATGAATTACATCAAAGATAGGGGGAGTTGAGATTATTTGTTCAAGAAAATCTTGTGCTTTAACCTTTTTTTGTTCATTAATAAAGGGACTGCTTGTGTCAGTGACATTTTCTATCCCTTGAAAAGGCGAGCATTTTTCAAACTTTTTCAAATCTTCTATGGTGTTTATCTGTTGAGAGGTAAGGGCAATTTCGCTCAGAGCAGTTGCAATTTGGTCAATGTCTTTTGGATCATCTGGTATATGAATAGAATAACTTTTAACTGGGAGATAAAAGTTTTCCAATGGGATATCCGTATGAAAAGAGGGGGGCAAGTCATGATCTAAGAATTCATCTATGAGACTTTTGACCATAAATCCAATTTTAAAAACACTATTGTTTTTAAATTTAGCAATCATTTCAGGAACGATAATACCAGCGAAATCTGCACGTAACCAGGTATCTATTTTTTTATCAATTCGGTTAAAATGAAATTTCTCATCAATTTCATTAAATGTTGGTTGAATAACCTTTTCTTGAAAGGAATGAAGTAACCTAGCTTTACATAGTTTCCATAAAATAGAAAAGATGGAGAAAAAATCAACTGGGAAGTTCTTTTCTTCTGACAACTCTGAGTCTTCCTTATAGAGATCATACCACCTTCCAAAATCCCCAAACGCATAAGCTAGATTTTTCATTGATTGCGTTACTTTCTTCTCTGGAGTAAAGCGAGTTTCTAACAAGGTCCCTTTAACAAGTTTGGCTGGAATGAGTGAACTGAAGATATTCAAGAAAAGAATCTTCAATGTGTCTTCTTGTTCTTTTTCATTACCAAAAATGAGTTCAATTTTTGAAAGCTCAAAGTATTTAACGTATTTATCCAATAGTGTGTCAGAAATGAAGTTTCCACTTGATACAATTTTACCTTTTTCTATGTTGAGGATAGTAGGTTTTTGACCATTTGAGATAACATCTGGTGGGATTTTCTTGTATTTTGTGATCCTAAGTGCTTTGAAGCGTTTAGAAATGCGAGGGATTAAGATAAGTTCTGTAAAAGTCATAACATGCCTTCTTTCTAATTTGTGAAAACTGAGCTAGTTAATAGTATATAACGAGAACGTACGTTCTGTAAAGGGGGAGTTTTTCCAATTTAGTGCAAATAATTTTTTGATACGCTAGTTAGTTTTTTTACCCATACTTTTTTACTTCAACAAGCAATCGATCTGGATCAAAGTTTCGAGGAATTCCTTACACAATTGCTTACGTTAGAAATTGAACAGAGGCAAAATAATGGGATCCGAACTCTCGTTCGCCAATCGGAACTACCAAGTAAAGTGACGTTTGATGATTATATGGACAGCCATTTGGAAGTAAAGATGAGGAAACAAATCAAAGAGCTGAGAACGTTACGGTTCATTGATCAAAAAGAGAATCTTATTTTAATGGGCAATCCTGGCGTTGGAAAACACACTTAGCGACTGTTCTAGGGATGGAAGCTTGTCTCTCTGGAAAAAGTGTCTTATTTACTAATATCCCTAACTTGGTCATCGAACTAAAAGAATCCATGAGTGCGAACCAGTTGAACTTTTACAAGCGTCGATTTGGTAAATATGACTTGGTGATTCTGGACGAATTAGGTTATGTTTCATTCGATCAGATAGGAAGTGAAATACTGTTTAATCTTCTCTCAAATCTGATGACTGTCGGCTCTATGATTATTACGACGAATCTGTCCTTTGATCGTTGGAAAGAAACTGAAGTGAGACCCAATAGTTGTCAAGGGCCACACCTCAACCAAAAAAGATATTAGAGAAACCTTTATAAATTTATTAAATACGAAAGGATTTGACAATTTAACAGTCAGCGATATTTCGCGGGGGGCTGACATTAATCGCGGAACATTCTACCTTCATTACGTTGATAAATATGATTTAATGGAAAAACTAGAAATGGAAGTTATCTATGATTTGAAACAAATTATGTTATTAGACAACGACACAAATTCCATAAATCTTGATAAACCTCTGGACTTAATTCCTTATAATCGAGTTGTAAAAGCTTTGTATTACATAAAAGACGATTTCGATTTTATATTTGCCTTATCAGGTAAAGGAGGCGATCATAATTTTCCCACGCTGATCAAAGATGTTATGAAAGAAATGATATTAGTAAAAATTGACGCTTCTGAACAATTACATTTTTCAAAAAAAGGTATCCCTGAGGAGTACGCCATTGAGATTCTATTATCTGGAATCGTTGCAATTATCATGGTTTGGATTCGCAAAGGAGGTATCGAGTCACCAGAAGAAATAGGGCAAATAATCGAGCTGACCAAAAAGCTCCCTCCATACGAGCTTTTATTATGATTGTTTTTTCCTCTAATTGCATTTGGGAAATAGAAAGAGCCAAAGAAGATTTTCCCTTTGGCTCTTTCTTAATAGTGAGTAACAAAACTAGCCCATTAGGAGAAGCATTCCCCATGAACCAATTTACTACATACTTACGAATGTCTTGTCCGAATCAATAATTTACAAATACAAAAAAATACGGATTTCTTTAAAGGATTTCAGATCAGCTCCAAACCTTCGTATCACATCTCATGCTATTTTCTACCGGAAATTCTCTAGAAACCTCATCATCTTAACTAAAATCTCCAAAGTATCATCATTTATGGTACAGCTCCGCTTATCGTGAGTGTTTTTTGTCAAAACTCTAAGTTATACATACATGGAAAAGGGTTCTTATAAATGAACGTTGCAAGCAAACTTTAATAAGATTAAAGTTTGCTATTTATCATGAAAGAAATCCGCCATTTTAATCCAAAAATGACAATTATACCTTTTTGATTTTTGTGAATGGCTGTCTGATAAAGGTTTGTCCAAAATGGACAGATTTGTCATGCTGAAGAAAGTAGCTTCTTCTTGTGTTATTAGAGTGTATAATCTAACTTATCCCTAATAGATTTGTTAATAGAACAACTATAGGTAAAGCGATTAGTGTGCGTTCTAAAAATATGATTGCAAGCATTCTAAAGTTTACTGGAAGCTTTGAGGTCAATAAGACAGTGCCAATCTCAGTGATATAAACAATTTGAACTAATGAAATAATGCCAATAATAAACCTAGTTTTTAAAGATGTGATACCAGCTGCTAGAACTGCAGGGAGAAACATATCAACAAAACCAATTATTAATGCAGGCGCTGCAGTAAAGGCATCTTCAACATTCAAGAATTGTAATAAGTAGGCAAAGGGAAGTGAAAGCCAATCGAATAGCGGTGTGTAAGTAGCGATAATACAAGCAAGAGTCCCTACTGCAACAACGATTGGAGATGATTGGAAAATGATACTAAAGAACATATCAATACCTTTATTAACAATTTGACAAAGACTGGGCCCAGTTGCTGCTTTTTCTATAGCAAGTTTTAGAGCCCACTGAAACCTTGAATATTCTTTTGGGACATTCTCATTAATTACTTTTCCCGTAGTTTGATAATACTTATTAGAACAAGTACTCAAAGGGGGGATTCTAGCCATAATTATTGCGGTAATGATACCAGTAATGCAGATAATAGCATAAAATGGGATGAACAAATGTTCAACATTTATCATGGCAGATATAACCATACAAAAGGGCATAGAAACTGCTGAAAAACATGTAGCAATCGTTATGCCCTCTCGAATTGTATAATAGCCTTGCTCATATTGAGCAGCAGTGATTACAACACCAACCGTATTGCTTCCAAGCCAAGAAGCAAGAAGATCAACAGTCGCTCTGCCAGGAAGTTTGAACAGTGGATAAGTAAAGTTTTTTACAAGTGTACCTACATAGTCCATAATGCCAAAATCAGTCAACAAAGGAATCAAGAATGAAGCGACGAAAAACCATGAAATAATCACTTTTACTAGTGAAATCATTGTTCCGCCAGTATCTGTAGATATGATCCAAATAGGTCCAATTTGAAAATAGACCATTGCAGTGATGATAGCCCCTACTACTCTAAGGAGCATATAAAGTGGACTAGCAACGAAAAGTGGCGCAAGTCTTGGGTTACCCAAAATGAATTGGGGTCGAAAAAAGAATGTGATGGTGGTAGCAATTGCTGAAAATGAAATGAACATTAAGACAATAGTCGTTGAAAAGGGTTCAATAAAACTGGATAATTGGTTAGTGATAATTCCGATAGGAATAGTAATGGAGCCTTCAAATGGAACTGGAAGCAGAAAAATAAATACGCCGAGTACGGAAGGAATCAAAAACTTTAATAATGGCTTTTGTAAGATCTTGTGATTCATTTTTTGCACCTCACAATTTTAGAGTGTGAACTATTTATAAATATTTTATCACTTGACATCTTGAAAGAGAATTGTATCATTATACAATAAGGAGGCGTTTTCATTGTCGGATAATTCAATTCAGTATGTGTTTAACTATGAGTTTAAGGATGTTCAAGTGAAAGATCTTGTGGAGGCGAAGCAACTGGTTGCGTGTGAATCATTTGCTACAAAGCAAGGGTTCGAAAATAAGATCAAAAGTGCCACAGTGATGGATGTAGAAGATATTGAACCTTGGTTACATGAAGGGGATGTATTGTTCATCAGTCGGTTTATGAGAACTAGTTTCACAAATGATTTTATACAAACGCTTTATGAAAAGAAAGTCTCTTGCATTGTAACACAAAAAAAATTTCAAGTATTTGTTACGGGAGAACAGTTCGATCTTTTAGAAAAGTATCATTTACCTTTGATTTTTGTTTCTGATACATCCTCTTGGAGTGATATGATTGTTACGATTCAAAATTTGATTATTCAAAATCAAACATATTATTTGGTAGAAAATCAAGAATTTCAAAAATCGATTATTAATTATTTATCTGGTAATAATTCAGAGAACAGTTTGTGTGATATTGTACATACTTTAACAGGGATAACAATAGCAATCACTAATCGTAATCTTCAAGTAGTTGATTGTTCTAAGGATAATGCCTGGGAAGATGAGCTAGGGGAATTAACCAAAAAGAGTCTTAACGAGTTACTCCCTATTGGTAAAAATTTCAATGACGCGATTATGCGAGGACACCATTTCCAACCAAAAAATGTCGCGGTTTGTGGTCAGTACTTCATTATCCCCGATTGGTTATCTAGATATGGTGCTAGTTTTTACATTGTTGTTAAAACTGATGATGTAAGTAATTCATTACCAGCACAAATAGTTAGCCGTATAGAGACGGTTGAGTCAATTTACTCATTAAAACACAGTGATGCTAGTATAAAAATAGGAACAGCTAAACTAAGAGAGTTCAGTTATACTTAAAAGAAAACTGAAGGAGACTCTCGATGAAATCATACACAAAAGAGTTCAAAGAAAGCGCACTCGCCTATCGAAAAGAACACCCAGAGCTAAGTGTCAAAGCCTGCTGTCGAAACCTTGATATCAGTGCAGCTAGCTATTACAAGTGGGAACGAGAAGCCAAAGAAAACGAAGGGAACGTTGTCCATCGTGGCTCAGGAAATTTTCAAAGCGACGAGGCAAAAGAAATCGCTCGCCTCAAGCGAGAATTAAAAAATCAAACAGATGCCTTAGCCATCTTAAAAAAAGCTATCGGTATTCTGGGAGACGAACAGAGATAGTTTACGAAGTCGTAAAGACTTGGGAACACCCCTTCTCTATTCGTGGCGTACTGGCTATCTTAGGTGTTTCCACTTCCGGCTATTACAGCTGGAAAAAGCGTCAGCCATCAAAACAAAAACAAAAAAAGGAAGTGATGATTCAAAAAATCAAAGAAGTTCATAATGAGTCCCATCAAATATACGGCGCACCAAAAATAACAAAAGAATTGAATTCGAAAGGCATTCAAGTAGCGCAAAAAACAGTCGCCAATTATATGAGAGAAAACAACTTGAAAGCCTGTTATGTTCGGAAATTTACGCGAACGACTTTGAATAGTGACTTCAGCAGTAAATTGGAAAACATACTCAACCGACAGTTCAACCCAAGCCAACCAAATGCCTGCTGGTGCAGCGACATTACCTACATTTGGACAAAAGAAGATGGCTACGTGTATTTGACAAGTATCATGGATTTATATTCTCGAAAAATTATTGCCTGGCAAGTGACTCAAACGCTTGAAATTGAGTGTGTGATTCATTGTATAGAAGAAGCCAAACGAAAGCGTCAAATCACTCATCCACTTGTGATTCACAGTGACCGTGGTAGCCAATATGTATCCCAAAGATACCGAGAAGCACTCGGAGACTTGTTTCAGTATAGCTACTCAAAGAAGGGAACGCCGTGGGACAACGCTTGTATCGAATCTTTCCATGCACTGATTAAACGAGAATGGCTTCATCGAGTAACTATTTTGACATTTAGAGAGGCAAAACGTTGCATATTTGAATATATCGAAACCTTTTACAATACCGTACGAAGCCATAGTGCGTGCGACTTTACGTCACCCAATCAATTCGAAAAAGCTTATATAAAAACGGAAGGAAAAACCAATCAGCCTTAACTGCGGGTTTGACCTTAAGAACCAAGAAAATAGAAAAAGTTAAGTTCTAGGAATTATTCTTAGTTTAAGTTGTCCTTTTTCTTGACATAAGACCACAGCATCATATCTGATTTGAGAAAGTCGAACTATTATTTTAAAAGTGTTGTTTTTGAAGACTTGCTTGAAATGACTAAGAAAGATCAGAAAAAACGTCATCAAATTAGTCTCAATCTGAATGCAGATTTAAAAGACAGGTATCACCTCGTTCTTATTAAGAATTTGAAGGACGAAAAAATCTGTAAAAATGTAGATTTGTTGACCGGCTTTCTTGATTATATTAGGCATAAAGGTTTTGCAAATGAAGAGTTTTTGATTTTTGTTTATAAGGAAAATTGGGTTTTACTGATAGAAAGTTCAACCGATACAACATCAGTAAAGGCGAATTGTGTAGCCATTCACGAGTTGCTAGGAACATATTTTGAAAATAAAGGATTTGTACTAGGTATTAGTAATCTACACAATTATTGGAATTTAAAACAAGCATATCATGAAGCGTCCTTTTCAGTAGATTATCTAAATCACAATACACACAATCATCCGTCAGTTTTATTGTACAATGAATTAGGGATTATCAAATTATTTACGGACCAAAACTGTCAAATAAATGAAGTTTACACAAATGAGCTCTACAAAAATTTTTTGGAACCAGTACTAGTCTACGATAAGAATCATCAAACAACTTTGTATGATACACTAGTCACTTTTTTTTCCAACGATCTCTCATTCATAGCAACAAGTAGGACACTCTTTATTCATGTAAATACATTAAGAGCCAGAATTAAAACGATAGAAAAAATTTTGACGTTGGATTTGGGGCGAATCGATAATTTGATCAATATTCGCTTAGCAATTTTGCTATATCAATTTGATTACTTTGTTTAAGATACAACTTCATAATATGAAAAAATACGACTAGCTGGTGAGTCGTATTTTTTATTTCTCTAATTTCTACTAAAGGTTCAATTGTTTTATCGCACAATTTGCTAAGTGGCATTTTATATATTCAGACTATTCTTTTTTTAAGATATTTTTTTTAGAATGAAAGCGAACAAGTGATTTGTTCCAAAAAAGAATGAAGAATATTTTGGTTGCGCAGCCATTGTAGTTCATGGGGAGGAAAAATAGTTTATTTCGTTAGTCAAATGTAAATATTGGAAGACACTATCAAATAGTTAACAGAAGGGAGTGTAACATTTCATGTCTGACAAGGCGGTTAAAAAGAAAAAAATGAAAGGGCTTAATTCATTTGTGGTAATGTTTGTCGTAATGGCTTTTATCACTTTTCTTACTTGGATTATTCCTGGAGGTCAATACCAGCTTGATGAAGCTGGTAATGCAATTGCTGGAACATACTCTAGTTTACCGGCAACTAAGCAAGGATTGTGGGATATCATCGTTGCCCCTATCATTGGAATGGTTGGAAATAGTGCTGTCAGTGGAGCAGTTGCGATTTCGCTCTATGTAATGCTTTTTGGGAGTTTTTTAGAGATGATGGAAGAAACGGGTGTAATTGGCTTAGTGCTAAAATCAGTGTCCAAACGTTTTGAAAAACATCCGTATATTCTTATTACAGTGCTCACATTTATCATGGCTTTTCTCGGAACAACTCAGGGTTCATATGAGGAAGGGTACGTGTATGTTTCGCTGTTTCTACCGATTTTCTTAGCGTTAGGAATGGATTCTATTACAGTCTTGATGATTTCGATTTTTGGAACACAGATAGGGTGTGCATCATCAGTGATCAATCCATTTTCTACAGGAATTGCTTCAGATATCGCTGGTATCTCCTTTGGAGATGGAATTATTGCTCGATTATTAATATTCTTTGTTTTGACGGGAGCAGTGTCATTCTTGATTTGCTTATATGCTAAAAGTGTAAAAGCAAATCCTGAAAGGTCTATTCAATTTTTCCGTAGAACGGAGGATTTGAAAGAATTTGGTAGCACCTCAAATGAAGAAGATGGAAAAGACACGAACAAGGCTATGACTGGTAGAGAAAGAGGACTAGTTTTAGTGTTTGTAATGACTTTTGTGATAATGGTCTTGGCTCTATTTCCGTGGACATCTATTAATGAAAATTTCACTATTTTTCAAACGATTGCCAATTGGATCAATACGACGCCAATTATCAACATGGTTATCGGTAGCGACGTTGTTGCATTTGGAGATTGGTACTTTATTGAATTATGTGGATTAATGCTTGTAATGAGTATACTAGCAGGGAAAATTGCTGGGTTATCTATAGATAAAATTATCAATGTAATAATGAAAGGTGCTGGAGCGTTGATTTCAACGGCATTGATGGTTCCGATGGCCCGTGGTATTCAGGTTCTAATGACTCAAGGAAATATCACTGCAACAATTTTGAATGCAACGGAGACGAGTATCGGATCCTTGCCAAGTATCATATTTGTCATTCTTGCATTTGTTATTTATTTAGTTTTTGCCTGTTTCTTGCCAAGTTCAACGGGTTTAGCAGGTGCAACAATTGCTGTAATGGTACCGTTAGGTAGCTTTGTTGGAATAGCACCTTACATTATGATCATTATTTACAATTTTGCTTTAGGAATTGCTAAAATGTTTACCCCTACATCAATAATCGTTATGACATGTACGCAATATGCAAAAGTAGATTATCTTTCGTGGGTTAAGGCAATTTGGAAGCAACTAGTCTCAGTTTTTGTTTTATGTTTGGCTGTTATTCTATTATTGACAATGATTTCCTAAAGTTATAATGCTTATTACTTTTAGAAGTTAGATGGGAATATACAACTAGCATGTATTATTCTGAAAGCCTTTTATTTCGGGCGGTATATAAAGCTATCTGGAATTCCAAGACTAGGTAGCTTAATTATATAAAAATTAAGTAAGGGAGAACTGGACATGACATTATCAATTAAAGGAAGAAATTTTTTAGCTTTAGAAGACTTTAGCCCAGAGGAAATTCGCTATCTCTTGGATTTAGCACTTGAATTGAAAGCTGAAAAGAAAACAGGGAAAAACCAACAAGATTTTATCGGGAAAAATTTATTGATGCTTTTTGAGATGAACTCTACGAGAACACGTTGTGCCTTTGAAACATCTGGTTGTGACCTTGGTATGGGGACGACATTTTTATCAAACTCACACTTTGGAGATACTGAGACAGTTAAAGATTCTATGCGGGTTTTCAGTAGCATGTATGATACGATTGGCTATCGCGGTGCTAAACATAATACCTTACTTGAGATGACTAAGCATAGTTCAATTCCGATTATTAATGGTTACACAGATCATCAACATCCGACTCAGATGTTAGCTGATGCAATGACATTAGACGAAGTTTGGGGGAGAGAAGGATATAAAGGGAAAACGCTGTGTTTTATTGGGCGTGGCGGAGCAGTTAACTCGTTTTCGTATGGTGTCATTTGTGCAATGCTTGGAATGAATTTTACGTATGTCACATCTTATATGGGGCTAGATGAAGCTTTAGATGGCTTAACTCAGGCGCAACGTGATTTGTTCCATCAGTTTGTTCCAGAAGGGGAAGTATCGCCAAATTGGAATACAAAAATGGATCCTAGAAAACGCAAAATTGTTGAGGACTTATTTGCGAAATATAGTCCGGAATGTAAATTTATTGAAACAGATGATATCAGCGCGGTAAAAGGAGTTGATATCATTACTACGGAAAACTGGGGATTCTTTACTGATCCGGTTGAAACTTGGCTTCCAGGAATTGTTCGGTTCCGCCCATATCAAGTAAATCGGGAACTTTTAGAAATGACTGAAAATCCAGAGTGTATTGTTTTGCATATGCTACCGGCAACACACAATATGGATCACGCTTCGGGACAAAGATTGTTAACTGCTGTAGATGATCCAGCTCTTCAGGACTTTTTACGAAAAGGTATGGAAGTTACGGATGAAATTTTTGAGAAGAATGCTCAGCACATATTTAGAGAAGCTGAAAACAGAATGCATACGATAAAAGCAGTTATTAAAGCTATAGTGTAGGAGTATTTGCTTCATTGCTTCTCCTGTATTAATATATTCAAAATAGCTGGATTCTTAAAAATGAGGGAGGATAAAAATGAGTACTTTAAACTATAAAAATTTGGATTATAAAGACTTTAGATTTCCAGGAGAGTTTGAGCCTCAGGAAGCTGTAATTATTGGATGGCCCGAAATGGCAGAATGTGTTAAAGGATATAGCTTGCATCAAGCTTTTGCACAATTAATAAAGATAATTGTTGAAGAAGCTACAGGAATAACTCTTTATGTGAACTGTCCAAAAGAAGAAATGCTTATATCATGTAAGGCTACACTAGAAAAAGAATCCGTTGATTTGAAGAAAATTGTTTTTACTTCTTATCCTGACGGCAGTAACTGGACTAGAGATTATGGTCCGGATATGATGGTGGATGATCAGGGTAATAAAGTTTTAGCTAATCCAGAATTCAATATGTATGGTCAAAGTACGATTGATAGTGTCACGTCCCAACTTTGTGCACGTTTCGGTCCCCATCTAGCGCTTGAAATGGGATATCGGGATTTTGTTAATTCGTCTCTTATTACTGAAGGCGGCGACAAGGAATTCAATGGTAAAGGCGTCTTGATGGCGTTGAGAGATACAGAAGTAACTAAACGAAATCCAGAAATGACTACAAAAGAAGTTGAAACTGAAATGAAGAGATTGTTTAATTTGGAACGCATTATCTGGTTAGAAAAAGGTGTTTTTGATGATGAGCTGACAACTTCTGGTGTTTTAGATTATGTGGATGGGGTGCCCGTTTATCGCTCATCCTCAGCAAATGGGCACATTGATGAATTTTGCCGGTTTGTTGGTCACAATACAATTATTCTTGCAGAAGTGACGGAAGAGGAGGCTAGTACGCTTAACTCGCATCGAATTACTAAGGAACGATTGGATGAAGCCTACGAAGTATTATCTAAAGCGACTGACGTTAACGGTGAACCATTCAAAATTATACGGATGCCAGTACCAGAGCCTTTCTATATTCATACGAAAAAGGGTGATTGGATCAATGATACCTGGACCTGTCGTTATGGTGAAGGCGGCGATTTTCTTGATGATGGAACACCCATGCCTCATGGAGATATGGTGATGCAACCAGCATTAAGCTATTGCAACTTCTTAATTTTGAACAATATCGTCATTGCTCAATCATATTGGGAGGAAGGGAAACCAGAGAGTATCAAAAAGCTTGATGCTAAAGCAATTGACGTCTTGCAAGAAGCTTTCCCTGATAGAAAAATTATTCCCTTTGTTAGTACAGCATTAAATATTCGTGGTGGTGGGGTGCATTGTGCCACTAAGAATGTTCCCAAAGCTAAAAAGTAGTAGTTTCAGCTTATTACAAAGATAGCATCAGAAGAGGAGGTTTCAACTTGTCGAAATCAAGAATCGTGATTGCCCTTGGAGGGAATGCACTGCAATCGAAGGATAGTGAAGCAACGGCTGAAGCGCAATTGAAAGTTGTTCGTCAGACGTGTGAGCATATAGCAGAAATAAGCGGTCGAGGATATGAAATAGCTGTTGTACATGGAAATGGACCCCAAGTAGGGAGGATCATTTTGGCTAGTGAAGCTGCGAAAGATGAAGTGCCGCCAATGCCATTTGATGTGTGCAGCGCAATGTCCCAAGGATATATTGGTTATCATCTTCAACAAGCATTGAAGTTTGCACTTAATCGAAGAAACCGCAATGTATCTGTTGTGACTGTTGCGACTCAAATGATTGTTGAGCCAAATGATCCGGCATTTCAAAACCCAAATAAACCAATTGGACCATTTTATTCTGAAGTTGAGGGCAAGCTTCTGGAACAAGAAAAAGGATATGTGGTCAGAGAGGATGCTGGCCGAGGCTGGAGAAGAGTGGTCGCTTCACCACTTCCAAGAAAAATCGTTGAAATAGATGCTGTCAAGACTTTGTGGAATAACACCATTGTTGTTACTTGTGGTGGTGGCGGTATTCCAGTTATCGAAAAATCAGATGGTTCTTTGGAGGGGGTAGCTGCTGTAATTGATAAGGACTATGCAGCAGAATTGTTGGCAGAACAAATGAGGGCAGATGTTCTGTTGGTATTAACCGAGGTAGAACAGGTTGCAATCAATTTTAATACTCCAGATCAAAAGAACTTGGAAAGTATGACTCTAACTGAAGCAACACAGTATGTAGAAGATGGTCATTTTGCAGCTGGTAGCATGCTACCTAAGGTTCAAGCCGCAATGAAGTTTGTTCGAAGCGATCCTTCAAAAAAGGCGATTATCACTTCTCTAGATAAGGCTCTAGATGCTTTAGACGGACTAACTGGTACACATGTAACATTTGCATAACCAAGAGAGGTAATAATCACTTTGACTGAAAAGCTGCTATATGATTAATTTCATATAGCACTTTTTACTTTTGTGAAAGGAATTAGCTAAAGTGAAGTCAATGAAAGAAGCTAGGTGATTGAAGGAGAATCATATTGGGTAAATACACAGAAGAATTTCTAATACAAGTGGCTTATCTGTATTATATAAAAGAAAAAACTCAGAATGAAATATCGAAAGAATTGAAGTTGAACCAAACTACTATAAGTAGGATTTTGCAGGAGGCAAAAGAAAAGGGGATTGTTAAGTTTTCGATCAAGAATGATACCTACACGGATTTGTTAGGATTACAAAGCTATATTCAAGAGAAATATCAATTAAAAAAAGTGCTTATTGTGAATCAAAAAATGGATGTTAGCGCTGATGAGAAATTATTTGAAATTGCCCGAAAATTAGTTCAATACTTTTATGAAATAACATATAATGGAAGTGTTGTTGGCGTAGATGGAGGTGGTTTGTTAGAAAAAAATAACGAATTTCGAAGTTAGGAATAAGGGCGGGTCTATATTTGTTCCTTTGGTAGGGACCTATAGAAATTTGAATGGTTCTCCAGATGCCAACATGCTGGCATACGATATTGCCCGAACTTTTATGGGGAAAAGTATTACAATTCCTGCTCATATTTTTCAAGAAACAGTAAAGATTAAAGAGTCGGTTGTTCATTCAGCATACTTTCAATCGGTAAACCAACTATGGGCCGATATTGATATTTCTTTAGTTGAAATCGGAGCCAATTTGAATCAAATAGTGAAAAAATATAATGATGCTTTAACGACTAAAGATATAGAACAACTTAAGCTTGATAAAGTAGTAACTGAATATTGCGGACTATTTCTGAATAGAAAAGGAGCTATTTTGGAAAGTGCTCTTTATGATAGGAAAATAGCTATTCAACGGAGTTCAATGAGAAAAATCACTGATGCTATTGGAGTGGTTCAGGGGAAGAAAGCAGCGTCTTCTGCTTTAAGTGTTTTGAAATCTAGATTAATTAATACGTTGATCACAGATAAGGAGACCGCAGTAGAGATTTTGAAAAGAGATAAGGATGGTGCTTTTGATTTGAGCAGCTAATGAGTTTCATAAGATAATTGCTATTTTGGAATTGATGAATTTTCAAGAGAAAGGCAGGTGTGAGAATATGAAACGGATTTTATGTTTTGAAGTTAACGAGGAACGTCTAAAGTTTGTCTCAAAATGGTCAGAGGAGAATGGGGTTCAAGTTGATTCTGTACCATATAAACTAACTTTGGAGACAGTGAATGAAGTAGAAGGGTACGACGGTATTTCAGTTTCGGAGGCAGGGATATTTGATTCCAGAATATTTTCCAAATTGAAAAGTTACGGTATAAAACAAGTAGCTCAACGAACAGTAGGATATGAGGGATTCGACATAGAAGCAGCTACACAAAATGGAATCATTATTACGAATGTTTCCAATTATTCACCTGAATCAATTGCGGAGTTCACAATTATGCTAGCTCTGCAATTGATCCGAAATTCAAAGCAAATAGAAAAGAATGTTAAAAATCTCGATTTTCGTTGGGCGCCAAATATTCGAGGTCGATTGATAAGGGATATGAATGTTGCTGTAATTGGGGTTGGGCATATTGGTGAAGAGGTTGCCAAGTTATTCAAAGCTTTAGGGGCAACAGTATTTGCTTACGCTACCCATAAAAAAAGTTATATGGAAAGTTTTCTTGAATACAAAGAATCCATTGAAGATGCAATAAAGGATGCTGACATTGTAACTCTCCACATTCCAGGAAAGAAATCAAACTATCACCTGTTTAATGAAAAGTTCTTAAAAAGAATGAAAGAGGGATCTTATCTTATCAATACTGCTCGTGGTTCACTGATAAACACCATCGATTTACTAAATGCTTTAAATCAAGGACATATAGCCGGAGCAGCGCTGGATGTATATGAATACGAAGAAGTATATATTTCAAGAAGTTATCAGGGTAAGAAAATTGAAGATAATGTATTTAAGCAAATGTTAGATCACCCAGCCATTTTGTTTTGTCCCCACTGCGCTTATTACACTGATGTTTCAATGAAAAATATGGTTTATCATGCATTAGATTCTGTAATGGAAGTTGTTTGTACAGGTGATAGTCCAATGAGAGTGAACTAGAGGAATATTGCAAAATTTTGTCAGATACTTTTATCTGTTCCGAAATAATATCTCGACTGGATTTGGGGAGATGTTCTATTAGTAAAAAAGGTGCAAGCCCCCCAACCGGAGGCTTGTTTTTTAATTGCCTAGAAGGTAAACTCTGAAGCAAATTTTCTCTAACTGGTCTTAGAATTGCGCTGTGATACAAAAAAAGCCAAACGCTGCTCTGTTTTGCCCATAAAGCATAAATTAATCAGGATCAAAGACTGTAGTCTAGGTGATTTTGTAGAAAAAGCGATCGATTACCCGATTTTGAAACTTTTGAAGGTTTCTCCGATTTCTTCTTCTCGGATCCCAATGTAACGTTTGGTGATCTGCTGCGAAGCATGATTAAATACTTCCATCAGTGTTGCAATATCTCGTGTGTTCCGATAGTAATGATAGCCAAAGGTCTTGCGGACAGAGTGAGTCCCAATATCATTGCGACCAAGTTGATCAGCTACTCGCTGATACAGCTGGTAGACGGTATTGACTTTAATATGTTGATTTTCTCCTTGGCGGCTTGGAAATAACCAGTCGTCTTGATTTTTTCCTTCTATATAAATAGAGATTTCCTCCTGCAGGTTAGCCAAGTAAAGCGTACGAGTTTTGCCAGTCTTTTTTTCGCGGATTTTTGGATTGATGGAGTGAGAAATATCTTTGACTTTTAATGTGACCAGGTCAGACATTCTTAAGCCAGTGTTGATGCCTAACCGAAAAAGAAAAGTATCCCGATCGGGATTGTGTGATCGACGTAAGCAAAACAAAAAATCTTGAATTTCTTCTTGTGATCTGAGCGGTTCGACATTCTCTCTTTTGCTCATTTTTACCTCCTGAAAAACCGGTTTTGAGTACATGATTACATGTCCATTTTAGCATAACTAGGTACTCATGAGTTGGTTAGAATTTTAGCCTTGATAAATCAACATTTCCAGTACACTGTTTTATTTAAAACTGTGTACTGAATAATTGGAAAAGGGATCAGAGTTATTTTCAATATGAGTTTATGTACGTGTCAATAACTGTAGATGATATAATGAAGAATAAGTAGCGTTTGAGAAAGAGAGGAGCCTTTTGTGACACATGCATTAGTCGTTTCCAATGTATCAAAAAAATATAATATGGTAGGGAGTTCTATTCAGGTCTTGTCCAATGTTAGTTTTTCAATTTCGCAAGGAGAATTTACAGGGATCATGGGATCTTCAGGCAGTGGAAAATCTACATTACTGGATATTATTGGGACGATCGACCAATCTACGGGAGGCTATGTCTTAATTGGCGATCAAAGACTGGATCAGTTATCTGAAAATCAGTTGTCCGAATTCAGAAGGGATAAATTAGGTTTTATTTTCCAAAATTATAATTTGCTAGATGCTCTAACCTTAAGGGAAAACATTGCTCTCGCATTAGTGATTCAAAATAAACCTAAGCAAAAGGTTGATTAATTGATTTATTCGATTTCTGATCGATTGGATATTACTAATATACTGGATAAATTTCCTTATGAAGTTTCTGGAGGTCAACGTCAGCGCTGTACTTGTGCCAGAGCTTTAGTTGCAGGAGCCCAGTTGATTCTAGCTGATGAACCGACTGGTGCATTAGATTCGATATCTGCACATACTTTGATGGAGACTTTCAATGAAATGAATCGAACTTTGAAAGCAACTATTTTGGTTGTTACACATGATCCATTTGCTGCTTGTTTTTGCAATCGAATTCTCTTTATGAAAGATGGGAATATTGTTTCCGAACTGCAACGAAATGATAAGACGAAAGATGAATTTCTTTTGGATATCTTGTTCCTTAAAGAACTTATAAAAGATAGTGCGTCTGAAAGACTGATTTATCAGTGCTTCAGATGCTTTTCATTTTGTTTGAAACTCGGTAAAATGGAAGCATGAAAACGAATGTTCTTCAAGCTATCTTTTTTGATGAATACCACAATTGGGATAAGTTCAAGGAAAAGTATAATCGAAAAATTCGGCCAATTGTCAAAACTGAAGTGAACAAATTTCGTGATTGTGGAGATATCAGAAAATGCTATTGTTTATTCGTTTGCGAGGGATGCCATCAAGTCAAATTTGTACCGCTGAGATGTAAAGGCAAGTTCTGTCCGACTTGTGCAACCGGCGAAAACCAAAGGTGGGCGAAAGTAGTGGCGAATGATTTCAATAAACAGCTAGTACTACATAAAAAGGTCTCAGGAGAAGTTACTCTCCTGAGGTTTTCTTAAGAGAGACTAGGGTTTATTTTTTTGTATTTCTCAGAAATATTTGCACTGTGACAAAGGCCTTTTGCTGCTGTGACAAAATTAGGTTTGAAAACAAGAACAGTTCCTTCACGATTCTCGCTATAATGAAGATGTCAGGAGGGAAAGAAAATGAATGAACGGATCCGAAATATTCTGACCATACTAGCAAAGCGGCCTGAGATAAAGATGGCTGAACTGACAAAAGAGCTTGGATTGACCAGAAGGCAAATTAATTATGCCATCAATCAATTTAATTCTGAATTGATCACTCAGAAGATACCAAGTATCGAACGAAACCATGCGGGGGACTTTAATGTCCCGCTGGAAATTTTGCAAATGATGTCAGCACAACAAAAACAAACGGAAGATTTAACGAGTGTTCCTTCTGATGAGGCAAGAGCCGCGCTGCTTGCGATGTTTCTGATTACGAATACAGAGTACGTAAGTGTTGATCATCTCAGTGATTTTCTGGCTGTAGGCAAGACAACTGTTGCAGAGGATTTAAAAAGAGCCGATCAGCTGATTCAAAAGTATTATTTATCACTTAAGTACGATCGTACAAAAGGTTATCAAATCATAGGCTCAGAGCACAAGGTTCTCCAACTGCTGGCTGATTTGGTAAAGCGTTATCCGATTTTTAAACGAGATGAACTGATTGAACGACTAAGCATTGAAATATCAAAAGAGGAAGTCATTCATCTGATTCACAACATGGAGCAGATGCTGCATCTAAGCTATTCAGATGAATCACTGGAGTACTTAAAAACCACATTGCCGCTGCTTTTAGCCCGAGGCATTGTTGAAAGTAAACTGGGAGCAGAGGATTTCTTTGAGGGTGAAGTAAAAGACACTCCGGAATATCGTTTTTTGAATGTTTTGATCAAGGAAACTGAATGGCAACTTTCTAGAGGCTATCTCGAGTGGATGACGTTGTTGTTTTTGATATCAAATATTTTTGAAAAGAAAACCACGCAGGAATTCGATTCTGATCGTCGGCTGAAAGAATTGATCAGAGAAATGGTCTCCAATTTTGAACGTCAAACATTCACTACGATTGAAGACCGTGAAAACTTTGAACGACGTATTTTGAATCATTTGCGTCCAGCCTGTTTCCGGATCAAGTATAACTTGAGTTTGGGTGTGTATTCTTTAGACAGTTTGATCCAAGACAGCAATCATGCTATCTTGAGCGACTTGATGAAGGAATTGATCGTTCCAACTGAAAATTGGTTGAGACGCGCCTTTCCAAATGATGAATTGGAGCTTCTTTCTTATTACTTTGGTTTTCAGTTAAGCAATCAGCATCTGATAAAGAAACAAAAACCCAGAGCAGTTGTTGTTTGTACCAACGGTGTGATGGTTTCAAAGGTTATTCGGGAAAGCTTAGAAAAGCTTTTTACCGAGCTGCAATTTCTATCATCATTTTCAGTGCGGGATTTTTATCAATTTGAAGTGGATTATGATCTTGTTTTTACCACGATTCCGCTGGAAACGGAGCTGCCTCAATTTATCATTGACCCGATCATGACCTATAAGGAACAGATCAGCTTACGTTATCGAGTGTTAAATGAGCTGGGGATCAATGAGGTCGATCAATCGGTGGATCGTTTGCTGGGAATCATCCAGAAATACTCCGATGTATCCAGTTCGAAGGAACTAAAGGAGGAGCTGCAATATTTTCTTCTGCAGGAAAAACAAGATTCGCCACTAGAAAATACCAAGGTATTGCCTTCGCTCACGTATTATTTAAAGCCGAATTATATCACGGTCATTGATGAAGAGATTACTTGGGAGGATGCTGTCGTTTTAGCCTGTAAACCATTAGTGGATAATCAAGTGATCAATGATGAGTTTATTGCGGATTGTCTGCAGCAGATTCGTCAGCCCAACTATGCGGGATTTTTTGGAGAGAAGACCTGTATCCCTCATACAACCGTTGAGCATGGGGTCCAAAGAGAAGGAATCAGTCTATTAATCAGTAAAAAAACGATTGATTTTCCTAACCGAAGAGGGGTCCAAATAATTCTCCCATTATCCTTTCTTGATTTGACCAAACATTTGAAAGCGATTAACCAGATTGCCGATATCAGTACGAATCAGGATTTTTTGCAGAAATTACTGACTGAACAAGAGACAAAATCAATTTACCAGTTAATTAGACAATTTACATGATAAGAGAGGTTTGACATGAAAAGAGCAGATTACCCACGCTTTACGATTATTATGCGCGGTTATACCTTTCAGCAGGCTGACGCAATTTTAACAGCCATGAAGGGGTTTGAAAAAGAGTTCGCGGTTGAGCTGACGTTAAACACGCCGGATGCCTTGCAGCAGATTCAACAGCTGACAGAAAAGTATGGGGATTCAATTTATATAGGCGCTGGCACGGTTCGCTCAATCAAGGATGTGAAGGATTCGATTCAAGCGGGAGCGCAATTTCTATTAGGACCTCATGCCTTTACCCAGGAAATGCTGGATTATGCGAAACAACATCAGGTGTTGAGTGTGCCGGCAGCGATGACGCCTTCTGAGATCAATGAGATGTTTGATCGAGGCGCGGATATGGTCAAGGTGTTCCCAGCTTCAGTGGTAACCCCACGATTTTTTAAAGACGTTCAAGCGCCATTGGGAAAACTGCCGTTGATGGGGGTTGGCGGAATTTCGATCGAAAATGCCCAAAGCTTTCTTTCAAACGGCGCAAGCTATTTGGGGCTCGGATCAGGCATGTTTAACAAGCGCGATTTAGCGCATTTAGATAGTGCTGGATTAGCAGAATCGATGCAGAAATTGCTTTCCAGTGTGGAAGGAGTAGGTGTTTGATGGAATTGTTTTTGCATGAAGAATTAGTATTTAGAGAAGTGTTGGCGAAAACAAAAGAGGATGTTTTGGCCTTCTTGGCTGAGAAGCTATTCGAGAAGGGCTATGTAAAGCATGAATACATCCAAGCGATTCAGGATAGGGAGCAGGAGTATCCGACTGGGTTGCCTTCGTCAGAGCCTGGTATAGCGATCCCTCATGCGAATTTTGAAATGGTCAACAAAACGACGCTAGCGATTGCGACGCTGAAGCAACCAGTCGAGTTTCATAACATGGAGAAGAAACAGGCAGAGCTGCCGATTCAAATCGTGATTATGATGGCGATTGGCGAGCCACATGGTCAGGTCGAGATGCTGCAAAAGATCGTTTCAATCATTCAGGATGAGCCCTTGAGAAAAGCCATGGTCAATACAAAATCGAATAAAGAATTACTGAAGCTTTTAGAACAAGCAGTTGCTTAAAATTAGGAGGAATATACAATGAAAAGAATTTTAATTGCATGTGGAAATGGGATCGCGACATCAACCGTCGTTGCGACGAAAGTGAAGGAATATTTAGCTAATCAAGGAGTGCAAGTTGATACTACTCAAACTAAGTTGATGGAAGTTCCAAGTAAAGTCCAGGACTATGACTTATTGATCACCACTGGCGAGTTTGAAGGCCAGACAGGAGATGTTCCCGTAGTTAAAGGGATGCCGATCCTGATTGGTATGGGTATGGAACAAACGATGGAAGAGATTTTGAACTATGTTAAATAAGCTGCCTTTTGAGGAGGAACAAAAATGAAAGCAATTATGAGTGTCTTTAACTTTCTGATGGCCGCTGGGCCGACGGTTATGCTGCCGGTAATTATTACAGTCATCGGCTTGATTTTTGGGTTGAAAATCACCAGAGCGTTTAAATCAGGTTTGACGCTAGGGATTGGTTTTGCTGGGATTAAGCTGATTCTTGATTTCATGACGACTAATGTAGGACCAGCCGCAAAAGCTATGGTTGAGCGGACTGGTGTTCAATTGGATGCACTAGATGTTGGTTGGGGATCAATCGCCGCGGTTACGTGGGCTTCGCCAATCATTGCTTTGCTGGTCTTTGCAATTTTGATCGTGAATATTATCTTACTAATTCTGAAACGGACCAATACACTGGACGTGGATATTTGGAATTATCATCATATGGCAATCGTCGGAGTGATGGTCTACTTTGTAACCAAAAACGTACTATTGGGTGTCGGTGCTTCCGTAGTTATGGCTATCATCACCTTCAAGATTTCCGACTGGTCACAGCCGATGGTGGAGGGCTTCTTCGGAATTCCGGGGGTTTCCTTACCAACTGTCTCAGCCTTATCATCACTGGTTATTGCTTGGCCATTGAATTGGTTATTGGATCGGATTCCATTATTCCGCAAATCAACCTTTACCATTAAGGATGCACAAAAATACTTGGGCTTCTTCGGGGATTCGATGATTATGGGCTTGGTTATTGGTCTGGTAATTGGGGTATTAGCAGGCTTTGATGTGACGCAAATATTCCAATTAGGAGTAAGCATGTCTGCTGTATTGGTCTTGATTCCTAAGATGACTTCTTTGTTCATGGAAGGCTTGATGCCGATCTCGGATGCGGCGCAAAAATGGTCGCAGGCTAAATTCAAAGGCCGTCGTCTATTTATCGGATTAGATGCAGCTGTTGTTGTTGGAAATCCAGATGTTATTACGACTGCTTTGATTATTATTCCATTGACGATCGCTATGGCGTTAGTACTGCCAGGAAATCGTGTACTGCCATTCGCCGATTTAGCCGTTGTTCCTTTCCGAGTAGCCATGGTCGTTGCTTTAACCAGAGGGAATCTACTTAAGAACATTGTGATTGGGTTAGTTGTGACTGCTTCACTACTATGGTGTGGTACTGCGACAGCGCCTATTTTAACAGCGATCGCTAAATCAGTCGGGATCGAATTAGGAGCCAATGCGATGCTGATCTCCTCTTTCGCGGCGACAGCGATGATCCAAAGCTACTTAGTTTTCTTAGCCTTTACCTTTAAACCGATCATTGGTATTCCAATCTTACTGCTGGTTTTTGCGGGAGCTTGGTATTACTTCGAAGGCGTTAAGAAAATCAATGTGGAAACTATGAAGGAAGCACCTACAAACTAAAAAAGGGAGTCCAATCGTGAAAATTTCAAAGATTAAAGTATATAAAGTAAAACCCCGCTGGATATTTATCAAGGTCAGCACAGACGAAGGGATCGATGGCTGGGGCGAAATGATCTCGGGAACTAAGACGGAAACAGTGGTTGCTGGAGCTTATGAAATCGGCAATCGGTTGATTGGGAGAAATCCCTTTGAAATTGAACGCCTATTTCAAGAAATGCACCGTTCCTTTTTCCGCGGCGGTCCCATCAATGGAACGATTGTTTCGGGCATCGAGATGGCGCTATGGGATATCAAAGGAAAAGCCTTTGGTGTCCCTGTCTATGAACTGCTAGGCGGAGCTGCTCGGGATAATATCAAAGTGTACTCTTGGATCGGCGGTGACCGTCCAAATGAAGTACTGGAGCAAGCACAGGATCGTTTTGATCGCGGATTTACTGCGATCAAGATGAATGCGACTTCGGAGCTGCACTATATTGATTCTTATGAAAAAGTCGAAGAAGTCGTTGAACGGGTTGCATCAATTCATGATCATTTCGGCAGCAAAATGTCGATCGGGGTCGACTTTCATGGACGGGTACACAAACCGATGGCTAAGGTGTTGGCAAAAGCACTCGAGCCTTATCATCCGATGTTCTTAGAAGAAGTGGTCTTACCTGAAAATGAAGAACACTTTAAAGAGGTGGCGAATGCTGTTGCCGTACCGTTGGCAACTGGCGAACGTTTATACACCCGTTGGCAATTCAAAAATATTTTCAATCAAGGTGCGATCGATGTGATTCAGCCGGATGTAGCCTTATGTGGAGGAATTCTTGAAACGAAGAAAATCGCGGCAATGGCAGAAGCCTATGACATCGCGGTTGCGCCCCATGCGCCGTATGGGCCAATCGCACTGGCGGCAACGCTGCAGGTAGATTCCTGTACACCAAATGTGTTCATTCAGGAACAAAGCTTGGGAATTCATTACAACAAGGGCTTTGATCTGTTAGATTTCGTGAAGAATAAAGAAGTTTTCCAATATAAGGATGGCTATGTCGACCTGCCAGATAAGCCCGGCTTAGGACTTGAAATGGACGAAGAGAAGATTGAAGAGATCGCCCAAGAAGGACTGGTTTGGACGAATCCTCAATGGAAGAATTACGACGGAACGATAGCGGAATGGTAAAGGAAAGGTGATCAAGGATGGCAGAGGCGCTAATAATTGCTGGTTTCTTATTCTTATTGATGATTCTTCAATATAAGGAACAAAGAAAGATCGTACTAGCTGCTAAGAGTAATTGGATAAAAAAGCTGATCACTGTTGGTTTAGCTGCTTTATTATTGACTATTTTTTGGTCAAATCATCTGGCAGATCAGATAAAATTAGTTGTTTTTGCCACTCTGATCCTACTCTTTGGCTTCATGAAGGAAGGCTTCAGTAAAGACCACTTGATTAAGCTTGGTGTTCTAGAAGGCGACTTTCACGCGTTCAAAAAGATTCAAATCGAAGAGCTGTCGAACCGGACGCAATTTGTTTCCTTCTACAAGAACAAAAACAATCGATTATCCCTGGTTTTTGACGTTACACAAGAAGAATTGATTGCCTATTTTGAAAAGAATGATTTACATGATCGGATCGTTATTGGGGAGGAGAATGAATGATTTATTTGGCGCGGCACGGACAAACGCTATGGAACATCGAAAAAAGAATTTGCGGACGTGCGGATGTTCCTTTGACAGAAGAAGGCTGTAAGCAAGCTTTATTGTTAGCTGAACAGGCCAAAGCACTAACGCATCCTATCACTCAGATAATTTGTTCGCCTTTGATTCGAGCGAAGGAGACAGCTCAAATTGTTGCCAAGCAGCTTGGCTTACCGATTACAGTGGACAAACGGTTGATGGAAATGGACTTTGGTGTATACGATGGTCTGCCCATCCAAACAAAAGAGTTCCAAAACAGTAGAAATGAGTTTTCGCTTCCTTTTGAACAGGGCGAATCCATTTTAGACGTTGCCGGAAGAGTTTATCCATTGTTAACAGAATTAACTAGTCAAGAAAATGAAACACCATTATTGGTCAGTCACAATGCGGTAAGCCGAGTAGTGGACAACTATTTTAATGGAAAGCGCATGTCGGAGTTTTTGAATTTCAATATTGAAAACACGGAATTAGTCGCCTATAGAAAAACTAAATAGTCTATGAAAGTATCTATTTCTTAGAGAGAAATAGGTACTTTTTTTAAATTTATTTGACAAACATTTTAATATGGCCCTTTACACAGTCGGCGCAGAATCGGACATTTACACAAGAAAAAACATTAGAAGCAATCGTCACGGATTTTACCTATGTTCGTGTTGGGAAAAAATGGCATTCTATCTGCTTGATTCTTGATTTATTCAATCGAGAAATTATTGGTTATTCTTGTGGTGAGAAAAAAGATGCCGCATGGGTAAAAGAAACCTTTAGTCGGATTCCTTATCCATTGACTGACGTGAAGCTGTTTCATACAGATCGTGGAAAGGAATTTGATAACCAAGCCATTGACGAGATTCTGAACGGTTTTACGATCACGCGTTCATTGAGCAAGAAGGGCTGTCCGTATGATAATACCGTCGCAGAATCAACGTAAAAATCAGTTAAAGTGGCGTTCG
This sequence comes from Enterococcus sp. PF1-24, assembly GCF_029893325.1. GTDB lineage: Bacteria > Bacillota > Bacilli > Lactobacillales > Enterococcaceae > HY326. Next base: position 125,157 of record NZ_JARXWL010000003.1, read on the forward strand.
TGCATCAATACCAATTTGAGACATTGGCCCAACTACGCCTAGAATTATTTGATCATGTGCATTGGTGGAACTACCTGCGATTGCATGGCACGCTAGGGTATGAAACACCGATTCAATTTCGATAACAGGGATTGGCGAAGCGGATCCTTGATACTGAGCTCGGATATGATATCTCTGGAGAGGTAGCATAATGAATGGATTGGGCTTCTGCCGTAGAGAGTCAGATCCGAGGAGGCTGTATGTCTTGAGCAATCGGAACCATAACACCATGGCATTCGCAACACCTTATAATTTTTGTCAAAAAAGTATTGCCATTCTAGGAAGATCAAGAGGTAGGAGTGAGTAATCAAATTCAAATCTGGATAAAAAGTATTAAAGTCTATTGGGAAAATACTAGTATTTGTTTCGGCTCGCGTATTTTTGTTTAAAAAGTTGACACCATTGATTTCAAATTTTCTGAAACGCAATGAGATTTTTAAATGTGAATCACTCTGCAACCATTGATATTAAAGGTTTTTGAACCTTATTCAAAATTCGAGCAATCGAACCAGGTCTTAAAAAAGCTCGTAAAGCTTCTCAGTTCTCAAAACGTTAATATTTATATTATCGATTTTCAAGGCGTTTCGCAATTTATTTTGCGGAGCGTCTTTTTTGTTGTATGCTATGAAAACCAACCTGCTTAGCAGGCTCTTTTCATAACATACAACAAGTATACGCCACTATCCCATTACGAGAAAGTGGCGTATATTATTTTTAGACAATGAAAAACAACTAAACACTATTCCCACAATCCCGGCTCCGCCAATACATGAATTTCCTCTTTCGTAAATGGATGGATCATCCCTAGCTCATAAGCGTGGAGCTGTAAGCGGGGGCTATTGGAATTAGGATTATATAAGGGATCGCCAATTATGCCGTGGCCTAAGCTAGCTAAATGCACGCGGATTTGGTGAGTTCTGCCGGTTTCCAGCTGACAAAGGATTTGGCTATTTTTACCAGCTTTAACGACGGTAATGTGAGTGGTGGCAGTTTGACCGTTGACTTCATCAATGACTCGTTTACGGCGATCGTGGCGATGACGGCCGATTTTGCTAGTGATAGTTTGATCTTTGGTTAATTTTCCTCTGACGATGGCTTGATAGACGCGTTTGATTTCTTTACTCTCCAATAATCTACCGAGAACTGGCAAAATTAAAGGATTTTTTGCAAAAACAATGGCACCACTGGTTTCTTTATCTAAGCGGTGAACGACAAAAGGTCGTTGTTGCTGTGGCTCTAAATAAGCAGCTAAATGGTTTTGCAAGGTATTTTGTTCATCAGGGGCGTTGGGGTGAGTTTTCATGCCAGCAGTTTTGTTAACGATAATCAGGTGTTCATCTTCGTATAAAACTTCCACCAAATTGGCTTTGCCTAGCAGCACTTCTTGATGTTGGTAATCAGCATCGTCTAAAATAACCGTTAAAGTATCGTTAGCGTGTACTTTATCGCTAAATGTGATAGCTTCACCAGCAAGCAAGACATTTTTTCGGACTCTTAAAAAATGGCGGACTTTTCGGGGAATCAACCATTCATTTTCTAATAATTCCCGCAGTGAAATTTCCTCTTGTTGAGGTGGTAAAGTAATCTGAAATTCCATAGCTTTTTCCTTTCTTGGCTAGTTATCTATAAGTGTATGTAAAAGCTTTTTTTATAATTTGAATGAGAAATAGGGCTGTTATCTTAAAATTTTATCAATTATTAAGATTTTCCTAGTAAATTACTAACTTTTTTGTTGTAAACTAGGTAAAATAAGAGAGAGCAAAAACAAAGCTTACGTTCTTATGGTACACTAAAAATAATATTTTACAATATTTTCGAGATTGGAGAAAATAATAAATGGATTTTCGAGAAATTTTTGCCAGAATAAAAACTGGTTTGAAAAATTTTTGGCAGTGGTTAAAGCCCTATTTAGTTCGTTTTCATCATTGGCGCAAGCGAATTTGGAAAAAATATCAAATCAACAAAGTGATTCTTTTGCTGATGTTAGTGGTGGTATTAGTTAGCAGCGTTTATTTATATGTCTTAGCTAAAAGCGTAAAAGTATCGACTTTAGAGAGTAGCATGAAAGAAGTAACCATTTTTTATGATAAAGATGGTGATGAAGCCGGCGCCCTTAGCGGGAAAGGTACCTACACCAGTTTGACGGAGATGTCGCCGTATATCGTGGATGCGGTGATTGCTACTGAGGACCGGAGTTTTTATGAACATAATGGTTATAACTTGAAAGGGATTGCCCGGGCGCTACTTTCAACGGTGAAAGCCGGCAGTATTCAAGGTGGCGGGAGTACGATTACCCAACAGCTGGCGAAAAATGCCTTTTTGACTCAAGACCAAAAGCTTTCTCGTAAAGCCAAAGAGCTGTTCATGGCGATTGAAATTGAAAAACATTATAGTAAAGATCAAATTTTAGAGATGTATTTGAATAATTCTTATTTTGGTAATGGGGTCTGGGGCGTTCAAGATGCTGCCCGTAAATATTATGGAGTCAATGCCAATGAAGTTTCTTTAGGGCAGGCGGCTTCTTTAATCGGTATGCTAAAAGGGCCGAATCTCTACAACCCGATTGATGATCCGCAGGCGGCTAATAATCGCCGCGATACGGTGTTATCGGTGATGGTGGAGACGCAAAAAATTAGTGAAGAGCAAGCCGCTCAAGAGCAGACGGTGGATTTAAGTAGTTTACTTTATGATACCTATGAAGCCAAAGCTAGCGAATACCGCTATCCTTATTATTTTGATGCCGTTTTAGCTGAAGCGGTGGATAAGTACAATTTAGATGCTTCGGATTTAAATAAAGGCTATCGCATTTATACGGCTTTAGATCAAAATCAACAGACAGCGATGCAAAATACTTATTTACAAGATCATTTATTCCCTGGAAATGCGCCAGATGGTCAAATGGTGCAATCGGGTTCGGTGGCGATGAATCCTAAAACCGGTGGCGTAACGGCTTTAGTTGGTGGTCGGGGAGATTATGTTTTCCAAGGCTTTAACTACGCCACTAATACCCAGCGCTCACCGGGGTCAGTCATGAAGCCGATTAGTGTTTATACGGCGGCTTTAGAAAAAGGTTACACGCCAGCGAGTATTTTAGAGGATCAGCCGCAAGATTATTATCAAGTAAATAATTATGATGGCACTTATTCAGGTCAAGTGCCTATGTATCAAGCGGTTGCCCAAAGTTTAAATGCGCCAGCTGTGTGGTTGTTGCATCAAATGGGAGAAGAAACTGGTTTTAAAAAGACTGGTCAATTTGGTGTTAAGTTAGCACAATCCGACAATTATCCAGGTTTAGCTTTAGGTGGCTTGGAGCGAGGCGTTTCACCATGGACGATGGCCAGCGCTTATACGGTTTTTGCTAATCAAGGGAAGCAGCCAGAAAGTCATTTGATTACGAAAATCGTTGATGCTACTGGTGCGGTTTTAGTCGATAATACTAAGGTAGAAACGATAGCGGTAACGACGTCAGAAGTGGCCAATAGCATGACAAGTATGTTGCTGGGAGTCTTTTCTAACGGTACCGGGATTTCAGCACAACCTTATGGCTACACAGTTGCCGGAAAAACCGGGACGCAAGAAGCTAGCTTTGACAGCAGTAAAACTAGTGATCAGTGGATTGTTGGTTATACGCCAAATATTGTGATTGCAACTTGGCTAGGTTTTGAAATTACTGATGAAAATCATTATTTGGAAGGCTCCAGCAGTACCGGTGTCGGACCGTTATTTAAGGCGGAAGCCGAAGCAATTTTACCATATGTGGAAAACGAAGCCTTTACGGTCGCCGACGCTTATGCCACTGGTGGCGAAGTTTTAGCACCTGCTGAAGTAGTCACTGACAATGCAGGTAGTTCAGAGAATAGTGGCAGTTCTGGTTGGCAAGATACCTTAAATGACATTGGCGAAACCGCTAAAGAAGTGGGCGGTCAAATTAAAGATGGCTTTGATGCAGTAACCGATGGCATTGGCAACTGGTGGGATTCAATTAACGGACAATAAATCAGCATTGTAAAAACTTCCTATAATGGTAAAATAAGATTTAGCAAAAGCGATTTGTAAGGTCGCTAAGAAAATAAAAGGAGACTTGTAAATATGAATATTTATGACAGTGCCAACCAAATTGAAAGAGAAATTCGTTCTTTACCGGAATTTCTAGCTTTAAAAGAAGCTTTTGAAAATGTAAAAGCTGATGCTACAGCTTATCCTTTATTTAAAGATTTCCAACAAATGCAACAAGAGTTTCAAGAAAAAACAATGCAAGGCGAAGAATTTTCCGATGAAGATGCTCAAAGAGCGCAAGAAATGGCGGTTAAAGTTCAAGGTGAAGCATTAATCAATGAGTTAATGACTAAAGAACAAGCTTTCAGTTTGATTATGAATGATTTGAATAAAATCATTATGCAACCTGTGCAAGATTTATATAGTATGTAAAATAGTCTGTCAACAGCTAAGTAGGGTAAAAGCTACTTAGCTGTTTTTTTGTAATTTAACGTCATAAGTTTACCGGGAAATTTAGTAACGCCAGCTATCAGAGTATGGTAAAATAAAAGAGATTGAGTATTTATTAATGAATAAGTTAAAAAAAAGCGTATATAAAGATAGAGCTATCATTTATTTAATAAGTGATTACCGATAAATCAACGAGGAGGAGATTTGCTTTGCGTTTATTGCATGTTGCAGATTTACATTTAGACCGAAACTTTGAGGGGATTTCTGAGTTTCCAGCGGTGATTCAAGCAGAAATCACAACGGCTAACCAAGCGGTTTATGAAAATATTATCACGACAGCGATTGCTGAAAAAGTTGATGTGGTGATTTTTGCTGGCGATAATTTTCATCAACCACAAATTTCCTTGAAAATGCAACGGCTATTTGTTGAGGGACTAGAAAAGTTAGTTGCTCACGAAATCGTGCCAGTCGTGGTTTTTGGAAATCATGATTATTTTGAAGTCGGGAAATTCTGGTTTAATTTTCCTGAAAAAGCACTTGTTTTTACGGAAGAAACAGTTAAAAGTGCGACGGTTACCTTAGCTAATGGCGAAACCGTTTGTTTTAGTGGTTTTAGTTATTGTAAGCCTAAAATTACCGAGCGAAAAGCCTTAGAATTTCCGCTCCGGCAAAATACAACTTATCATATTGGGATTTACCATGGAGAAGTGGGAATTAATCACTTTGCGCCTTTCCAAGTGGCAGAATTGCAAGAAAAAGCTTATGATTATTGGGCTTTAGGTCATATTCATAAAGGTGATGCGCTTTATGAACGAGCTTATTACAGTGGCACGCCGCAAGGGCATAATCGTAAAGAAACCGCTGGAACGGGCGTTTTGTTAGTGGAACTAGCTGGCGGTGCAATAGATGTTCAACATTTGGAAGTAGCCACGGTGGTTTGGCAGCAACAAGTGATTTCTTTAGAGAAATGTCAACGAGTTCAAGAAGTGGTTGATTTCTTAGTTCAAAAAATTCAAGTCAATGACGAATCGCTACGGTTATTAGAGTTAAAATTAACGGATATTGCTCATTTAGGTGCAGATTTCCTTATGAAATTGCAAAATCAAGAGTTGTTAATGTTAGTCCAAGCGCAATTGTTGCAAGAGAGTAATCAGCGGGTCTTTCTTTATCGCTTAGTTTTAGCAGAAGAAAGTTTGCAGACTAGCAAGCTTTTAATTCCCCAAGAGCTTTTGGAACAAGGAATTGGCAATTATCGCAATCAACAAATTTTCCAAGAAGTGATGCAAGACTTGTTGATTCAACCAGTCTTTACGCAATTATTTATGCAAAAAGAGTTTCAAGAGCAAGTACTAGCGGCGACAAAAGAGCGTCTTAGCCAGCTATAAATAAAACGAAGAAAGGTGGACAGCCTTATGAAATTGCTTAAAGCAGAGATTATCGGCTTTGGTAAATGGCAAAATAAAGAACTTAATTTTGAAGCCGGTAATCAGTTGATTTTTGGTTTGAATGAAGAAGGTAAATCGACTATCTACCATTTTATTAGGGCGATGCTCTTTGGCTTTCCGACTAAAAATAAACGCCGCAATGATTATGCCCCGCAAGATGGCGCGGCTTATGGTGGGCGTTTGTGGATTAACCACCCTGTTTATGGAGAGCTAATGATTGAGCGCTTGAAAAATAAAAATCAAGGGAAAGCGCAAGTTTTCACGCAAGAAAGTGTTTTAGATGAAGCTTTCTTGAAAGAATGCTTAGAGCCTTTAACAGAAGAGATTTTCAGCAATGTTTTTAGTTTAAATCAAGAGCAGCTAACTAATCTCCAACAGTTGGAAGAAGAAACCCTGCATGAAGTTTTAATTTCGCTAGGGGCCTCTGGCAGTGGGGAAGTTTATCAGTTGCGGCAACAGTTTATGGCAGAAAGTCAACAAATTTATAAACGCCGTGGCCAGAAGCAACCTTTAAATCAAGAATTAAAAGAATGGCAAGCTTTAGAATCCAAGATTCTGGAAAAACAACAGCAAGAGCAATTATTTGGTGAATTAAGCCAACAGCAAAAGTCTTTACAAACTGAAATGCGCCAGCTGAAAGAAAAAATTACTTTGGCTGAGCAGCAATTAAATCAATTGCAGCAACAACAATTACATTGGCCTAAATATGAAGAGTGGCAAGGTTTAAGTCAACAAAGTGAATCGAAATTTAGCGAAGCTGATTTAATTGAATTAGCTGATTTATATCAAAATTATCAACAAGCGATGGCCAAGGTTGATGAATTAATGCAACGGCGGGAAGCCTTAAAGCAAATTCCTAACGGGATGCAATCTTTCCATTTTTATTTAGAGCATGAAGAAAAAATCAAAGCCCTCTTAAAAGAAGAAGGGGAAATCATCAGTTTAGAAAAACGACTACAACAATTAACTGAACAGTTGCAAGCTTTACAAAAACCGGTGGAAATTGCTAGCAAATGGGGCTGGCAAGAAGAGCGAGCGCCTAAACAGCCAACGCCTGAATGGCAAGCCAGCGTTTTAGAACAATATCAACAACTGCAAGCAGAACAGCAACAATTAAGTGCACAAGTAGCTGTGATGTCAGACCCTAATTCCCGTTCCAAAAATCATTTTCTCCAACAATCCGCTACTGGCTTTTGGCAACGGCCGAATACTTGGGTTTTAGTTGTCGGAGTGCTGTGTTTTTTAGCTGGGTTTTTCTTAGATAGCAGTTTACGAATTGCGGCTTTTGGAATTGGCGGTAGTGCCTTATTAGTTGGCGTTTGCTGGCTGGCCTTTTCACAAGGGCGAGAATCTAATAATCCTGCTGAAGTTGCGACTGCCTTACAAAATGATTTAGCTAAAAAAGATGCGGAATTGGCGGCTTATGAAGAACAAGCGCTACAGCAATTGCAAGCAGCCAACTTAGGTCCTCATGTGAATTTAGCCAATTTAACAACGGCTTTACCAGATTTAGAGATTTATTTATTTTACTTACAACAGCAACAAGCTTTGCTGAAAGAACAGACAGAATTAACGAGTCAATTGGCGGATTTTCAACAGCGCTTGGACTTTTTAACACCGTGGTTACCGATTCGCAATGTGGCAACTAAAGAGCAATTTCCGTTAATCCGTGAGTTTATTGACATGATGTCTAAAATGCCTGAAGAAGCACCGGCGCAGAAAATGTTGCAACTGCAAAAAGAGTGGCAAGAACAAAAAAATCGCGAAGCGCAACTTTTAGCCGAATTAGAGCCAGTCATGAGTAAATATCAAATTGCTTATCCTTCTGAATTAGCGATTATAATTGAAGATGAAAAGATGAAACAACGAATGAAGCAGCGCAAAGATGATTTAAGCTTGCTAATTCATGAAATTTACCCGCAAGAAGAACAAATAACGAAAGAGTTACTTGATACGAAAATGCAAACAGCTTTAACCGAAAAGGTTCAACTGGAAAGTCAATATGAAGCTTATTTGCAAGAAGAAAAAGAAATTCATGTTCAGTTAACATTGATGCAGGAAGATGGAACTCTAGATGAGCTGTATCGACAACGAACAGCCCAAAAAGCTGAAATCGAAGCTTTAGCTTTAGCGTGGGGGAGTAGTCGCTTAGCTGATAATGTGTTAAAAGATGTTTCCACCGAGTTATCTTATCAACAATTGCCGCAGTTGTTGGAGCAAGCTAGTCGCTATTTAGCGTTGTTAACGAATCAACAATATCAAAAAATTCGTTTTGAAGATAATATTTTAACGGTCGCCAATGAAACTGCCAGCTTTTCTTTATATGATTTATCAACGGGCACTAAAGACCAAGTGGTGATGACGATTCGTTTGGCTTTCTTAGCCTTAGAGGCGCAAAGGGAGTTGGCACCAGTGATGATTGACGATAGTTGGTTGCATTATGATTTTAAACGGAAACAGCAGCTGGCAGAAGTTTTAGCAGAATTTGGTAAAAGTCATCAAATCATCTGTTTTTCATCTGATCGGGAAATGCTACATTATTATCAAGAACTACAACAACCCATTTGCTTGCTTTCGGAAACGACTTTTTAGTGAGTAAACTAAGAGATGGAGGAAATTCATGAAGAAAATAGCTGAACTAAAATTAGATGAACAATTTGAAAATTTCGTGCTAATTAAAAACGCCGATGTTCGCATTGCTAAAAATCAAAAAAAATTCATTGCTTTTACTTTTCAAGATGCGTCAGGTACCGTTGACGGGAAGTTTTGGGGAGCTACTGAAGAACAAATTCAGCAATTTGTGGCAGGCAAGGTCGTTCATTTAACGGGGAAAAGAGAAGTTTATCAGGGTAATCCCCAAGTGAAAATTTTACAATTGCGTTTAACCAAGGTGGGAGAGCCAGCGAATCCTGATGAGTATATGGAGAAAGCGCCGATTACGAAAGAAGCTATGCAGGAAGAATTTAATCAAACCTTATTTGAAATTACCAATGCGCGTTGGAACCGAATTGTACGCTATTTAGTTAATAAATATCAGAAAGAATTCTTTGATTTCCCAGCAGCGAAACGCAATCATCACGCTTATGCTGGCGGTTTAGCTTTTCACACTTTATCCATGTTACGAATGGCCAAAGCCATCACGAAAGAATATCCACAATTAAATGCGCCGTTGTTGTATGCCGGTGTGATTTTACACGATTTAGGGAAAATTTTTGAATTATCAGGTCCGGTGGGGACGGAGTATACGGTAGCCGGGAATTTAATCGGTCATTTGGTTTTAGTGGATGAAGAAATCATTAAAGCTTGTGGGGAATTAAAAATTGATGATCAAGCAGAAGATGTTTTGCTTTTACGGCATATGGTTTTAGCCCATCATGGTTTGTTAGAATATGGCTCACCGATTCGTCCGCGAATTATGGAAGCCGAAGTATTACATCAGATTGATAATTTAGATGCTTCGATTCAAATGATGACTTCAGCGGTTGAACAAACAGAAGCAGGTCAGTATACTGAGCGAATTTTCGGTTTAGATAATCGCAGTTTCTACGTGCCAAAAGCGAAAGAAAAAGAAGAAAAATAGCACTGTTTACTTAAATGAAGATATTTTAAAAGAGCTAGACCATTTTCATGGTCTAGCTCTTTTTTCTTAGGAAATAAATCTAAATGTTAAAACTTAAACTCGATGTTCAAATTACTCTCTGATGTTTTCCAAATCCCAAGTGTAAACCTCATCTGGATAAGAATCAGCGATATTTTGTGCGTTGATTGCATTACCAATCGCTACAGAAGAAGCGATTAGGCCAACAGCTCCGCCGCCGCCTAAAATAGCGATTCGACGAATTTCATCCATCACAGTTGCGCTTAAGTTAAAGCCTGCATGAGCAGTCATTACTACACCGTCAATTGCTAATGGAATGAATGAAAGTAACCATGGAATCCATGAAATCGGAATACCGATAACAGAAGCAAATAGGGCAGCACCTAAACCATGTAAAGCAAAGGCAGCTAAACCTAGAATCCATTCTACACCAACGAAACCAACTTCAGCTAAAGCTTGAACGCCAGCACTTCCAGCGCCAACAACATTGTTAGTAACGATAGCAGGTGTTGGATTACCAACCGCATTAATGATTGCTTGATCAACTGCAACATCAGCAACAGCTTCATCAGTAAGAGAACCTGTTTCATCAGCATTAGCTTGTTCGTTAACAGCGTTAGCAGCTAAACCAGCAGTAATTTCATTACTTGCCCAAGTACCTGCATGAACAACAGCTGTACGACGAAGTGTACTGAAGATGTATTGCGCTACATGCCAAATTGAACTTGCAATAATTAAGAAGCCATCAATAATTAAAGTGATTAGACCAACGAATGGAATTGCACTTAAGAATCCAAGGACAATCATAATTACAAAAAGAATTGCATTAGATGGTAAGAAAATTGCGCCTTCAATGATATCGAATAATAAATTGAAAGCATCAGCGACTGCTAAACCAGTATTACCAGCTGCAGAAACGGCTGCATCTTCCCAAGCTTCTTGAGCTGCTTGATGCGCTGCTGCGCCTTCAGCATCTTGAAGTTTGAATTTACCAGCACTAGCATTACGAATCGTCCAAAGTTTTCCTTGGTCGTCAGTAACATCAGCAGAAGCAAATTTAGGAATGTTAACAACTTTTTCATCTAACACTAAAACAGCGTTGTTTGAAGAACGATCAAATAAAACAGTTGCATTTCCTTGTTTTTTCACGTTGATATCAGCAGATTTTTCTTCATATTTTTGAAGAATTGGATTGCCTTGGGCAAGTGCAAATGAATAATCAATTGCATTGCTTCCTAAATCAACAATTTGAATTGTTTTTAAAGAAATTTCATCTGTAGCAGGGTCTTCAGGTAAAATTTCTTCAGAAGTAGTTTCAACATCAGTTGAAACAGGCATAATACCACTGATTTCAGGTGCTTCTTCTAATTCTGGAGTTTCTTGGCGATCATTTTTGATAGTATGAGTTGTGCCATCAACTGCAGTAAGTTCAACAGACTCTCCTGCAGGAACAGCTAAAACTTCATCATCTAAAATAATAACTGCATCAAATGTTGTAGAATCAAATAAAATTGTTAGATTCCCTTGTTCTTCAACTTCGATTTCTTCAGAATTAGCTTCATATTTTGTTAAGATTGGATTTTTATTTTCCAATGCTTCAGAATAACTAATTGCATCTTCCCCTAAGTCAACAATAGTTAACCCCCCAAGATTGCTTTCTACAGAAGTGGTTTCAACAGTAACCTCCTCTTCTGTAGGTTTTTCTTGTATTTGTTGGACTTGTTCTATTTGCTGTTGCTGTACCTCTGTGGCATAAGCTGTACTAGTTGGTCCAACAATAGAAGCCCCTAATAAACTAAGACAAGAAAAATAAATCAACTTTTTCATAACAAAACTCCTTTCTATAATATATTCTGAATTTTTTAAATTCTATCATAGTATAAGCGAAATATAGCGTTGTTAGTTCTCTTTTTTTGAATAAAAAAAAGCTGTTTTTGATAAAAACTAGCGTTATTATTAGGATTTTTGCTATGTAAATAGAAAAATGATTATAAACGCTCTTTTTTAGATTTGTTTAACTATTTTAGTTACAAAAAAACAAGCTTTAGGTAATTACCTAAAGCTTGTTGAGAAAATCTATTATTTAGATTCTTCAGTAGAACTTGCTGTTGAAGATTCTTCTGTTTTTGAAGAGTCAGCTGTAGCAGAATCAGCAGTTGAAGATGTTGTTGTGTCTTCCATGATACCAGCTAATAATGTACTGAAATCTTCGTCTTTGATTTTAACGTTTGCTTCTGTTAGGACGTCTTTAAAAATTGCTATAACAGTTGCAGAATCATTCATTTTAGTAGTTTTAAGAGAATCGGTGATTTCTTTTTTGTATTTATCTAAATCGCCATCTTTTTTCTCTGTTTTATTAACCAGTTTAACTACATAGTATTTATAAGTTACGTTACCAGTGTATTGATATAGACTTTGGTCTGCATAAGTAATAACTTCTGAAAGACCGTCTTTTTTCAAGTCGAAAGCCGCTGTTTGTACTTCAGTTGGAATATCAGTCGTTGTTGAAAGTGAATCAAATTTATAAGTTTGTGATTTTTCTTCGCCTTCTTTAACTGATGTAATTGAAATTTCATTGGCTAAATCAGAAAAATCAGCACCTTCTTTAAGTTTAGTTAAAGCATTAGTTGCTTCTTCTTCAGTCGCTGTTTGAATCATTTGGATTTCAACTTCTGGATGGAAAGCTTCCCAAGCCGTATCTAGTTCTTCATCAGTAATTTCCATTCTAGATTTTAAGCCTGCTTGAATAGTCAAGTTATCTTTTATTGTTTGTCTAAAAGTCTCTTTGTCTGATCCTTGTTCTTTTAGAAAAGTAGAAAATTCTTCTTCAGAATAACCATAAGATTCAGCTTGTTCTTTATACATTTTGTCAATTTCTTCGTCGGTAACTTTGGCGTTAGAATCTTTACTAAATGCTTCAGTGAGAACTAAATTTTGTAGAACATTTTTATTGGTTTGCTCTTTTTTGATGGCATTGTAATATTCTTCGACAGTAATAGAACCGCCTTTCATCGTAACGATGTCAGTATCCATGCTAGCGCCACTAGAACAAGCTGATAAAGCAACTAAGCTTAATGCTGCTAGGGAAACTAATAATGTTTTTTTCTTCATGTGCTGCACTCCTAAATTAAATGTATTTTATTGATGGGTTTAAATTTCATCACAATGTCTACTATACCATATTTAAAAAAAGAAAAGAAAGATTTGTTTGAAAATTTAATGAAATAACTGTGAAGATGTCCCTAGTTAGGAAGCTTTTAACTGATAACTAATGAAACAAGCTTGCTTAGTATAGGTTGTGAGTCAGAAGCTGTTGTGTTAGTCGGAAGAAATTTTAAAATTCTTTTAGCCAAACTTTAAGTTTATTTAAAATTTGCAAAACTTGGGGATCGTTTTGTATGTTTAAAAAGTCGTGTTCTAAATTATAAACAGGGAAAAAAGTTGCATGAGTGTTTAAACGCTTCAAACTTTTGCTATAACGAAAGGGAACTTCGCTGTCACTAGCGCTTGCGCTATTAAAACTTCGTGGCAGCTGTTGAATTTCAGCTTCTGTTAAACCAAAAAAAGCTTTATTTTCAGGTGTAACTTGATAATATTCTGGTAAAAGGTTATGAGTAACGGCATATTGATAAAGTAAAGAACGCTGTAAAGTCGGATCATCAAAAATAGGTACAGATAATTCAAAAAGTGAAGGGTGGACATTATCAAGTTGCAATTTTTGTTGTAAACTTTTTTGAAAAATAAATTCTAAGTCAGTATAGCCATAAAAATTGATGAGCCCAATTAATTGCGGATACGGTTGTTTTTGAAGCTGTTTAGCTAATTGAAAAGCTAAGTAACTTCCCGCAGAACGACCTGCCAAAATGACTGGCTCTTTTGGGAAATGAGTAGTCATTAGTTCAGAAAAATTTGCCTGTACAGATTTTAAAATTTCCACTAGTGAAGTATTAGGGGCTAACAAATAGTCAACGCTAATCACGGTATATCCGCTCTCTAAAAAGATATTTAATAAAGTAGCAGGTAAGTCGTTGCGGGTACCATAAATTAAACCACCACCATGAAAATAAAGAATATTTTTCTGGAATTTTACAGTTTGTGGGACTGTATGGACAGTATATTGTAAACCTGAACTTAAGCTGTGTATGTCTTTCATTTTAAAGCTTCCTTCCATAAAAAATACACTATTCCTTTTGCTTGCGCTCCCATTCTAATAAGTAAATGCCAATTTGATAATTCAACATTAGCAAAGGTTTCTCTAAATCATTGTTGAAGCGTTGATTGATTTTATTAATCCGATAGCGAACGGTCTTAGCATGAAGAAATAGTTCTTCTGCAGTTTTTTGGTAATTTTTATCATTTCTTAAAAAGCTAGCTAACGTAGCAAATAAAGTAGGCTCGTTTTCATAAAGCTGTATCAAAACTGGAGGAATTAGTTCTTTAATCGCTGTCAATTGATTATTACGAATAAAATGACGGAAAATTCCCAATTCTTCAATAGATAAACACTTGTTGACGAAAAAGGTTTGATTAAACTTCATAGCATCTAAACATTCTGTTAAGATTTCATGAATCTGATTTTTTTCTTTTAGTTGGCTAATTGTGATATTCCAAGTTAACTCTGGAAATTCTGTGAAAAAATCTTTAAATAATTGTTGCACTTTTAAAGGTGTAATTTTTGTTGCTTCGTCTGCTAAATTATATAAAGCAATTAAGTGCCCAGGATTATCATGGTAAATCATATGAGGAGCCAAAAATTTTAATTTTTGCAGGATATCTTTGCGTTTTTCTAAAACTAAAGAATCTTTAAAGGAAATAGCTACTCCTTGGTAATATTCATGAAAATCCATTTCCATTTCGGATAATAAGCTACTTTTTTCTTCTAGCGTAATATTTGAACCTGTTAATAAAGCATTACTCAAATTATTTAAACGATTATAACGATCTTTTTTTAGCAAGTACTCCATTTGAAGTTTTTCGTTAATAATATCAATCAAATTTTCAATAATCATTAAATCAATATCATCAAAAACCCGACCATTTTCATACACTAACAAAGTAACTTCGTTAAAATATGGGTGTTGAAAAGTAGTTTTTAAAGCCTTAATTTCTGCGGCTTGCTGGGAAAAAAGAGTTAACAATTCATACTGATTTTTTGTAAATTCTTTATTTTTCAAAGGAAGCGCATCTAATACAACCCATTTTTCTTTTTGAATAGGTAATTGAACATGAATTTTTTTATCAGGAATTGATAATTGACACTCACGCTTAATTAACTCCTGAAAAGTCTCCATTATTCGGTCAAAAGAAGGCAAATTCTTTTCGATTTTTGTGAAAGATTGCCTGACTTCATAATAGGTTTTTAAAACGTGAGACTGATAATTTAAAATAGGTCGGTAAATGGCTAAAACAATTGTTTCGTAAGAAATATCTTTTTCAATTTTTATTAAAGGGATCTTGAAAGCTTTACATAAAGAAATTAGTTCGTCAGGAATGATTTTGATTAAACGATCCATTTTAACAATTAAAGCACTAGAACCAATATTTGCCATTTTCTGTAAGAAATCTTTTAAATCTTGGTCGTTTAAATCGGATAAGGCATAGTAAGAAGTTAAAATCACTTGATTTTTACGTCCCCATTTTTCAATATCAGTGGCTTCTAAAACCATAACCGAATCTACTTCATTTTTCATACCTATATTATCTGTTAAAACTTTGCAAGTCGCGAAAATTTCTAATTGTATCATATCATGGATTAACATTATCTTTTTCTCCTTTTTGGATAAAAAAAAGCTTCGTTTTTAGAATTTTAGTCAATGAAAGCGAAAACAACAAAAGCTATAATGCAATTGTAAGAAAAAAACAGCTGGCTGTAAATACTAATACTCCAGAAATTCATAAGGGTAGAAAAATAAGGAGGTTCTTTATGTTAAAAACTGTAATATTAAAAAATAATTATCAAGACTCAATTAACTTGATGCTGTTAACAAATGATATTAACGCAATTGACGGCATTCAGATGAGTCAAATCATGATGGGAACAGATGCCAATAAAGATATCTTAGCAAATACTAATTTGTTAACTACTGAGGCACAAGCGGCTTCTCCTAATGATTTAATGATCGTGGTAGATAGTGAAGTAGCGGATATTATGGAGGTCGTTTTACCAACAGTTGATCAATTTTTAAGTGATTTATCCACTAAAAATACTGGGGTGAAAGAAAGTGTTGCGCAATCTTGGGAGGAAGCCTTGGAGCATTTGCCTGATGCAAATGTTGCTTTATTTTCAATTCCTGGTGAATATGGTGCTGATGAAATGGAGAAGGCTCTTGAAAAAGGTCTGCATGTTTTCTCTTTTACTGATAATGTTGCGTTAGCAGATGAAGTTCGTTTGAAAAAGTTAGCTCATGAAAAAGGTTTGTTAATGATGGGACCAGACTGTGGAACCGGCATCATTTCAAGTATTCCGATTGCTTTCACGAATGTGGTTGCACCGGGGAATATCGGAATTGTCGGAGCTTCAGGAACGGGGATTCAAGAAGTAACCACGATTATTGATCGCTTAGGCGGTGGTGTAATTCATGCAATTGGTACAGGCGGTCGGGATTTAAATGCAGCGGTAGATGCAACCACGGTTAAAGATGCGATTGTTGCCTTAGAAAACCATGAACCAACCGATGTGATTTGTGTCATCTCTAAACCACCTGCAAAAGAAGTTCGCGATGAAGTGGTGCAATTACTACAAAGTATCTCTAAACCAGTAGTAGCTATCTTCTTAGGTGAAAATCCAGAAGCTCATGCAGGGAAAGTTTATCTTGCGCATACTTTAGAGGAAACGGCAAAAATTGCGGTTGATTTAGCCAGTGAAGTTGCTGTTAAAAATAATTATTTTGAAAAAGTTGTTGTGCCAGATATTGAAATTTTACAGGAAGATAAAGTTGTCAAAGGTTTATATTCTGGAGGCACTTTAGCTGCTGAAGCTGGCATGATGATTTCTGAAGCCTTAGGGCTATCAGGTTTAATTAAGCAATCAGGTTATATTCTTAAATCTAATGGTTATGATGTAATTGATTTAGGTGATGATATTTATACTCAAGGAAAACCACATCCAATGATTGATCCTGGTGTGCGGATTAAAATGATTCAAGAATATGCCGAAGATGAAAGCACGGGCGTTATCTTATTAGATGTCGTTTTAGGTTATGGTGCTCATGAAGATATGGCTAGTGCACTAATTCCAGCCATCGAAACTGCTAAAAAGACGGCGAAAATTGCTGGTCGACCTTTGTATTTTGTAGCAACGGTTGTTGGAACTGATAAAGACCCTCAAGGTTATGACGAAACAGTTGCGAAGTTGCAAGCTGCTGGCGTAATGGTGGCACCAAGTAATGCTCAAGCCGTTCAGTTAGCGTTAGCTTTAAAAGGTATTACAATTACTGAAAAAGATAAAGCAGTGATTCCATACGCTGGCGAGAAAGTTGCAATCCCAGCAGTTAGCGATAAAGTAATGGAGCTTTTAAATAGCAAGCCACGCATTATTAATGTCGGTTTGCAAAGTTTTAATGAATCCATTCAAAAATATGGTGGTGCTTCAGAACAATTTAATTGGCGCCCAAGAGCCAATGGCAATAAAAAAATGATTAAAATTTTAAATGCTTTAGATAAACATGCTGCTGAAATTGAAAAAGATAATGAAGTAGTCGTGGATAAAATCCGCAAAGCTCAACCTTTCTTAATTGATGTCGTTGCTGCTAAATCAGTGATTCCAGAATTAAATGAAACCCAAAAAACTTTATTACATGCAGGGCCGCCACTGTCTTTCTCTGAAATGACAGGTCCTATGAAAGGCTCTTGTATCGGTGCCGCCTTATTTGAAGGTTGGGCAGCTGATGAACAAGCGGCTTTAGCAATGTTGGAAGCTGGCGAAGTGCGCTTTATTCCTTGCCATCATGTACAGGCAGTTGGACCGATGGGCGGCATCACTTCTGGCAATATGCCGGTAGTAGTTGTTGAAAATCGATTAGATGGCAAGCGTGCTTATTGCACAATGAATGAAGGCATTGGCAAAGTTTTACGGTTTGGTGCTTACTCTGAAGAAGTGGTAACCCGGTTGCAATGGATGCGGGATGTTTTAGGCCCAACGATTAGTCAAGCATTACAACTTTCTGAAGAAGGCGTGAACTTAAATGTTTTAATCGCGCGCTCCATTACGATGGGAGATGAGTTCCATCAAAGAAATATCGCTGCTTCATTAAATTTCTTAAAAGAAATTTCACCGCTAATTATTAAATTAGCAATTAGCGAAGAACAAAAATATGAAGTGATTAAATTCTTAGCTGATACAGATCAATTTTTCTTGAATATTATGATGGCGACTGGGAAAGCGATTGTTGATTCAGCTCGCGAAGGCACAAAAGGGACTATCGTAACTACGATGACCCGTAATGGTGTGAATTTTGGTGTGCGGATTGCGGAAACCGGCGATCAGTGGTATACCGCACCAGTAAATACGCCAAAAGGTCTATATTTCACCGGTTTTACGGAAGAAGATGGCAACCCAGATATTGGTGATAGCGCAATTACTGAAACCGTTGGGGTTGGTGCGATGGCAATGGTAGCAGCGCCTGGGGTCACTCGTTTTGTAGGCGCAGGTGGTTTCCAAGATGCGTTAGATATTTCAAATGAAATGGCAACGATTTGTATGACCCATAATCCAACTTATACGATTCCGACTTGGGATTTTCAAGGAGCTTGTTTAGGAATTGATATTCGTAAAGTCGTTGAAACTGGCATTACACCGATTATTAATACCGGAATCGCTCATAAAGAAGCAGGAGTTGGGCAAGTGGGTGCGGGAACTGTTAGAGCACCTCTTGGTTGCTTTGAAAAAGCTTTAGAAGCTTATGCTGAGAAACTAGGGATTAAAGTTGAATGATGAAGTGTTGATTAGCGCAAGCTTAATTCCTTTGCAACAATTTGGAAAGACTGGACATATTCATAGTGTGTTCAGTCATTCCTTCAATATAAAAATCGGTCAGCAATTACTGCATATTTCTAGTTACCAAAACTATTTATCTAATTTTGGTATTTATTTACCTAGGATAGTAGTGGAAAATTTGTTAACAAAAATTGAAATAGGCAATTTTGTAAAAATAAAAAATGACCAGTTAATTATTTATACGCTTGCAGAAACGCTGAAGATTTCATTGATTGAGGGGCAAGCCTATTCTTTAAAGCTACCACACCTTGAAATATCTTATGAAAAACTGCAGCAAGTACTAACAGCATTAGCAAGTTTTGATTTGCCAACAAAAATTGGTTTAAACATCCCAACGGAAATAGTTGAAAAGTTGGTTTCACCACAACTTTTGGCGGAAACCGAAATAGCATCTGTGGTGGATTACTTATTTGGTAGAGGGCAAGGATTAACTCCTAGTGGCGATGATATATTGGTAGCCTACTTAGCAACTTTAAAAGTTTTGCAATTAACAAGAGGACAACAACTAAGTATTTATTTACAAAACAGAACTAATTTGCAGACAACTGACATCAGTCAAGCCTATCTGTTAGGTGTTTTGCAAGAAGAAGTTTCCCTACCTGTTTTAAAATTTTTCAAAAGTATTCAACAAGAAAAAACGATTACAGAAATTATTCAGGCTTTTAAAAGGATCTTAGCAATTGGTCATACCTCTGGGAAAGATTTAGCTTACGGGAGTTATTTAGCTTTACAATATGCTCAAAATATCAGAAATTTGAAAACTAATAAAAAATAGAAATGAGGAAATAAGATGAAAGACGCTGAAAATAAAGGTGCCGTTCGTGTCAGTAACAATTATTGGATGAAAGTTGTTGCGCTATTCTTTTGCGGTTGGATTTTAATGTATGCGACTCGTACAATTTTTAACCCAATTATGGGAGTTGTGGGAGAAACATTTGGTTTAACTAATACGCAATTAGGTTTAGCTAATAGTATATTCTTCTTAACTTATGCAATTGCCCAAATTCCTTTTGGCATGGTAGGCGATAAGTTAGGTCGAAAATTAGTAATCGCGGTAGGCTTTGTAGTGATGGCGGTGATGACTTACTTTAGTGGTTTAGCTACGACTTTTGTAATGTTCTTAGTGATTCGTGCGTTAGCGGGAATCGGTCAAGGGGCTTATTATGGCCCTCAATATGCGCTATCCACAGAAGCGATTCCCAAAGAAAAATTGACCTTAGGAACAGCAATTATTAATAGTGGGATGGCATTTGGTACTTCTGGTGGTTATTTATTATCAAGTAAATTAGTGTTGGATAATGGCGAACATTGGAGCAAACCTTTCTTTATTATGGCTATTCCGACTTTGATTGTTGGTATTTTATTCTATGTTTTATTAAAAGAACGAGTGATTCGTCCTGGCGATGAAAATAAAGTAGCAACTACAGAGAAAGTAGTGCAACCAAAAGAAAAAGTTTCTTTAAAATCAATTATTAAAAATAAAAATTTAGTAGCAGCCTTTATTCTATGTTTTACAAGTATTTATGCCAATTTCGTGATTATTACTTGGTTGCCTTCATTCTTAATTAATGAACGTGGCTTTGCGGGCACTAGTGTTGGTTTTATTTCTTCATTAGTTCCATGGGCTTCAATTCCTGGCGCTTTAATCTTTGCCAGAATTGCTGATAAGTTTGGTAGCACTAAAAAATTGGTTTATGTTTTAGTACCGTTAGCTATTTTATCAGTCTTTTCAATTGCTTTTGTAACTAATCGGACATTGCTAATTGCTGTATTAATTTTATATGGATTAACTGGTAAGTTAGCTTTAGATCCAATTATAGTTGCTTATGTAACGAAAAATGCGCCAGCTGGTTCATTATCTACCACATTGAGTGCTTATAATTTTGTGGGGATGTCAGGATCGATTTTAGCTCCTTATGTGACAGGCTTTTTAGCAGATTCATTAGGTTCTATGAAAGTCGGCTTCTATCTTGCTTGCATTTTATTAACTTTAGGATTACTTGCTTTTGCTGTCTTGGCAAGCGATTCAAAAAAAGAAGCAGTTTAATTAAAATCAGAAGGAGTAAACAAGATGGGATTGAATGTAATTGCATTAGGTGGGAATGCTATTTTAGAAAATATTCCCACTGATGACGCACAAAAAGCTGTCGTACAAAAAGCAGCGGTTGATATAGTTAAATTTATTAAAAGTGGTGAAAAAGTAGTCATCTGTCATGGGAATGGGCCACAAGTGGGTAATTTATTAATTCAGCAAAAAGCAGCGGAATCAGAAAAAACGCCCATGATGAAATTAGATACCGGGGTGGCTATGACCGAAGGTAGCATTGGTTATTGGATTCAACAAGCGATTCAAAATGAGTTGAAAAAACAAGGGGTTAACCAAGAGGCAGTTTCTGTAGTTACGCAAGTAGAAGTGGACCCTGCTGACGTTTCTTTCCAAGAGCCAAGTAAGCCAATCGGGCCTTTTTATTCAAGAGATGAAGCTGAAATGGAAATGCAAAAAGAAGGTAGTATTTTTAAAGAAGATGCAGGTCGAGGCTATCGTAAAGTAGTGGCTTCCCCACAACCAAAACGAATTGTTGAAAAAGCAGCAATTAAAGCTTTGGTTGCGGCAGATATGATTCCGATTTGCGCTGGTGGTGGTGGCGTTCCTGTTATAATGAAAGAAACTGGTGAATTTCAAGGAGTAGAGGCGGTTATTGACAAGGACTTTTCAGCTAATGTTTTAGCGAAAAATATTCAGGCGGATCGTTTGATTATTTTAACGGGAGTCGATAATATTTATATTAATTTCAATCAACCAAATCAACAAGCTTTAGAGATTATAACAATAGCAGATGCTGAAAAATATATTGCTGAAAATCAATTTGCAAAAGGCAGTATGTTACCAAAAATTGAAGCTGCTATTGATTTTGTAAAAGGGCAAGTCAATCGGGAAACAATCATTACATCAATTGAAAATCTGTTTAAAATTAGTGATGGCGCAGGAACACGAATTGTTCAATAAAAAATCGATTCATCCTCTCTACTTTTTAGAAAAATCAATAAAATAAGCAGCTTGTAATAATAACAGCTGATTGAGGGGAAATGGTTGATAATCTTAAATTGTAGAGTAGGAGGAGCTTCTAGTGAAAAAAATCTCTTTGACAAAACAGATTATCTTGGCAGTAGCTTTGGGGATTGTGCTAGGAATTATTTTTCCTAGCTTCTCTCAGAAGTTGGAAGTTGTAGGAACTATTTTTTTACGATTAATGCAAATGGCGATTCCATTATTAGTTATGGGGCAAATTATTCAAGCTGTTGGTGGGATTCGTTTAAAGGAACTAACTAATTTAGGTGGTCGTACGATTTTAGTTTTTGGTACGTCTTCAATTTTAGCAGCAGCTTGGGGAATTTTATTTGCGAAGCTATTTCAACCAGGGAACGGTGTGGCTAGCGGAGAGATTGCTGGTAATGCAGTGAGTGCACAAACGATTTCGATTCATGAAACGCTTGTAGGCTTTTTCCCTAATAATATTTTTGCAGCTTTGTCAGAAGGTTCTATTGTACAAATTATTATCTTTTCAATCTTTTTCGGCTTGGCTTTAAGTAAATATCAAGAGAGTCATCCTGAATCTTTATTTAGTAAGTTTTTAGATGAATTTAATGAGCTAGTGCTAAATGTAATTCGTTTTGTCATGGTTTTTGCACCAATCGGAATTGCGGCATTAATCAGTTCAACGATTAGTACATTAGGCTTAAGCATTGTTTTGCCATTATTGAAATATTTGTTAGTTTATGCTGTGGCAACCTTTAGTTTTATTGCTTTATGGGCGCTAGTGATTAGTATTTATTGTCGGGTGAGTCTGCTACAATTAATTCGTAATACTAGAGAAATGTCAATTATGGCTTTAGCGACCACTTCTTCAGCAGTAACTTTACCAACAGCTTTAGCGGAAAGCCGTAATAAAATTGGCTTAAGTGAGCGAGTAGCGAATTTAGTTTTAACTTTGGGGATGTCGTTAAATAGCAATGGTTCAGCGATGCACATGGCGATTACTGTTGTGACGATTGCCCAGCTATATCAAATTGAATTTTCTATCGAAAATTGTTTGTATTTATCAGTTTTAGCAACTTTTGTGTCTTTGGCTAATGCGGTGGTGCCGGGAGCTGGTTTGGTTTCGTTGGCGATTATTGTGCCACAAATGGGTTTGCCAGTAGAAAGTATTGCTGTTTTTGCAGGAGTAGAATGGTTCGTGGGCATGTTGCGTACTATTTTAAATGTAAATTCAGATGTTTTTTCAGCGATTATTGTTGGTAAATCAGTTAATGAGTTGGATTATCAAATATTTAATAAAAAGTAAAATAAGAAGCTAGCGAAACTAGTCAGGGACTAAGTGGCTAGCTTCTTATTTGTCGAGTTTTTTAACCATACCTACAGTTTCAATCTTGAAGCCTATTTTTTCATATAATTTAAGTGCTTTAACATTATCGTTAAAGGCCATCAAGGTTAATTGGTGATAATTTTTATTTTTGGCCACTTCTTCAGCAGCAGCTAAAAGTTTTGTCGCAATGCCTTGCTCTGTGAAATCTTCAGCGATAGCTAAGCGGTCAATGTGGCCGATTTTAGTCAAAGTTAGCCAGTCAGTTTTTTCATCTATTTGAATAAAGCCAATCACTTTATTCGCATTTCTGGCAACTAAAATCGTGGTAGTTGCTGGTAAGTTCTCTAAATCACTAAGCATTAAATTGCGTTGTGTATTTTTGAAGGTTTGAACTGTTGTTTTTTCAGGACAAAAAGTGCTATCAGCTAGTCTACCAGCAAGCTGAATAATGCTTGCTTGATCAGATTCAGCTTGATAAGGGCCGATTGTAATCACGATTTTAGCTCCTAACTATTTAATAATAGGGGCTGTGACATAAGTAAATTATGTTCGTAGTTTCAAAAAAAAGAAATTCTATGAAAACCATTATGGTTTTGTGGGATTTCTGTTTTTTTAGGTATGATTTAATTATTATTATCTTACTTTTGATAGTTTCATCATATTTATTGCGGTAATTAAAATGCCAGATTGCTTTCTGACTTTATCTATCCCTCTAACTGTATAACGTGTGAAACCTAAACAAGCCTTCATAAATCCGAAGACTGTTTCTACATCTATTTTTCTCCGTGCATAAATTTTACTGGTCTCCCGTGCTGAAAGCATCTCTGCTTGTTTGGCTTTATGATATTCCCATGCTGGATTGACACTGATTTTTCTTAGGTACCCCTTTGGGGTCAATGCTTCAGGTATCACTTTTTGATTTTCATCAAGTTTTTCGGCATGATATTCTTTTAAAACTCTGACAAATCCTTCTTTATCAGTTTTCTCACGATACGCATGGAAATTAAAGCGAACGCCTCTAGGATCGATATAGTAATCTTCTTCATAATAATTCCAATTTATCACTTTTCGCTC